>NZ_JACJNU010000040.1:0-68619 GCF_014849525.1 Microcoleus sp. FACHB-SPT15 | reverse complement strand
CCCTCTTCTGTCACTCTCCGGTTTTTCCTATTATTAATATTTTCTACAAAGGAGGTGTATTAGGGAATACAGCGTTTGCCCATCTAATTTTGGCAATTTCCCTACTCGGATCAATTTCTATGAAGGAAAAAGTCTGCGATCGCCTACCATAGGTTAGTTCTAGACTTCAGCAATGGCAAAAGTTTTCGGAGAGTGACAGAAGAGGGATAAACACCAAACATTGTTTCCTACCACTTTTCAATGTAATTGAAATTAGTAAAGCAATAATCAGTCCAACCCAATTCTTGCTTGCATTGCCGAAAGCCATATTCAATCTATGTCCTCAACCTATAACGATTTCCCAAAATCTTGCGATTTTAAGTCAGGATGAGAGGGTTAATACTGAGCGCGAAGAAAATTGCGTAGTAGTGCATAAAATGTCAAGGTTAGGACTGATAGATACGTAACACCTAAGGTGTCAAACTGTCCCTCTCTCAACTGAGGCTAATGATGCTAGACGAAAAACTTTCAGTTGCTAGTTCAAGCCATGAGAATGTCTTGCCCCCAATTCCATCTTGGTTACCTGTACCCTCTAGCTACAAAGAAGCATGGAGTGACATCAGCTTAGAACGCTATCAGATGCCACCGGGAGAAACCCCGGAATATGCCCTCGAACACCATGTAATTAACATTAATATGGGGCAGAGCCTGCAACTGGAGCGGATTATTGATGGGCGTCTGCAAACAGGACAGGTATTCGCGGGTGCTGTAGGAATTTGTCCTATTCATTTGCCTCACTCATTCCGTTGGGACAAAGAAGCTAATATTCTCGTGCTCCGCCTGCAAAATGAATTGTTAACTCGTAATGCATGGGAGTTATTAAATATAGAGCGATTTGAATTAGTGCCGCATCTTGCAACTCAAGATTTCCTCATTCAGCAAATTGGGCTGGCACTTGAGGCAGAATTGAGATCAAATGGCAGCAGTGAACGACTTTATGTAGAGACAATGGCAAATGCGCTTGCCGTGCATCTGTTGAGACATTGCTCCACACAAGGGCGTAGAAACATTGATTGTAGAGCTGGTCTCCCTGCACATAAACTGAAGTTGGTGATGGACTATATCAATGATTATCTCAACCGAGAACTGAGTTTAGACGAACTTGCCGCGATCGCACAACTGAGTCCCTACCATTTCTCTCGCGTCTTCAAACAGTCCACAGGACTCAGCCCACACAAGTATTTGATTCAACAACGAGTCGAGCGGGCAAAGCAACTATTGAGACAGCGCAAAATGAATCTTAGTGAAATTGCGCTCGCTTGTGGCTTCACCCACCAAAGTCATCTCAATCGCCACTTCAAACGTTTAACTGGGGTGACACCTAAAAATTTTCTCAACTTATAGCAATAACGTGCAAAAACCGCATGAATGTGCAAGACATTCAAGTTGGCATTTGCGAGGGTTGAGGTCAGACGGAAAATTAGTTATTTGAACAATCTCGATAGTTTGGATTGCTTGCATAAATTTCAGAGATAGGAGTAATAGGTACTACAACTGACGGTAAAAGCCGACTTTTGCAGGAAACATGGAGGTATAGAGATGGCTAGCAATTTACTGAGCGATCGCAAGTTAGCAGCTTGTTCGGAGTTGAGTGAAAGCGAAGAGGAGTTGGTTCAGGGAGGCGCGGCTGGTAATTCTACACTTTCTTCCGGCTCGCAAACCTTTTGGGGTGTGAGAACGGCAGGTGGAAAGTGGACGGTTCAATGGAATCCGGAGACTCGCACGTTGAGTGTTAGTTACCAATGGCTGTGGAAACGGGAGCATTCCTGAATAGATTCTGGCTGTTAATTTGAGCAATCGCTTTTAGCGCTATTCCTTGGGTTAATCGCATCGACCAAAACTTACAGAATCAGAAGTTGTCAAGGAGTTAGAAGATGTTGTTGGGTAAATCCTCATTTGAGAATTTATTGCTGCCTAGTTTGGATGTTGAATCATTGCAAAACTTGGTCTGCGAACTAGATGTACAAACCGAGGAAGTATTATCAGGTGGTAACTCATCTGGATCGCGAGGAGGGAATATTACTCTATTAGTAGAGGGCGAACATCTTTTTTTTGCTGCGTCTGCTTCGATGCCCAGTACAGCCCGCCACTATGGGATTCGTAGTATCCCTACTTTAATGTAAGAAAAGGAGTGGAAAGATGTTATCGCCGCTCACCTTAAATGTTGCCCGATTGAGTCAAGACGTGCAAACTTACGAGGGAGTTTCCCCTCGACTTCCTAAACCTGACTCAGAAGCAATTCAAACTGATAATGCAACGCCTTGGGTAGATTTGAGTGCAACCGAGCAAGAATCTTTATCGGGAGGTGTTCAAACTGATACTTCCGATCTGCCTGTCGTTGCAGATGTAGTACCGACTGCTGCGGCAAGAGAGAAAATCAAGATTAGATTGAAATCCTACGACTGGTAGGTAGTCAAGTGTTGCATTCAGCGCGAACGATCGGATTGACCAAAGCTTATAGTTCAAAAGTCACAAAGGAGTGGAAAGATGTTTGACAAAGACCCAATTAAACATTCGTCCAAGCTTGCTATAAATAGCGAAGAATTACATCAGCTATTCATCGAGTTAAACGAACAGAAGCAAGAAATGATTTCTGGCGGTAATGAAGGTAGCAGACACGCTACAAGCACGAAGGACTTCAGGCAAATTTCTGCTGCGAGTGATCTTGTAGTTGCCTTCATCCTCTTATAAATCTCAGTTCAACTGATTCGTGCGATCGCATCTATCAAAACTTGTCGTTTGCACATTACAAAGGAGTTGTAAAAATGTTTTGCGAGGTTTCAATGAAGAATTCATCACAGACTAACTTGGAGATTGCCCAATTGCAAGAGGTTGTGGTGGATTTAGATGAAGGAAACCAGGAAGTCTTCTCAGGCGGTACCTCGTTTAGTGGCGGGGATACTCTTCGGACGCGACTCAGTGCAGAGGGAGAAGCAGAAGGAAAGATTCGTGGCACATTATTATTAACACTGGCTTGAAAACCTTTCTCATCGTTGGAAAGTAGTGAAGAGTTTGATTGGGTACACAAGAACCACAGTTTTTGCAATGAAGAACAATTAGGTTTTTAGGAGAATACAATGTCTAGCAATCAAAATAATTCGCCAAAATCTACTACAAACTGTCAGCGATCACACCTCACGCTTTGGCACGAATTAGATGAGCGACAAGCTGAAATAATTTCTGGTGGTGAGGGGTGTTTAGCTTGGAGTATCAGATTTGGAGATGTCACTCGGCCACCCAGGAATAAACCCACAAACTAAGGTAGATGTACGCATTTTTTGTGCGATCGCTTTTAGCGCTACCCCTTGGGTAATAGCATCTACCAAGACTTATCGTTCAAAACTTCCAAAGGAGTTCAAATATGTTTGACAATTTTCCAAGTGATAATCCAGCGCAACCCACCTTGAATATTGCACCTTTGCAAGAGCTAGTGGTGGCATTAAGCGAAGAAAATGAGGAATTATTGTTAGGTGGTTCAGTGACCACTGTTCCTCAGTTGCTTGATGTACTGCCAGCCGACTATAACACCGATTCCAAGCCAAAAGTTGCTGTGCTACTCTTTGCCAATCCTTTTGCTTAAAAGTGAAGCTCAACACTGGGTGTACGAATACACCTTTATTAATTCCCAATCCTAATCTCAGAGAAGGAGTTGAAAAAAGAAAATCCGATGAAAAAACAACTGACGGTGCTGCAAAAAACTATACTCTGGCAGCGAATAGAGGATGATGATGCCAGCGCTCTTGTAGGAGGTAATAGCGGGCAGAAGTTGCTATCACACGAGTTGACTCATGCGGGTCAGCAAAGAGATTCTGTGGCTTCTTCTCAAACTAGGGTAATTTTCATATTTGTGTAATCCACTTCTCCAGTTACCTTGGCAAGGCAAGAACTACCTAACTTTAAATGAACAACCTCAAAAATCAAAAAGGAGTAGAAAGATGTTGTACAAGCATCCGATTAAAAATTCACCGAAGCTTGCCGTAGACGGCAAAGAATTACATCAGCTAGTCATTGAGTTAAACGAACAAAGGCAAGAGATGATTTCCGGCGGCACGGCAGTCTCCAGTCTTTCCCCTACCAACTCTTTCGTCGCAAACCCTTTCCCTTGCTGGGTTCCAGAATCGATCGGTGGTTGCTAGCCATAATGATGTAAGAAATTAGTTTACGGATTCAAAAAATCCAGATGTTCCCCCGGAAGTTGGCTTAACTCTTCCGGGGTACCTGTTAGCTGGAGTTCGCCTTTATCCAACAACACAATCCAATCAGCGCGTTGAATTACTCTAGGACGGTGGCTGATGATAATTGTGGTTTTGCCCCGACGATGAGCTAGCAATTTATCGAGTACCTCCGCTTCCGTTACCGGGTCGAGTGCGCCCGTGGATTCATCTAAAATTAGCACGGAGGGGTCGGTGACAAGGGCACGCGCGATCGCTAATCGTTGCCGTTGCCCCCCAGAAAGATTCGCCCCGAACTCCCCCAGCACCGTTTGATACTTGTCCGGCAATTCGCTGATAAACTCGTCAGCACCAGCAACCCGACAAGCGTTAACCACCTGCTCTAAGGTCACTTGGGGGTAGCTGAAGCGGAAATTGTTGATAATCGAGCGACTCCAGAAGTGAGCTTCTTGCGGTACAAGGACGACTTGCTGGCGCAGACATTCCAAAGCTAGGTCAGATTGATTGTACTGCCCGAAACGGATGTTGCCAGATTGCAGCGAATAAAGTCCTGCAATCAGTTTTGCCAGCGTACTCTTACCGCACCCAGACTTGCCAATTAAAGCTGTAACTTTGCTGCCGGGGATAGTGATGGAGAAGTCTTTTAACAAATCCACTCGACCAGTATGGTGGAAGTTGAGATTCGTGCAGGTGATGTCTGCATCAGCCGGAATATCGACCCAATCGCGAGGCGCATTATCCCCAACCTCTGGTGTCGCGTCGATGATGTCGGTGAGGCGTTGAGTGGCGGTTTGGGCGCGGGCGAATTCATCGACAAAGTTAATGACAGTACTAATCAGTGCTATGAAATTGCGATTCATGCCGTTAAATGCTAGCAGTTGACCGATACTAAGTTCTTGTCGAATCACCAAGATGCTGCCAAAACAGAGGATGGCGAGGGAACCTAACCCGGACACCAAGGAGGAAAATACGCCATTAATAATGCTAATCTGCAACAATCGGAAGGTAACATTTGCCAGCCGACCGAAGCGACTTTGCAGTTCGTCCCAAGCTTGAGGGGCGGCATTGGTGGTTTTTAGGGTCAATGCTCCCTTGAAGGTTTCAACCAGAATCCCTTGGTTTTCCGTGTCAGTGACTAGGACATCGCGGGTTTTTTGTTGCAGGGTAGGTAGGAAAACGATCGTAGATAAGCTCATCAGGAACGCTACGCCCACGGCGGCGGCGGTAAGCTTCCAGCTATAAATCAGCATCAACGCCAGGGACACCAAGGCAATAAAAGACTCGCTGGGCAGACTGGTTACCATCTGGGAAACCAGCAGGTTAATTTCCCGAATGTCCCTTAAGCGACTGACAATCTCGCCACTGCGGTGAGCTTCGTAATAGCTGAGGGGAAGTTGCAGGATTTGGCGACCAAAATCTAGTGCCAGTCCGAGTTCTAGGCGTTGAGCAAAATGAGCGACTAGATTGGCTTGAATTAGGCGCAGCAAACTGCTAAAAAGGGTCATGACAGTAACCGCGATCGCAACCGTCACCAGCAGTTCTGTATCTCCCCGCACTAATACGTCGTCGGTGAGTACCTGAATTAGCAAGGGAAATGCCAGAGATAGCAGTCCGATGACCAAATTTAACGGCAGGACTTCTGCAATCAGGGAGCGATAGTGCCAGACGCGACGGAAAAACCGCCCAAATCCAGCAATGCGATCGCTAGACTGTTCGTAAAAGCGGTTCTCATCCGGCACCAACAGCAGCATCACCCCATTGCTCCAGGATGCCGTTAGTGCCTCGCGAGTGAGATAGCGCACTCCGACACCGGGATCGGCAACGGCATACTTTTTGCCCTTGCGCCCGTACAGAACAACCCAGTGATACCCGTTCCAGTGGATGATAGCAGGAAGTGGAGCTTCATTAAGGCGATCGAGTAATTGAGGGGTTGCTTTCACGGAACGGGCGTTAAACCCTAGAGTTTCTGCCCCTCGACGCAATCCGAGCAATGTTGTCCCTAGCTGCCCCGTGCCAACAGCTTCGCGGACACGGGAGATGGCAAATGTACGTCCGTAGGATTTTGCAACGGTGGCAAGACACGCAGCACCGCAGTCTTCTTCACCATGCTGGAGGACGAGTGGATAGTTCATTGAGAAGGGAACGGGGGTGAGGGGCAGGGGAGGACAAGGAGATGGAAGAGTGGCAATGACTAATGGAAGACTGGTGGGTTCTTGAACTCCAATGAACCATGAACATTTTGCAACTTTCCAACCTCCTTAACGACCAACAACAAACAACCAATGACCAATGACCAATGACCAACAATTCTCCCATCAATCCAGATGGTTTGCGTTCGGTACACCCGGATGAGTTTTTGCCACCTATCGATCGCTGGGCAACTCTCGGCGGCGTGGCGATGCTTGCTATTTTTGGTGCTGCTATTACCTTGGCGGCAGTGCTGGAGTATCCGGCGACAGTCAAAGCTCCGGCAAGCGTTCGTCCCACAGGAGAATTGCGAATTGTCCAGGCGGCGGCGACGGGGAAAGTGAAGCGGCTGGAAGTGAAAGCTTATCAGGCAGTACAGCAGGGAGAGGCGATCGCCTATCTTGATGATTCTCGCTTGCAGACCCAAAAACGTCAACTCTCTACTAGCATCCAGCAAAATCAACGGCAATTGGAGCGAATTAAGACTCAGATTCAGGCGGTGCAGGCTCAAATTACTGCTGAGGAGCAGGCAATCGATCGCGCGATTGCGGCAGCTACAGGCGAACTCAAGCTAAACCGACGAGAGCATCAAGAGCGACAGGTAGCAACGCAAGCAGAGGTGCAAGAAGCACGATCTGCCGCGCAGTTGGCACAGGAAGAATTAGCTCGCTATCGAGAATTAGCGAATACAGGAGCGGTTGCCGAGCTACAAATCAGTGAAAAAGCCGTAGCAGTAGACGTTGCCTTAGCTCGCTTGCAACGCGCCCGATCTGCCCTCGATCCCAGTACCGCTTCAGTGGAAATTGCTACCGAACGGGTAGCGCAAGAGCGTGCCAGAGGTGCTTCGACTCTAGCAACCCTAAACCGGGAACGGGAAGCCCTGAGTCAACAACTCTTCCCCATCCAAAACCAGATAATACGCGATCGCCAAGAACTTCAGCAAGTGGAAACAGAGCTGGCGAATACCGTAATACGCACACCTGTAACTGGTACGATTCAACAACTGAACCTCCAGAATATAGACCAACTCGTGAGTAGCGGAGATGCGATCGCGCAGATTGCACCTAGCAATGTTCCCTTAGTTGTGAAAGCATTTGTTGCCCCTCAAGATATTGGTCGAGTCGAAGTGGGACAAGCCGTGAAGATCGAGGTGTCAGGCTGTCCCTACCCCGACTACGGTACGCTTGCAGGCATACTCACCACTATTTCTCCCGACGTGACAGCACGTCCGTCCCACACAGCAACCTCGTCGGAGCGAGAGATGCCATCACCAACGGTTAATTCCCGCTATGAAGTGACGATTCAACCT
Organism: Microcoleus sp. FACHB-SPT15; assembly: GCF_014849525.1. NCBI lineage: Bacteria > Bacillati > Cyanobacteriota > Cyanophyceae > Oscillatoriales > Microcoleaceae > Microcoleus > Microcoleus sp. FACHB-SPT15. The sequence continues at coordinate 60,912 of NZ_JACJNU010000040.1, read as the reverse complement.
GAAACTTTTTTCCTGAGAGTTGGCGATCGTCAGTGTAACTTACAAGCCGGAATGAATGGTAATGCAGATATCATCACTCGCAAAGAGACGGTATTGACCTTCTTTTTAAGAAAAGCAAGGTTGCTGCTGGATAGTTAAAGACTAATAACTAGTACTACCACGAGATTTCAAAAAGATTAAGCCTGATTTTCCATTAGTGCTTTTGGCAGGAGGGGGGTTGTCCGCCCCCGCAGAACGCTGAGTTCTGCTTGAAACTCTTCTTGAAGGCGTTGAATACCTCCTGCAAGATTGCTAGCCTGTTGTTCTGATAGGTCTTGGATTAGCGATCGCTCTACATTTTCTAGGTTTAATTTTGCAGAGTTACATTGCAAGTGGAGATTGCGTTGGCTTGTAAAATCGCATTTTCATCCTTTTTAAGGGTTAGAGGACTGAGCGTCTTATAGGTCTGCCTAACCCATCAACTGGAGAAGTCTCACCTATGCTGATTCTGCCGCCGCTTATTTGTGCAGATGCATTCTCTCCAAGGTCTGTCCACAGAGTTTGGTTGGATGTATTCTTCAACGGCTTGGCTGTTGCTCTTTTCATTTTGATGGCTCCTTGTTACATCTCCTATTTGGATAATCGGTGTATTCCTATCTCCGATTTTGAGCCATGTGACTGAAAAAAATCTTGCACGTTCATGCCATCGTTGCACGTTCTTGCTATGAGTTAACGAATTTTTAGTGAATCGGATTGAAGTAAAGGCGCACCAGGCCTTACAGCAGGGAGAGGCGATTGCTTACCTAGACGACTCTCGCCTCTAGACTCAGAAGCGACAACTATATAGTAGTATCCAACAAACCCAACAGCAATTGGAGCGAGTCAAGGCTCAAATCCAAGCGGTGCAAACTCAAACGCTCGCTGAGGTGCAGGCAAGTAAACGAGCGCGCAGCAGCTACAGGTGAGATGAAGCTGAACCAACGACAATATCAAGAGTGACAAGTTAGATTTCCTGATGGTGTACTCAAATCGTTACAATTAGTAACAAATCTCTAGCTCCTTGTCGAGGAGATTTTATAACAATGCTTCCGACGTGAATTAATTTGCCTTTCCTCGTATGCCCTCGTCAAACACCCAATCCCACAAATCCGTTAAAGTCGCTCCTGTACCTGAAAAGCCGTCCTGGCAAATCAAATTGCTGTACGACGGTGAATGCCCCTTGTGTGTGCGAGAAGTCAACTTCTTGAGAAAACGTGATGCGGGTCGAGGAAAAGTGACGTTTGTAGATATTGCCGACGATGACTATACTCCCTCTTCACATGGAGGCATAGACTTTGAGACGGCAATGGGGCGAATTCATGCTCTACTCCCCGACGGCACTGTCATCAAAAATGTGGAAGTCTTTCGTCGAGTCTACGAAATTCTGGGAATGGGGTGGATCTATGCTGCCACTAAGCTACCTGTGATTGGTTGGATTGTGGATGCCTTATACGAAATCTGGGCTGACTGGCGACTCGCTCTCACGGGACGACCGGACTTAACGAGTATTGTTGCCGACCGCCAGAAGCGGATTGAGTGCAAGACACTACAGCGTTGCCGATTGACCGACGATGATAATTGACTTCTTTATTGGTCGATTTGAATTGCCTTAGCCATAGTGATTTGGTTGCTGAAATGATGGCTTATAGTGAGGTAACTTTTCACGTCACATCCTGAGTTAGGCGGCACGACCAAACGGTGCAATGAGCTAGTCTCTCAGTGACAGAAAGACAAAATACACAACTCATTACTTCTTTGAAAGTGGCGATAGCGAAGCGCTGCTGCGAAGCGCAGATCGCTTAAATCGCTATGAATTTGAGCGTCGTTACAACGCGATGTTTCTCTAAAGAAGGCTGAACTGATTGAGGGAGTTGTCTACGTGCCTGCTGCCAGGGGTTTTAAACATCACAGCCAAACTCACGGAATTTGCTCACGCCGTTTCCAACCAATCGAAGATTCGGTCTAACTGCTTTAACGTGATCAATCCGTATTGCCAAAGAATCATCGGCAACAGATTTGGGGTATCGGGATGATGGCGCACGGCTAGGTCGATCGAGGCAGAGGGAATCGCCAACTCATCCTGCAAAAAACCAATTAACAATAGGAGGCGTGTAGATTTCATTGGGTTATTTAATAGTTAGGGTCTTTATATCTGCTGACCCCAGTGTTAAGTACTATGGATGCTCTCATAATATTGGTGGAAATTGGTCTTTCTTTAGAAATATTTTCTATCTTTTCTGGATACAAAACAGGTATAGCCCATCCTGAAACGTAGTACTATCAAGAGTCTAAGAATAAATAAGCTCTTGTGTTTAGTTTTGTAAAGTTTCTCATCTAGTGATTTGGTGATTCCCTAAACGCTAAGAGCGCCACGGTTGAACGCAATAGTTCCCCTAAATGCATCTCTCTTTGGTAGTATATTAGGAAGTAAGTATACAGAATTTCTATAAAACCCCCCGCCAGCGCGATGTGCTTGCGGGGATTATTTATGTCAACTTTGACACCTAAGCGACTAACCTCATAGTGAGTTGTGACAGCAGCATTCACTACCTGCCGAAATACGAAGTTGGGTAAATTATGCACTCACTCCAGCAGCAGTGGCTTGTGAAGTATGCGATCGCACTAGCTCCAAACCTTCTTCTTCAAACGCTTTCCACCGCTCTCGATAGTTGGCTAGGTCAGTAGCATCAGGTGAACATAACTTAGTTCACAGTATTCGGTTAATTCCAAACTTTTTCAGTAGAGTGGAAGTAATAAGTAAGCAAAAGATATCGTTGAGTTGTCAAGACCATGAGTTTATCCCTAAAGCAGCTGACCGTTTATCTGACTTTGCTGGGCTTAGGCGGTGGCGCAGGGGTACTGGGGAGTCGCTATCTCATGGCAGAGCAGTCGGTGCAAAGACCACCTGAAGCTGTTCCGGCTGTTTTGCAACCTTCCAATGCTCAGCCCTCAGGTCGTCCTCCCGAAGCCAATCTCAACTTCATTGCTGAGGCAGTTGATCGCGTGGGACCAGCCGTTGTCAGGATTGACTCAGCACGTCAGGTTTCAAGAGAGGTTCCCGATGCGTTTAGAAATCCCTTCTTCCGGCGATTCTTTGGTGATGAGATGCCAAAACCTCCAGAAGAACGGGTTGAGCGAGGCACGGGTTCAGGATTTATTCTGACTTCAGATGGGCGGATGATTACTAACGCTCACGTTGTCGCAGGTGCTAATCGAGTGAAAGTTACGCTTAAGGATGGTCGAACATTTGACGGTAAGGTGGTCGGTGTCGATTCGGTAACCGACGTTGCGGTGGTCAAAATTGAGGCGACACGTTTACCTACAGTACGCCTCGGGAAATCGGAGACTTTAATTCCCGGAGAGTGGGCAATTGCGATCGGCAATCCCCTAGGGCTTGATAATACTGTGACCGTTGGTATCATCAGTGCCCTAGATCGCTCTAGTTCTCAGGTCGGTGTCCCAGAAAAACGGGTTAGCTTTATTCAAACAGATGCCGCGATTAATCCCGGTAATTCTGGTGGTCCTCTGCTGAATGCCAGAGGTGAAGTGATTGGGATTAACACAGCGATTCGTGCTGGTGCTCAGGGATTAGGCTTTGCAATCCCGGTTGAAACGGCACAACGAATTGCCGATCAACTGTTCACAAAAGGTCGAGTTGAGCATCCCTACTTAGGCATTCGGATGGCGACCTTAACACCAGATCTCCGAAAAGAAATTAATGAGGACAAGGACTTTGACTTTGAAGTCACGCAAGATACTGGTGTTTTAATCATTGGTGTTGCTCCAAATTCACCAGCACAAAGAGCTGGTCTCCAACCTGGAGATATTATCCGAAAAGTCGCTGGTCAACCAGTTAAAAGTGCTGGTGAGGTACAAAAACAAGTCGAATCTAGTCAGGTTGGTGGTGCTTTAGAAGTCGAAGTTGCTCGTCAGGGTAGGGTACAAGCCTTTCAAGTCCGACCAGGGGCTTTCCCAACTGAGGATTCAGACGAATAAGGCTTTCATCTCAAACAGGGGTAGGAGGAGAAGGGGAATACTGTTCTCCTCCTATTTTTACGACAATAAAAAAGGTGGATAGGAGCGATCGCTACCCATCCACCTTTTCTCAATTACACTGAATCAATCACTGAGGGTAGAGGCAGTTCATCACTAGCCTCTATCGGTTGCACTACTTAGTTTCTGAGAACTCAGCGTCAATCACATCATCAGGATTGGAACCACCAGAGGTTGTTTCAGAACCTGCCGCACCTGTACCAGCGCCGGGACCACCCCCATCTGGACCACCGCCACCTTGTTGTTGATAGAGGTTGGTGCTGATGCTGTAGAGTGACTGTTGCAACTCAGTCGTCAAAGTCTTAATCCGCTCGTCGTCTTCTTGCTGAACGGCTTCGCGTAGGTCTTTGATCAATCCTTCTACCTTGGTCTTGTCAGCAGCGGGAACCTTGTCGCCAAGCTCCTGGATTTGCTTCTCAGCTTGGTAGGTAAGAGAATCTGCCTGGTTCTTGCGATCGATTTTCTCACGACGCTCTTTGTCAGCAGAAGCATTGGCTTCGGCTTCTTTGACCATCCGATCCACTTCGGCATCCGGTAGCGTTGAAGCACCAGTAATGCTGATGGATTGCTCTTTACCTGTACCTTTGTCCTTCGCAGTAACGTTGAGGATACCGTTGGCATCGATATCAAAGGTCACTTCGATTTGAGGAACACCACGAGGAGCAGGTGGGATACCATCTAAGCGGAAGGTACCAAGACTCTTGTTGTCGTTGGACATCTCACGCTCACCTTGGAGAACGTGGATTTCCACATTGGTCTGACCATCCACAGCCGTTGAGAAGGTTTCTGACTTCTTGGTGGGGATAGTGGTGTTGCGAGGGATGATCTTGGTCATGACCCCACCCAGGGTTTCCACACCCAGAGATAACGGTGTGACATCGAGGAGGAGGATATCCTTCACTTCACCAGCAAGGACACCTGCTTGAATCGCAGCACCTACGGCTACGACTTCATCAGGGTTGACGCTTTGGTTTGGATCTTTACCAAGAACCCGCTTGACCAACTCTTGTACCGCAGGAATCCGGGTAGAACCACCAACTAAGACGACCTCGTTAATGGCGCTCTTGTCGATTTTGGCATCGCGTACTGCGTTCTCAACAGGAATGCGGCAACGGTCGATCAAGTCAGCGCAGAGTTCTTCAAACTTGGCACGGGTCAACACCATATCCAGGTGCTTGGGACCATCCTGAGTAGCCGTAATAAAGGGAAGGTTAATTTCTGCTTGAGTGACGCTGGAAAGTTCAATCTTGGCTTTTTCAGCAGCTTCAGTTAGGCGTTGCAGCGCTTGCTTATCTTTACGCAGGTCAATGCCTTCATCTTTTTGGAAGGTTGAAGCGAGGTAATCAACTATTTTCTTGTCGAAGTCGTCACCACCCAGGTGAGTGTCACCGCTTGTTGCCAATACTTCAAAGACACCGTCGCCAACTTCAAGGATAGATACGTCGAAGGTACCACCACCTAAATCAAATACCAGAATGGTTTCTTGGGTCTTCTTGTCTAAACCGTATGCCAGAGAAGCGGCGGTAGGTTCGTTGATAATCCGCAGCACTTCAACCCCAGCAATCTTACCAGCATCTTTGGTGGCTTGACGCTGAGAGTCGTTGAAGTAAGCAGGAACGGTAACGACGGCTTGGGTAACCGTTTCACCGAGGTACTTGCTAGCGTCCTCTACTAGCTTGCGTAGCACCTGAGCAGAAATCTCTTCTGGTGCAAATTGCTTGCTTTGCGCGGGGGAATCAATCTTGACGCTACCGCCAGCATTGAGGACTTTGTAAGAAACTTCAGTAGTTTCGTTGCCCACTTCATCAAATCTACGCCCAATGAAGCGTTTAACGGAGTAAAAAGTATTTTCGGGGTTCATCACCGACTGACGCTTGGCGATTTGTCCGACCAAGCGATCGCCATTCTTGGCATAGGCTACAACTGAAGGTGTTGTCCGAAAACCTTCTGCGTTGGCAATGACGGTAGGCTTACCACCTTCCATTACTGCGACGCAGGAGTTAGTTGTACCTAGGTCAATTCCAACAACTTTTGCCATAAGAGTGTTCCGGGTTCGTTTAACTACAAATACTGATTTGGCAGGGGGAACTGAAAACTGAACAATTCAAGGGTTCAATCAGCAGCTTTGGAGAGCTTCAATACCATTGGAGAGAGCTACCAATCTCTATAGTGAGCATTGTGACGCTATCTGATGAAGGAGGGGTTTCCGAACCTGGGGTTGGACGGTGATATAACAAAATTGCTTTCACTACTCCTTTTTTAGATGAAGCGCATCGGTAGCTAGCTGCTCCTGATTGCTTTCACTGTGTCTAATGTATAGAACTTATGGGCTTGGGAGATTGGGGCGAACCGTAATAAATCTGTTGTGTTTGCCGTCTTGAGAGACTTCTGAGTCAAATCCGCTGGGTTTTCAATCGAGAGTTAGCACCTATGGACTCTTCCCTTAATGTATAAATCGCCTAACTTGTAGTGGTTGTGGCAGCATGAACCGAGAGATTCCTGTGGCAAGAACTACTGTACTTACTAAAACGATTAAGAACCTTTAACTAATAGTCAAGGTAATTGTCAGGCTGTAAAGCGATCGTTACCAATAGCTAGCAATTGGGTGTGAAGTTATTGTAAAGCTGATATGAACTTTGAATTAACTTACGCTTAGACTTCTTGCAATCTTCCGCTAGGGGGATAGATAATAAAACCTATGCTACTTCATGTTCATGATCTTCTCTATGCCGTTGTAAGTAGCTAGTATAGTGTTTTCATTTGAGATGTAAATAAACACCCCTTGTCAGCTAAAGTTTTCAGCACTTTCGCTGTTTAAAAACCATTTAAAAACACTATATTTCCAAATCTAGTCACTGGGTATTCCGTACTATGCAACTAACATCTAATAGCAAACTACTTGATTTTTTAACATTTATTGGAGAAGGTTTCTCTCATATCTCTACAGGTGTTTTGTCAAGAATCCAAGGGAGAATAGACACTCCGGTTTCGGTTCTTGTTGAATCATTGAAAGATGAGGAAGGAGAAATTCGTTGGTACGCTGCATGGGCTTTATCAAGAATGGGTTCTGAAGCTAGAGTTGCTATTCCAGCTCTGATTGAAGCCTTAAAAGATGAGGAAGGAGAGATTCGTCGTCTTGCAGCAAAGACTTTACGCTCGATGGGAGCAGACACTGAAGTTCCTGTCTCGGTTCTGACCACTGCCTTGGGCGATCGGGAAAAGGATGTTCACCGTTTTGCAGCCAGAGCTTTGGCAAAGGTTAATCAGGAAACGAGAAAAATCCCTCAACACTAAGGCTATAAACTAGTTCGTTAAGCACTATAATTAGCCGATTTAAGAGACAGTACTGATCAATAAACAAGGTGTTCTCCTGGGTAAAGATAGAAGCTATTTGAAGTGAGTAAAATAGAGAAGCTAGATTGCTGCAACATCTCGTCTATGGTTTCTCTATCTCCCAGTTTGCAAGCTCGACTGTCAACACCGTTGAAGATTGGCTCTTTTGAGGTGAAAAGTCGGGTTTTACAGTCGCCCCTTTCTGGGGTTACAGATATGGTATTTCGTCGCCTGGTGCGCCGTCATGCGCCAGAGTCGATGATGTACACAGAGATGGTGAATGCCACAGGGCTGCACTATGTAAAAGAGCTACCTAAAATTATGGAGGTAGACCCCAACGAACGACCGATTAGTATTCAGTTGTTTGACTGCCGTCCAGATTTCTTAGCGGAAGCCGCACAGATGGCGGTGGAGGAAGGGGCAGATACAGTTGATATTAATATGGGTTGTCCTGTAAATAAGATTACGAAAAATGGGGGTGGTTCTTCCTTGTTGCGGGAACCAGAGACGGCTGAGGCAATTGTGAGGGCAGTTGTTGAGGCGGTGAATGTGCCAGTCACCGTCAAGACTCGTATCGGTTGGACAGATAAGGAAATCAATATTCTGGAATTTGCCAAGCGGATGGAGGATGCGGGGGCACAGATGATTACCGTGCATGGACGCACTCGTTCCCAAGGCTATAACGGTAATGCGAAGTGGGAGTGGATTGGGCGAGTGAAGGAGATACTTTCCATTCCAGTTATTGCGAATGGAGATATCTTTTCAGTTGAGGCAGCGGTAAAATGTCTGGAACAGACAGGTGCTGATGGGGTAATGTGTTCGCGAGGAACGCTCGGTTATCCGTTTCTGGTGGGAGAAATTGATTACTTCTTGAAAACCGGAGAAAAGCTCACTTCCCCGACATCCGTAGAACGGTTGGAGTGTGCTAGGGAACATTTGCAGGCGTTATGGGAGTATAAAGGCGATCGCGGTATTCGTCAGTCTCGTAAACACATGACCTGGTATGCCAAAAACTTTGCGGGTGCCGCTGATTTGCGGGGGCACTTAGCAGTTATTGAAACACTTGAGCAAGGTGTTGAGTTAATTGACAACGCGATCGCACGGCTTCAATCAGATATCCCTAACAGTTCGGAACTCATACCTCAACACGTAGTCGCTTAAACTACATCAACTAAATTCTATCTACTTGATAGAATTGAAATAGTACCCAGAGTGGCTAGCTCACAAGTTGATGTGTTAGGGTAATTAGCGAGAATTATGTTCGGCTACAGTGTTTCTGTGGGTATATTACAGGCGTGTCTCCGGATTTAAATCTCTACATCATTTGCTTCTGGAGACTTTTTTATGTCAATCTATGTGGGTAACCTATCCTACGACGTTACACAAGATGATCTAACTAGTGTCTTTGCGGAATATGGAACTGTAAAGAGAGTCCAGATTCCAAACGATCGCGAGACAGGTCGTCCTCGTGGCTTTGGTTTTGTAGAGATGGAAACCGATGCTGAGGAAGATGCGGCAATTGAAGCTCTCGATGGTGCTGAGTGGATGGGTCGTAGCCTCAGGGTTAATAAAGCCAAGCCTCGTGAAGATAAAAGACAAAGTGGCGGGTATTCTCGTAGTTACTAAGCTTATCCTACTCAAGCATTACAGGCTAGCTAACACCTATAATCTTGTAGTCAGGGGCATTCAGTTTTTCGCTTCAGTGCGTGAGCGTCGTCAGCCAAAGTTGCTTTCGATTTACTGAGTAGTCTGAGGTGATACCTATACGGTGAGCATACATCTAACAGTACAGCTTCTCGTCTAAGTCGCTAACACAGAATGCTCCCGATTTTTTGTGATCACCAATCTTGTTAGAGATTCAATTGGGTGAATGTAACTACCCAAATTAAATTGCTTGTTCAAACTCAGGAGGAGATAGCATGACCCAAGTGGTTGTAGGCGAAAATGAAGGGATTGAGTCGGCATTGCGCCGTTTTAAGCGTCAAGTTTCAAAGGCAGGAATTTTCGCAGATATGAAGCGTCTGCGCCATTTTGAGACTCCCATAGAAAAGAAAAAGCGCAAAGCTGTTGCAAGAAGGCGCAAACGGCGGTTCCGCTAGAGCTTACAATCCAATCGTTCCACTAAATTAATGCCCTGTAGAGTCCAATTGACAATTCTACAGGGTTATTAATTGAGTCAGTCTTATAGGAAAAACGGTTCTAGAAACTGAGTAATAATTCTCTATTTACAATAATCCAACGAAGTGAAGCGGTCCTTGACCGCTAATTAGCTCTAACACTAAAGCCAAAAAGCCAATCATTGCTAGACGACCATTCCAAACTTCAGCGGTTGTCGTCATCCCCCATTCCCAACGCTCTTGGGGATACATCTTAACCTTCTTATCCGGACGTATAACCTCTGAAAACATGCGGCTGGGAGCTTCCAGGGCTTCAACAACCAAAGTCGCCAGGGAATCAATAAAGACAGGATGTGTATTGAGTGCTGGTACACGCTGGAAGTTTTGAATACCTGCTTCTTCTGCCAGTTCTCGATATTCAATATCAATTTCCTGGAGTGTTTCGATGTGTTCAGAAACAAAGCTAATGGGTACCACCAACAAATCTTCAACACCTTGGGCACCTAGTTCTTGAAGAGCGTCTTCTGTGTAGGGTTTGAGCCACTCAACTGGACCCACTCGACTTTGATAAGCCAACGTATGGGGGTTTGGGCGGTTGAGAGTCTGCATGATTAGGGCCGTACAGTCTTCAATTTCTTGTTGGTAGGGGTCGCCCGCTTCTGTGACATAACTGACAGGAACACCATGAGCACTAAAGAAGATGTGAACCGCATCAGGATTGGCAAACTGGTCGAGTTCTTGGGCAATTAACTGCGCCATTGCTTGCAAATAGCCGGGTTGCTGATACCAAGAGGGAATAACAGTATATTCAATCTGTCTGAGTGCTGGGTCTTCTTGCCAAAGCTTCTCTAAAAGACGGAAGCTAGAACCACTGGTGCTGATGGAAAACTGGGGATAAAGGGGAAGGATTACTAACCGTTCTACGACATCGCGCTTAATCCGTGCGATCGCTTCTTCTGTAAAAGGATGCCAGTAACGCATTCCCACATAAACGTTGGCATCTTGCCCTTGTTGCTGTAGATGTTCCTGGAGGGCTTGCGCTTGCGCTTCTGTAATATGCCTTAATGGTGAACCACCACCAATTTGTCGGTAGTTCTCTTGCGACTTTTTCGCACGTAACGTTGAAATCAACCAGGCGAGGGGGCTTTGCAGCCAGGAAAATGGCAGACGAATAATTTCAGGGTCAGAAAACAAGTTGAAGAGAAAAGGACGAACATCCTCTGGTTCATCTGGCCCACCTAAATTAAGTAATAATACCCCTACACGACCCATAATTATGATAGTTTCCCAGAGTTTTCATATTTGTTACTGATTTTAACAATATATTCTTTTTCATGGTTTAAGTTCGCAATAAGAAATACACATCTTTACCAGGGAGTGAGCAGTGGCATCAATTTTAAGAACTTGGAGCTATCAATATCAATGGTTCTATTATACGATTTCCCGACTCGCTGCTCTTAGTGTGGGAGGAGAAGCACGATTTCACAAGCTACCTTTGCAAGGATTAACGATCACTTCAGAAATGAAGGTTTTAGACCTTTGTTGTGGCAGTGGTCAAGCCACGAAATACCTAGTGCATTATTCCCAGGATGTCACAGGCTTGGATATGGCGCTAGTGTCACTGGAACGGGCACGGCGAAATGTCCCCCAAGCCAAGTATTTAGAAGCGCTGGCTCAAGAGATGCCATTTCCAGATAATCAATTTGATTTAGTGCATACCAGTGTCGCAATGCACGAAATGAAGCCTTCTGAGTTGCAGCAAATCCTCAAGGAAGTTTATCGAGTACTCAAGCCAGGTGGGGTGTTCGCGTTAGTAGATTTTCACAAGCCGACGAACTTCCTATTTTGGCCTGGATTAACCCTGTTTTTGTGGTTGTTTGAGACGGAAACTTCCTGGCAGCTATTAGAAACAGATTTGGTTGAGTTACTGAAGGATGCGGGATTTGAGGTGTTAACCTACGCACTTCATGCTGGTGGCAGTCTCCAAGTGATTCAGGTAAGGAAATAGCCTTTCTTAACTGGGGATTAGCCCTTGACAGAAGAGACTTATGTAAAGAACTGCACAGTTTACGGCAATAGAGGATAGAAAATGAGAATTATCCAACTCGTAACAAAGAAAGCCGCAAATAGTCCGATCATCAGTTCCAGAGACCAAGGTACATTGAAACTACCCAGAAGTGGGGTAGCAGAAATTGCTAAAACTAACAGAAATATCAATATAAACCAAACCATTGGGTTAAACCTCTTGAATGTATCTTGACTATAGTTTCGCTTTTTAGAATAGTTGCAGCCTCCTCTAGCAGGGTCATCCTGTTGGATAGTATTTACTTCACTCTATCTAAAAGCTATAAACCTTCGCGACGAAAGTTCTCCACCAGTTCCGTTCATGAGGGGGATCTGGGAAAGAGTATTTACTGGTAGGTTATTTCTACAGCGTCGGAAAAACAAAAAAGCTGATAGCTTTCTGCTATATATTCGTCTGAAACTTCAAATCACAAACGGTTCAAGGTGGCTACTACTCCACTCTCGCCCAATGCGTTCCGTGATAAATGGTCGAACAACAAACTTGGGAGGGTCACCTGCCTGAACATCAATCCGCAAAAACGAGTAGGGTCGCCGCTTCTTTTTGCCCTGACCATGGCGACCGACGTAAAGCAGTGAATGCGCGACTAGACCTGTGTGACTGCCTTCATTACGCCTAAATGTTTCCATCAATTCCGAACCTTCAACCCGTTGGCGGCGGAGACTATGACCACTACCACCGCAAACAATCCAATGGATATGAGAGTCCGCGTGTCCCGTGTCAGCTGTGCAAAGATGTTCTAGACAGTGCGCGTGACCAGCAAGAACCAAATCAACAATTGGACGACCCCCCACTAATCCCCCAACCGCCTCAGAAACCGCATCGAGTACCTCACGGAGGTGGTAGCGAATCTCTAAAGTTTGCGCTTGGTTCCATTTTGTCGCTTCGGTGACATAGGGAGGATGGTGAAAATAGACAACTCGTCCACGAACCTCGGTTGTGTTCCAGGATTCAATTAGCCTCCTTTTTAGCCAATCCAGTTGTTCAAAGTCCGTGACAATTGTTTTGTCGGTTGTCAGTTGTTTCTCAATGTCGAGTTGTACTTCTTCGAGTTGCTCTAACTTGGCTCGATTGTCATCGAGAATTTCCGCTTCGTCAGGTTGATCTGGATTGAGACGGGCTGAAGCGTCAAGAATTTCCTGTTTTGAGCGTTCTATTTCATCTCGGCGCTGTTCCAACTGATGACGGATGGCTTCTCCCTCTTTAGTTGTCGGCAGGGGTGCAGGTGCGTTGAAGGTATTTGAGTCGAGGGCGAAGAAGTCAATCCCGCCATATCGGAAGGTGTAATAGCGGTTGGGTAATCGGGTGAAGCGCCCAGCCTCGTAACGTAGGCAGCGACCCATATCGGTTTCGGCAGTGTAATGGCTGTCTAGATGACGCTCTAATTCTTCGTTGGTATTGAACCCCTTGAGATAGTCGAGGAACGCCTTCGCATAGGCTCTGCCTTGATTTGAGCCATGCCAACCAACACCTAAATCCAATTTTGACCGGAGCAGGTGGCGCAAAAGCCAAGTACTTTGTGCTAGAACTCCATAGACAAATGGCAGATCATAGTAATCGTGATTACCGGGTACAGGTAAAAATGGCTTGTTGAAAACCATTTGGTCATAGGGAATTTTTTCAGGCGATTCGCCACCTACCAGAAACTCTCGATAGGGAGCGATGAAGTTTCTCAAGTAATATTCACTTGAGCCAACTTGATAGATAACATCACCTGTGTGCAAGATGAAACGGCTAGTATCATAATGATCTAGCATTAGTTCGGTAATTTGTCGTTGGGGGTTCTGGTCGGGATGGGGGCCAGAACCACTATCACCAATAACTAAAAATGAAAATTCTTGGCTATCGGAAGCTCCATCGTCAATAAACAGCTGAGTTTGATCGATTGAGCGATCGACAATTATTGGATCTTCCCACCGCACCCGCTGCCTCATCTTGCGAATTTTTACCGAGATTGGCGGGTCAGATACAAATTTCATAGCTATTACTTTAGGAGTTGCTTTCCGAAACAGAGGTAAGCCTTGTCTCGACGCAAGCTGATTGTAGCTGTCTGCTCTTAGTCGAAGGCATCTATCTTTGTGCGTGACATCCTCCAGTCACCAAACTTATGGTATGGCACTGGTTTCCCACGGCTACCGTGTTGCTACCAAAGATGTTACTTCACAAGGAAGGCTGGGTAGCAGGTATACAAGCCCCTTACTTTTGAACTTTTCTTGATCGTTAAGTAAGGTATCCAAATGCAACTTTCAAGAAACACTTTTCTAACCCTTATCGTCGGGTAGCACAGGCAATTACATTTTTTGCCGCCTGAACAAGCCATTGCTGCTTAAGCAAGGCTGGTATAAGTTTATACCGATAATAATAGGCTCTCTCACCTACTGTTAACAACTAACAAGGGTGAACTGAAGCTTTGCAAATTTTTGATAACTCTAACCTATCAGGCTATCAACGATGAAACCTTTCCATACCTAGAGTCAGTTTATGCTTTTTTTGTAAAGTTGGATACATAAAAGCGAGTTTTACTATGGGGATTTCACTTACAAATGGCGGTTCACTAATACTTTACGTGAAATTACGGAGTCTTCATCAAGGCTTTACAAAAATTACGGCGACAGAAACTAAAGTAAACATGGTAGGAGTAGGGGCACGCTACTGCACGCTCTACTGACAAGTAGAAAGTGCGAGCAGCATCAAGTAAATAGAAAGGATTAAATTTCGACAATCCTTGAGTTTTTACGACTAACACTGGCATTTGTACAAGGAAACTATCACTCATGACTACATCTCCCCTGAAGAAATTCGTCCTTGCACCAGTAGTGCTTTCGGCAGCAGTCTTTTCTGTACTGACTTTACCCTTAGCTGTATTTGGCTCACAGCCAGTAACTATTCAACTGCAAGAGGAGCCAGTATTTTCTGGTCAACTAAGGGATGTTGCAACTCCTTACTTAGGTTTAGCAAGTGCTTTGAGTTTGGGGACTGGAATCGCCAGTGTTGCTGTCACCGGTTGGCGGCAATCTAGCCGCAAATCGTCTCAAGTCGAGGCAGAACTAGAGGGTTTAGCGAAACACCTCAAGCAGAAGGAAGAGTTATTAGAAACGCTTAAGCTCTCAGAATCTCGGCTGGAAGCGTCTGGGTTGAGTGCCTTTTTGGATGAGGAAGTGGCTCTACAACAAGAGTCCAAAACAGCAGCAAGCACTGAAGCTTTTATGGTGGTTGAACCGTCGGTGATGACAACGCAAAGCGTTGAAACTTCACCAGTTGCAACACCAAGCAAGACAGTGCATGACGCCTTAGCGAAGTTTCCCTCAGTTCAGACTGTCCTAGGTCATACTCGGACAAAAGCTGTCGCTCAAGCCTCCAACTCTGCGATCGCTATTGCGCCTGAGGAAGTTGAAGAACTCCACATTCAACTCCAAAAAATTATGGCTCAGATGGCATCTTTACAAACAGCTCTCGCTGCAACACCACGAGCCGCAAATTCTCAAGAAGCTGGATCTGAAAAGACAAAAGTCGGTGTGTCTGCTAATGTAGCAAGACCACAAGCTGTCCAGTCTTGGTCTGTACATTGAGAATTGAGATGTCTTTCTAGTGGTTGCTCGGCAGACTTATCCTCATTCACTTCATCAGGGTTTTACTAGCTCATCCAAAGCGTCTACGCAAGTGTGCGATCGCAGCCTGTAAGCCTTTTAGGGTAAGTTTCTCGCAATCGTTGAAAGTCTTCCTTTTCCCTTTAGAGAATGTAACCAACGCTATAGCTCAAGAGAGTTATCTCTAGCTAAGCGCTTGTAGAAAGTTGCTAATACACTAAAAACCAATAACCTTCGGCTCTCTCCAGAAGCTTGAATTAGGAGAGCAGCCGTCGTATTGATTGCCACGGCTAGCTCATCTAAGTGAGTAAAGTTAGGAAGATTTCTCTTTCTCTGGGTAGAGGCTTTCTGACTCGCTTTTGATATAGTAGTGCGAGGGTATTATGGTAGCCAAGCTTTTTTAAATGATGAAAAAGATACTTGTAAGTATCCTTACACCAGATTTTTAAGTGAGCTGCTGGAATCCAACTACTGGGTAAAAAGTTATTACCTTGCCTTCTTTAGAAAATAGGGCAAGAGTGTAAGCTATAGGGTGCACAGTTAGACAGGCAGATTGTCATAACTTCTTTGCTGTGTTACTTATGTTCATGGCATCCGATAAATTTTTATCCTTTAAACTCCAGATTATAGAGACATTTCTGTTTTAGCTGTATACAGTAGTGTTGTTAAATCAATACCAACAGACGAGCGCCTATACCTGTCTTAAGAGGTGTTCAAAATCGAGTAATTCAACAGCAATTAAACAGAGGTACTATGAGCTGCAACTATCAATTGCTTTGCTTCAGCATGGCGGGAAAAGATTTATCAGCCAAACAAGCTGGGCAATGAACTAATGAGTGCTGATTATCCCCGATTTAACGCCTTGAGTACACAGCTATGGATTAACTTGCTTGGCGCTAGTTCACTCGTAACTTTTTTAGGGTTGGGAGTGAGTAGCATTAAACCCGCTCAAGCAAATCCTGCTGAGCAACAGCCGATATGTTTGGCGCAGAGTCAAGCCTCTTTACCAACTCATTTGAGGATATCCTGTAGCCAAGAGAATCTTAAAGCTACGGCTTTGCGTTCTGAAGTCAAAGGCTCAGCAGTTGCCGTTAAACCAACGAGCAATTCTAGTGCTGGTGTGGAGACTGTTGAACAACCTGCAACTAATTTAGTCCCAGAGAACACATTCGTTCAGCAAGCGCCAGTCAAGGTTAATGCCGTAGCACCTCAACAACTGGAACCGCTAACAGTTTCTGCCATACCTAGTGCCACTCTAGACGCTCAAAAGCGATCGCATTCCCCAGCAAATCAGCCATTAGTTGTTGGATATGACACTACTGAAAGGGAAATTGCTATTGAGGGGCTACCGACTCCGCCAATATCAAGTACAAATACGCACAATAATATAGAGCAAAATTTGGGGCAATTGGCACCAAGCCATCAGAGTGACTGTAGTCTCGGCAAAACTTGTGGCAACACACTCACCCCTGTGATACCGGAATCAACTTTTAGTGGCTCCAATCCCGTGTTGGCGCAACTACCGTACTCACAACAAACTTTACCTCCTTTACCAGTTCCAGCTACTCCAATTCCTGTAGGTTCTGATAGCTCCAATACAAAACTGGGGCAGCTACCTTACTTCCCACAACCTCCAAATCCGGTACCAGCACCAACAATGGTGTACCCAGCAGGAGGGAATAACTACAATCCCGCGTTAGGACAATACCCTTACTACCCACAAACTGTACTCTTAGTACCCGTACCAGCAACAGGGCTTCCGGCAGGAGGGAATGGCTACAATCCCACGCTAGGACAATACCCCTACTATCCACAAACTGTACTCTTAGTACCCGTGCCAGCAACGGCGCTTCCAGCAGGAGGAAATAACTATAATCCGGCGTTAGGGCAGTATCCTTACTACCCACAAACCGCCCCTCAACTGCCTCCGAATGCGATGGTAGGGAGTAACTACAATCCGGCGTTAGGGCAGTATCCTTACTATCCACAAACACCCCCCCAACTGCCTCCGAATGCGATGGTAGGGAGTAACTACAATCCGGCGCTAGGACAGTACTCCTACTATCCACAAACTGCCCCCCAACTGCCTCCGAATGCGATGGTAGGGAGTAACTACAATCCGGCGTTAGGACAGTATCCTTACTATCCACAAACACCCCCCCAACTGCCTCCGAATGCGATGGTAGGGAGTAACTACAATCCGGCGCTAGGACAGTATCCTTACTATCCACAAACACCCCCCCAACTGCCTCCATATCCGATGGTGGGGAGTAACTATAATCCGGCAGGACAATCTCCCTATTACCCACAAACACCCCCCCAACTGCCCCCGAATCCGATGGTGGGGAGTAACTATAATCCGGCAGGACAATCTCCCTATTACCCACAAACAGTACCTCAACTCCCAGCGCCACTTCCTGCCAATCCTGTGGCTGGGAGTAATTACAATCCGGCGTTAGGACAATCTCCCTATTACCTACAAAATTACCCACAAACAGTACCTCAACTCCCAACACCCAACCCGAATATCATCCCGCCCGCCTCTCCTCCCAGGACAGAATTAGGTGCAGCGCCTACGACTCAGCAACCGCCAGAGCTTCGTAGCACAGCTTTAAGTTCTCCCTCTTTACAGCTACAGGGACTCTATATCGACCAAGGTGACGAATCCTCGGCACGGGCACGCCTTTCCGGGCTTTATCCTCTTAGTCCTCAAGCACTATTTGGGGCAACGCTTGATCTGACGAGTGAGGAAAATACCTTGGCGGACTCTCCCAATCAGGGATTGAATATTAATGAGCTTTATTTTGCTACGGCTCCTATTGCGGATTTACCCAATCTACGATTCGTGGTTGGTCAGTTGGATTTAACGTCCTATTTTGATCGCAATAGCTTTGCTAAGGATGGGGCAACGCATTTCTTTAACCCAGTGTTTCAGACTAACCCCGCTTTGAGTACAACTGGGATTTCTTCTCGCCTTGGTGGTTTAGTCAACTGGACGATAACGGATAACATTGAAGCGAAAGCTGCTGTCTTCTCTTCCGCTCAGAATCTTGGTGATTTCGCCCTGGATGGATTTGCTGGAGAAATTGGTATCCGCTACGGCAATGCGATTATTCGTGGAACTTATGCCACCGATCGGGATGCGGGTTCAGATGATGGCTTCCGAGAAATTTTCCAAAATAATCGGGATACTGATAGCTTTGGACTCCTGCCATCCGATCGCGAAGAGTCCTATGGTGTCAATGCAGAGGTGTTCGTTCCCGAACTGAGCATGGGAGTATTTGGTCGCTATGGTCGGTACGAAAATCGGGAATTGGATCAGGGAGGGGATACCTATAGCCTCGGAATTAGTTTCTCGGATGTATTTTCCGAGAATGACCGACTAGGACTTGCTTATGGTCGCAGTTTGTCAAACGACCAACTACGGCGCGATCGCGGTGATGAGATACCCGATGTATTGGAGCTATTCTACGATTTTCGATTTTTACCCAACATTCGGCTCGGTTTCACGCTTCAACAACGCGATGGCTTTTCCGATACCTATGGCGGTTTCCGAGTTAAAACCGAGTTCGATGTAACTCCTGGAGGCGAGTAACTCCATGAGTCAACTGAGTAGCAGAGTTGATAAACATCGCCTCAAATCTCTGAGTGGAGGGATGGCGATTTGGTTAGGAGTAGCAGGGCTATTGGTAAGTGTGCCGATTATGACAAGCATTTCCGTTGTGCAGGCTCAGACTGTTCCTGCGACTGTACAACAAGCCTTCACACTCCTGAGACAGGGGCGAGTTCAAGATGCGATCGCACTTTTTGAGCAAGCCCGCCGACAGTATCCTCAATTGTTAGAAGCGAAGTTAGGTTTAGCGATCGCGTACAGGCGACAAGGGCTGATTCCCCAAGCATGGCAAGCCTATCAAGATGTCCTGGCTCAAGACCCTAACAATGATCTGGCACTAAGGGCAGTTGGTTTACTCGGTAGCTATCGTCCGGAGTGGCAACTAACGGGGATTGAAGCACTGACGACACTGCTGAACTTGAATCCCAATGATGCGGAAGCTCGTGGACTACGAGGACAACTATACAGTTACCAGCAACGATTTGCCGAAGCCTTGGCTGACTATCAAATTGCGCTGCAAGCAAATCCAACGCCAGAAGTGCTGGTGGGAGCAGCAGAAGCGTATACCAATAGCGGCAACCCTCAACAGGGACTTGAACTCTTTAACCGCTACCAAGCCACAGGGAAAGCGATTACAGACTATTCCGCGATCGCTTATGCCCGTGCTTTACGAGAAACGGGTAATCCCGCTGAGGCTGTACAGGTTTTAGAGGCGCAGCTTAGAACCTCAAAAACATTAGATGACTTAGCAATCCAAACTCGTGCAGCACTTTCGTTAAGCTATCTGGCGAATCAACAGGTGACTCAAGCCTTGGTAGTATTAGAGCCATTGCAGGGTAACCCAGAGGCTGTGTTGCCATTAGCGCGATCGCTTAATGAAATTCGGACTCAGAGCAACAATCCTACTCTTGCGTCGCAAGTTGGTACTCTTTACCTTCAGGCATTAGAGCAAACTCCCAACCCAGAGCCAAGGTTGCTGCGTGAAGTGGCTGATGTTTTGAGTGGACTACCTCAGGGACAACAAACCGCTCTACAACTGTACCGACAACTAACTGCCCTTCAACCGGATGACCGCAGTCTGGTGGTTAAACAACTAGCGCTGGAAAGTGAACTGGGTTTGATTTCTCAAGCTGACTTGAGAATACGTCTTGCGAGTGCCCTTCAGCCTCTACCGACAGACCCAATCCAGCAGAATGCGATCGCGCAAGCTTTGGCAGGAATCGATCCTCCGGGAGCAGAATTTCTCCCGATTTATCAAAGTCTGCTTGCATCAGGTGTCAATGTACCGTTTCTGAACTTCAGAACTGCTCAGCTATTAATCGAAGGAAATGACCTAATTGGCGCAAGAACTGCTTTAGCCGCTTATGCTGCAACCAATGAAGGAGCAAGGGATTTAGCACCACAATTGTTAGCAGCAGAGATTGAGCGTCGTGAAGGAAACTTAGAAGCTAGCGCCCAACGCTACCAAGGGTTGATTGCTAGTAACTTAGCGGATAGTGATATTTTGAATGCAGCCCTGCAAGGACTTTCAGGCGTTCGTTTACAACAAAATCGACCTGTTGAAGCCCTGGCAATTTTTGACCAATTGGTAGCTCGTAATCCTCAAGATTTAACACTTCAGCTTGCCCGGACAACACTTGCTTATGAGGCTAAGCTAATAGACGAGTCACAAGCAGAGGCTGTTTTGAATTATTGGCTACAGACACAACCGTCCACCGTCGCGCCACCAGAACTTTTTGCCTTAGTTGGCACACTACCAGCAGACGCACGACGGGAACCTTTATACAATGCCCTGCTTCAATTTGATCCGAATAACATCCCCGTACAGGTGCGAACAATTCAAGTGCTGGCAAAGCGCTCTCCAGAGCAAGCGAGGGCACGGGTAGCTCAATTAGTGGCTCGTGACCCTTACAATATCGGTAGCTATTTTTTACAAGGACAACTCGCTCAATCTATTAATGATTTAGAGTTTGCAAGCCTTGCTTATGAAGCGATTTTGGCAGCCCAACCGAGTAACGTTGAGGCATTGTCGGCTTTAGGAGGGATTCGGTTTCAACAACGACGTTTTGATGATGCGACCAATCTTTATTCTCAAGCGATCGCGCTTCGACCCAATGACTTGACAGTGCGCCAGTCACTGATTAGCTTAAGTAGGGCTAAAGACCTACAGCTAGAGGCGCTTACAGCAGTCGAACAACTGCAACTCGAACAAATTGAGAGGGGGGCTTCTAGCAGCGATTTATCTCGCCAAAGACAGCAAATCCAAGAAGACTTCCTGCGACGACGAGGATTTCAACCCCCCTGGGAACGTTTTTAACCTGCAAGCCCAGATGATTGTGAAAATGCTGGTTTTAGTTCGGGTACTAAGATTGATGGCTTTTGCCAAAAAGCCTCGGTGGTTTCTCAAGAGCGTTACCACCACTACCATTTTATTGGGTTTAGCTGGCTGTATTTCCATCTCCTCTACACCACCCCCCGAAACAGCTTCCCCCGAAGCACCAGAAGCCTCCCCACAGACAAGTGCATTGCCTGTCGCCAGTTCCCCATCCCTACCCGAAGCGACCGCTAACCGGGAACTGCTCGAAGAAAGTTGGTTGATTTACCGAGACAAATTTATTCAAGAAGACGGGCGAGTGATTGACTTTGAAGCAAGCGATCGCTCAACCTCTGAAGGACAAGCCTACGCCATGCTGCGGGCAGTAATCCTCGATGACCCTACTACCTTTGCCCTTACCTTAGACTGGGCAGAAAAAAACCTCAAGCGCGTGGGAGCAAAAGGCGAACCCACTGACCAACTTTGGGCTTGGAAGTGGGGAAAGAATCAAGCGGGTAAATGGGGACCCATTGACAAAAATTTTGCCAGCGATGCCGATGTTGATGCCGTTACAGCTCTCATCCTTGCCTCACGTCGCTGGAATCGCCCAGAATACCTAGAGCTAGCACGCACCAAACTCAATGATTTGTGGAAATTTTCCACGATAGCCGAGCCAAAAGGCAAGCGTTATCTCTTACCTGGGCCTGTAGAAGCCTTTGTCCCCTCGCCATCTACCCTATACCTCAACCCGTCTTACCTGGCGCCTTATGCTTTTCGCCT
The DNA here is from genome assembly GCF_014849525.1 of Microcoleus sp. FACHB-SPT15. Lineage (NCBI taxonomy): Bacteria > Bacillati > Cyanobacteriota > Cyanophyceae > Oscillatoriales > Microcoleaceae > Microcoleus > Microcoleus sp. FACHB-SPT15. The sequence continues at coordinate 39,014 of NZ_JACJNU010000040.1, read as the reverse complement.
GTTTGCTCAGGTTGACCCCGACCATGATTGGTTGAGTTTAGTAGACAGTAGCTATGAAGTTCTCGAAAAGTCTTCTCAGGTTTCTACCGTGGGCTTGCCAAGCGATTGGATCGCACTCGACACCAAAACGGGGAAATTCCAGCCAATCCCAAGCTCTAGCCAACTTCAGAGCGTCTACAGTTTCGATGCCTACCGCGTTTGGTGGCGGGTTGCTTGGGATTCGGCTTTGTTCCAGTCACCGGAAGCCGATCGCTATCTACGCACTGCCACGAAGCATCTCCAAACGCAACTGCGATCTTCATCGCGGATTCCAGCACGAATTAATCTTCAGGGGAAACCGACAGTAAATTACGAGGCAACTTCTCAATATGCGATGCTATATCCCGCCTTCCAGTTAATTGACCCAGATACGGCTGAACAACTGTTAGAGCAGAAACTTTTACCTCGATATAACCAAGGGATTTGGGATGATGAATCCGCTTATTACATCCAGAACCTAGCTGGGCTAGGGCTTTTACCTCCCACCGCCATTCAACCTCAACTCCTACAACCCTAATCGAAAAGTCCTCAGGGATATTTAGCATCACTAAAGTTAATTGATTAAAAATACTGACCGCCTCGCCACCAAGGTGAACTTACTTCCATGAAACGCTTGTTTGGTCACTCTCAACCCACAACTACTACTGCCAATCGCAGACAACGAAGTCCTCGATCTGCGATCGCAAGTCTACTCCTGTGGCTGTTCCTACTCTGTAGTGTGGTGGTCTTAACACTGGGGATAACAACCACCCTGGTCACTGCTCAAAGTGATGGTAATCTCAAAGAGCAGGAAGACCAATTTATCCGCGAGTACGCCTTACCCAGTTCTCCAGCTAAACCCCCTGTCTACAAGCCTCGACCCGCTTCCCCTCCCAAACAGCAAAGTCCGTCCTCACCCCAACGGCAAGCTGTCCCCCCCGCTCAACGGCAAACGTCTCCTGCGCCAGCACCACAACAGCGGCAATCAGCACCACAACAACGTCAAAATGTCACCCCACGCCCTGCACCTCGCTCTGCCCCTCCACCTGTAGCAGACGAACCAGCTCCGGCTCGTCGCCGTGAGCCTGTACAAGAGACAGTAGAAGATAGTCCAATTGAAGACACTTCTACCGCTGAGACGCTCCCAACAGGTCAATATGTTTTGGAGTTTAATCGCTCTCCTGTTGTAGGCAATCGCTTCCGTTTACAGGGTATCTATTCTGAAGCGCGACTGGGCTTTACCCGTCCCCATGGCTGGAAGATGCAATCGGCTAAGGCACTCATCCGCTTCCAGCACTCACCCTCCTTGCTTGCCAATCGCTCCAACCTAACCGTGCGAGTTAACGATCGCAGTGTAGGCAGTGTACCGCTGAACCGCAAAGAGGCAGAGGTGGGAAGTGTGGCGTTCAATATCCCGCCCGGTGTAATTCAGGACTACAATGACCTTTCCGTTGTCGTCCAGCAAAATACCGACCCCCAATGCAGTGACCCAAGCGACCCGACCCTTTGGACTGAGATTTTACCCGACTCAAAGTTGGTGTTGGGATACCAGTCTCAAGCCGTTCCCTTAAGTTTTAGTGGCTATCCCTATCCATTCTTTGACGAACTCAGTTTGGAGCCGAATCGCATCGCTTACCTGCTGCCGAAACTCGGTGAAGCTTGGTTAACCGCCGCCCCCCGTCTTCAAGCTGCATTAGGTAGACTTGCTGATTTTCGCCCGATTGAAACTCGTTTGGTTGAAGATATTGACCAAGTAGAGGCAAACGAGCGATTGGTGATTATTGGTACTCCGGAAGATCAGCCGGGTTTAGAGGATTTGGATCTACCCTATAGCATTGCAGGTAACCAGATTCTGGATGGGAATAAGAGTCCTTTACCTGATGATGTTGGCGTACTGATGCTGGCGACAGCTCAAGACGGTAGTGTCCCTGTTTTAGTCGCTACCGGAAATGGACCAGTCGGTGTTGCTAAGGCAGCACAGTTTTTGGTACAGCCAGACCCCAGTAAAATTGGCACAGGTCAGGCAATCTTAGTCTCCGACCTTAAGGAAGTGTCAGCACCTCCGCCTCGTCAGTGGCCCCGTTACTTACCAGACAAGAATTCTTTTGCCCTCAGCGACATCAAAACTCAAGTTAACGGTGAGCCATTTAAAGATGTCACGGTTCGAGGTTCTGGGGCACCGCCGATTGAGATCGATTTTCGGGCTTTACCGGATGACCGATTTAAGCGGGGGAGTTCGATGACCCTGCGTTACAGCTACGGGCCGCAGGTGAATCCGAGAACTTCTGCGGTAGAAGTATTACTGGATGATGTTTTCATCGGCGGGGCACGGTTAAATTCCGACAAAGGAGGGAATCGAGAAAGCCTAAAGGTGGATTTGCCTGCCGAGTTGATTCAGTCCAACTCCAAACTCACAGTAGCGTTCCGCCTTAATTCTAGAGAACCCGCGAAATGCGGTAGGGTAACTGACCAACAACTAACGGGTACCCTGCACTCAGACACTAGCTTCAATCTCAACCGAGATACCTTTGCACAACTGCCAGATCTAAAACTGTTGCGATCGGGTTATCCATTTACAGCTCCTCAGGATTTGTCGAGTACAGCAATGGTTGTCCCAGACCCTCCCTCGGATGCGGATTTGCTGACGCTACTTGCTGCTAGTGAACGCTTGGGACGGCTGAGTCGAGCAGATTCAGTACAGCTAGCGGTTTATACGGCGAGTACACTGCCTCCCGATATCCGCAAGAGCCATCATCTTGTCGGAATTGGGATTCGGGAAAAATTCCCTTTTCCCGAAGTGTTTGAATCGGGTGGCTTTCGCTTAGGTAGTGCGCTGTCACGTCAGTGGAGTCAAGGCAGCATCAACACTTGGCCGGATTCGGAAGGCATGATTAAGCAAATAGTCTCTCCGGCAAACCGCGATCGCGTATTATTGGCTCTCACCGCTCAGAGGGAGAGTGGTTTAGACCAGGTGCGGCAAGTCATCAACAAAGACCCCTGGTTCTTCCAACTTCGAGAGGATACGGTACTAATTAGCAGCAACCAAGAAAATCCCTCTAGTTATGACCCTGATGCCTACAAGCTTAAGTTTCTGGAAGATGCTCCTTCAACCAGCCGCATAGAGAATGCGACTCTGCTCAGTAAGGCATCTCGCTTCATTCAAGAACACTGGTTCATACTCCCTATCGCTGTTGTAGGAATAGCACTCTTGCTTTATGGCATTAGTCAACTGTATCTCAAGCGCATCACTGACAAGCGTATTACTGATAAGACGTAGTCAAACGGGCCCAATCCTTAGTCCCCAACCCCTCTTGTTGAAATGGCATTTTCCTCATTCAGAACTCGGTTGATGCGGCGGCGGCAGCCTCGTGCTTTGTTAACCGTCTGGCTCGTCGAACGTCTACCTCGGTTTTTTGATCGAGCGTTGGCACGCCTGGGATGGAACCAGTTGAAGTGGATTACGTTGCTACTGCTGTTGCTATCCGTTCCTTTGATTGTTACGCCACTGAAAGTTTGGCAGCAGGGTCTTGTTGCCTTGTTTCTTGTGGCGGTTGGTCAAAGCATTGTGCAAGTTGAGTCTCAACAGTCCGACCATAAAACCAGCGAGTACCTGCACTTGTTTTTGGCGTGGCTCAGTATCGTAACAACGCTACGCTACCTGTACTACCGCACGACGTACACCCTGAATTTTAATAGCTGGCTCAACGGATTATTTTGTCTGCTGTTATTCGGGGCAGAACTGTATGCAATCTTGACGCTGATACTTGCCTACTTTCAAACCCTGAAACTCAAAGACCGCGAACCCGTTGATCTTGCCAATTTTCCTCAAGACCAATGGTTTAATGTCGATATTTATATCCCAACCTACAACGAAGACGTTGAAATTGTTCGCAAGACGGCATTGGCTGCTGTAGCGACTGACTACCCAGCCGATAAAAAACGTGTTTACATACTCGATGATGGTCGCCCAGAACGGTATAAGGAAGGTGACCCGCGAAGAGAAACCTTTCAAGCCCGTCGGGAAGAGTTACGCCAAGTTTGTCAAGACATTGGCTGCACACTCCTAACGAGGGACAGTAATGAACACGCTAAGGCGGGTAATATCAACACGGCTTTTCGCCGTACTGATGGTGATTTAGTCCTTATCCTCGACTGCGACCACATCCCAACGCGGCAGTTTCTCCAGCATACGGTGGGCTTTTTCTTCGACCCAAAAGTCGCGTTTGTGCAAACGCCCCACTGGTTCTATAACCCTGACCCTTTCGAGCGTAACTTGCTCACTAAGGGTAAAGTTCCGGTGGGTAATGAACTTTTTTACAAGGTACTGCAAAAAGGTAACGACTTCTGGAATGCTGCTTTTTTCTGCGGTTCAGCGGCTGTGATTCGCAAAGAGTATGCGCTTCAGGTTGGGGGTATCGCGACAGAAACAGTTACAGAAGATTGTCATACAGCATTTCGCCTGCATTCTCTGGGCTATGAGTCAGTCTACTACGACAAAATTATGGTAGCAGGGCTTGCGCCTGAGAAGTTTTCCTCCTATGTCGGTCAGCAAGTTCGCTGGGCACGGGGGATGGCTCAAATTCTGCGGTTGGAAAATCCAATGTTCAACCGCAAGCTGAATCTGACCTTAGCGCAGCGCCTTTGTTATTTTAGTGCGACTTCGCACTTTTTCTATGGCTTCCCTCGGTTGATGTATGCGATCGCACCCACAGCATTCCTACTATTTGGCATCAACCCCATCCAAGGTTTGGGTTCTGAAACCTTAGCCTATGCTCTCCCCCATATTCTCCTTGCTCTAAATACCAACTACATCACTTACAAGGGGGTTCGGTTTTCCTTCTGGAACGAGGTTTTTGAGTTTGTGATGGCGTTCCAAGCCGGATATGTCACATTCATGGCGCTGATTAACCCTAAATTGGGTTCCTTTAACGTTACGGATAAAGGGCTAACGGTAACGAAGCGCTACTTTGACTGGGAATCGGTGCGGGGTCTGTTGGTAGTCGCTGCACTCGTCGTTGTTTCTCTAATTGCTGTCCCCTTTTGGCTCATTCTACGCCCAGAGGATACTGAGGCAGTTCTGGTCAACGCAATGTGGTGCATCTTTAACTTAATTCTGCTGGTCGCTTCTTTGGTGGTGGCTTTTGAGCAACCGCAACTGCGCCAGACACACCGCTTACAACGGCGCCTAACGGCTATAGTTCACAGCATTGATAAGAGTTGGGTTGGTAAAACCATTAATGTCTCTGAAACAGGTGTTCTGATTGCCTTAGATACTTATCCCAACTTGCCGGATGAAGTGGAAGTCGAGCTAGTGGGAGATTTTGGAACACGGGCGTTTCTAAATGGACGAATTATCCGAGGGAAACCGACGAAAGAAACTCAAACCTATTTAGCAATTGATTTTGTCAATCTGACTCGCAGCCAACTTGATGCTTTAGCCTTGGTTATCTATTCCGATGTTGATGAATGGTACTCTCAGAAGCGGGATGATGTAGACCGCCCCCTCGCTTCCTTCAGATTCCTTGCTAGTAGTTTGATTCGCTCACTGCGCGAGTTCCAACCGGATACTGGAACGAAGGTACGCAAGCGTGTGCAAGCCGCTGCTCAGTTATATTTCGAGGGAAACTTTTTACCTGGGGAAGTTACTGAACTGGGGACTAGAAGTATACGGCTGGAGTTAGATAACAATGTCATCACTTCTGGCAATATGCTTCGAGAAGAAGACTTAGAGCGGATGCAACAAGATAAACCCCTTGTAGGTTTGCTATTGAGTAAGGAAAAAAACAGTCCGCTACCAAAGCGCTTTTTGGCTCAAATCGTAGCCATAGAACTGTCACCTGCTTCAGACAACGGTCACTCTACTACTCGGAAAATTGCCGTTGAATTAAGCTTCCCAGAGAAGTTCATGCAACGACAGGGCGATAAGATTAAACAACTTTTGCAGGTATTGGAGTGAGGAATAGGTAAGAACCGAGACAAGCGGAAAGAGAAAAGGTTAAAGAGATAAATTTTCTTTACTTTTTTCCTTTAATCTTTTCCCTAAAGCTGAAATTCGGTAGTGCAGGGTTACAGCGGCTGCCGGAGATTCGTGAAATTGAAAATGTGGAGTTATTAGAGGCGATCGCAGAAGCCATCAAAACAGTCAGTACACTAGACGAACTCAGCCAAATCTACAGAACTGAGCAATAGATACCAGGATTTTACGGCTCATCTTAACTACAGGCGAAATGCGATCGCGTTCTTGTCAGCGAGCAACAGCAATCCGGAACTCCACACAATTGAAGCCAATCACTGGCACACAGAACGCTACCATTACTATACTATTGACGCCGTTGAAAGCCGTGCAGCTTTAGCTCACGGATGAAAACTAGTGAGCGCTTTTAAGCGCCTTGTGTGATAAAATAACAATAATAACTAGGTTGCTCTCACCTAAAAGGATGTTCAAGTTCGTCTGACCCCCCTTTGACGAGAGAAGAGAATTGAAATTTGTGCCAAGTGTGGAGCTTGAGGCGGCTTGGTGCATTGGGAAAGACTCGCCACAAATACCGTGGGACACACGGAAATTTAAGCTTGAGGAGTGTTCTGCAAGGAACAAGAATGTTCGGTAAGACGGGAAGTAACTAACCGCACGATCAGCCCAAGAATCACCGAGCTAAAGCTACGGTGAGTGTCAAGATAAGGATGCGCTTAGTATCCTACAATTCAAGCTTCTAGTTATTCGCCTACTATGTCCTCTCCCGCTTCCCCACAAGAAGAACCGCAAGATCAGTCAAATCTAGAAAAAATCCGGGCAATGCGCTTGGAGAAGGTTGAACAGCTCAAAGCTTTGGGGCAAAATCCCTATGCCTACCACTGGGAGTCCACTCACCACGCAGCAGAACTCCAAGAGAAATTTGCTGACTTGTCCGATGGAGAAGAAGCTGCTGAATTTGAAGTAGCGATCGCGGGTCGTATTTTGGCGCGTCGAGTCTTTGGAAAGCTAGCATTCTTCGCTCTACAAGACGAAACTGGCACGATTCAGCTCTACTTAGATAAGAAGCGCATCACCGAAACAATGGCAGATGTGCCAGATGCCTTTAACCATCTCAAGCAGCTAACAGATATTGGGGACATCATCGGCGCCAAGGGAACAATTCGACGGACGGAAAAAGGCGAACTCTCGGTCTATGTCAGCCGCTACACCGTCCTAACCAAGTCGCTGTTGCCCTTACCAGACAAGTGGCATGGTTTGACCGACACAGAAAAGCGCTATCGTCAGCGCTATGTTGACTTGATTGTTAACCCTGATGTCCGGGAAACCTTCCGACGCCGTGCCAAAATTATCGCTGTGATTCGGCGCTACCTAGAAGACCAAGGCTTTATCGAAATTGAGACACCCGTGCTTCAGAGTGAAGCGGGTGGTGCAGATGCTCGTCCCTTCATCACCTATCACAACACCTTAGATATGGAGTTGTACCTACGGATTGCTACAGAGTTACCTCTGAAGCGACTTATTGTAGGGGGATTTGAAAAGGTATTTGAGCTAGGGCGTATCTTCCGTAATGAAGGCATTTCTACCCGCCACAATCCTGAATTCACTTCGGTTGAGTTCTATCAAGCTTATGCCGATTACAACGACATGATACGGCTAACGGAGGAAATCATTACCACCGTTGCTCAAGAAGTCTTGGGGACGCTGCAAATAACCTATCAAGGTGAGGTGATTGACCTAACACCACCTTGGCGCAGAGTGACGATGCATGAGTTAGTGCAGGAGAAGACGGGTTTAGATTTTACTCAGTTCCAAACCCTTGAAGAAGCAAAAACAGCGGCTCAACAAGTCGGCATTCAGGATGTGGACGAGTGCCAATCAATTGGGAAGCTACTCAACGAATGCTTCGAGCAAAAGTGTGAGGAAACGCTGATTCAACCTACTTTTGTTCTAGATTATCCGGTTGAAATTTCTCCCCTTTCAAAGCTGCATCGAGAAAAACCAGGGCTAGTGGAACGCTTTGAGCTATTTATCGTTGGGCGGGAGACAGCAAATGCCTTTACAGAGTTGACTGATCCAATTGACCAACGAGAACGATTAGAAGCGCAGGCAGCACGGAAGGCAGCAGGGGACTTGGAAGCACAGGGCGTTGATGAAGACTTTCTGACAGCGCTGGAGTACGGGATGCCCCCTACTGGTGGGGAAGGCATCGGTATCGATCGCTTGGTGATGCTGTTAACCGATAGTGCCAGTATCCGGGATGTCATCGCTTTCCCTCTGCTGAAGAATACCAGCAATGTGATTAAATCTTTCGACTATGACGAGAAAACTCAAACCTTACGAGTTGAGTTCAATAGTGGCAGCGTCTACAAGTACCATGACGTACCTGAGAACGTGTATCAGGCGCTAAAGATAGCCCCATCGGTCGGTCAATACTTCAATACACACATTCGGGAGAAATACGGTCAGGATCGAGAGGTCTAATACCCAAATTTATTGTAAGGGCGCACGTCGGTGCGTCCTTAACTGGAATGGCACTGACTTAACTTTGAAATATCAAACGTTGTCCTGGTCTTAGTTGAGCCAGAACGCGAGCAAGTTGAGGCTTAAGTTGATCAAGGAATTTCTCAAGCTCTTCAGTAGTCAAATCCCGCAGCTACTTTTGGGCTTGATTGAGGGCAACGACAACTGCTCCGGCTTCTTGTTGAGGAGACTGGCTAAAGTTTTCATAGAATTGGAGTTGCAATTATTAGGCTCAAGTTCCAAGTTAATTACCCTGACATAGGAGCAAAAATAGAGAGATGCGATCGCCTTAGCCCATCACTTCATCTACAGTAAAACTAACCTCAGGAAAAGCCTGTATAGTGACCGTTTGACCTCGATAATACTTGTGAATAATTTGGTAACCATTCTCAGAAGGTTGTCGGTAAACTTCCAAGCATTGCGCGTTGATATCAACTAGCCAGACTTCAGCAATGCCACTATTCGCATAGAGAAGAATTTTCACATCCCGATCTGCTTCGACAGTCGTGTCTGCAACTTCCACTAACAGCAAGATATCTTCTGCTTGGGGATGTCCTGCCTCGTAAAAATCTGCGCGTCGTCGCAGCAATACCAAATCTGGTTGAGGTTCAGAGTTGTCATCTAATTCAACTGGGTTTTGAACTCGAACTATTGTCGCCTGTGCCAGACGCAGAATAAACATTTCATTGAGACGGTCAACACACGCTGCATGACGTCTGCCAATTGGGGTCATCTCAACAATCTCTCCTCGAATCAGTTCCACTCGGTCATCCTCTGTGAGGATACCTGCTTCAGCCATTTGGTGATACTGCTTTATCGTGAAGCGCCGTCTGAGTAGCTCAATAGACATCACAACCTCTCCATAACATTACTCAAGTAATTTCATTATCGAGCGATCAGCTAGTGAAAGAAGATGTCTCTCAATGCGATCGCGTCACCGTTAAAATCGTCACGGGATTGAGAGGAGTAAAACGAGTTAGTTGTCCTACAGGTACAGAACGCGAGAGCTGAACTTGTAGCAAGTGGTAATCCCAACAGTGTAACTTTAGCCAGCCGAGAGCTGTATTAAGATGTTCCAGGGTTGCTAGAGCGAGTACCACAATACCCCCGCTAGTGAGCCGAGCCTCACAGTTATCAAGAATGGCAGTTAAGTTACCACCGCTACCCCCAATAAAGATGCGGTTTGGTGCTGGTAGGTGATTCAAAATTTCTGGTGCTGTACCGTGGATTGAAACGACGTTTTTAACATGAAGGCGTTGGCAGTTCTGTCCAATTAAGGCACTACCGATCGCAGTTTTCTCAATCGCATACACCTGAGATGTGCTACACAAGCGGGCAATCTCAATGGAAACAGAACCTGTTCCTGCACCAATATCCCAAATAATTTGCCTTGGATGCAGCGCAAGTTCTCCCAGGATAAGAATCCGTACCTCACGCTTCGTCATCAAACCAGGGCGATCGCTAAAGCTAGCAAACGTCTGATCGGGTAATCCCAGTAGGGGTAGAGAGTCAACATCCAACAATGCTTGAGCTGGCTCAGACTGACGCAGTAATAGAACGACATTCAGCGGTGCAAACCTCTCGTGCAGTAACATATCCACCGCAACTTGCTGCACCATCTCATCGGCACCTCCCAGGTTTTCACAAACCCAGAACTCGTAGCTACTGGCTAAATCCAGAGCGAGAAACAGACGTGCGATCGCATTTGGCGTATTTGTTCCATCTGTCAGTACGGCAATCTTCTCCACACCCTGCTGTAGGGCAGCCGTCAACTGCTCTAGAGAGCGTCCGTGGGCACTAATAACCTGAGCATCCTGCCAAGGGACTTTTACGCGATGAAACGCTAGCTGAACCGCACTCAGATGAGGATAAAACGTCAATTGCTCCGGTGGTAACTCTTCCAGTAATAAGCGTCCCAAGCCAAAAAAGAGTGGGTCACCACTAACCAACACTACAATGCAGCTATTGGGTTCATCCGCTGCTAACTGGTTGCGAATTTCCCGAATTGCCTGAGATAAATCTCCCAGTATTAAGCGTGAAGCCGTATGGCTTGGGAAGTAGCTCAAATGGCGATCGCTTCCTACCAACAACGTTGCCTGCTCCACCAACTGCCGCACGGCAGCCGTCAGTCCGGCTGCACCATCTAACCCAATTCCCACTACATGTACGGGTGTCATTTCTAGCTATCAGCGCTCAGCGCTCAGCGGTCAGCTTTCAGCTTTTGGATGATTTCAGCTTTTGGATGAACGAAGCCAGCATTCGTTTGATTTCAGTGACATCACTATTAAGCTGTTGGTAGTGTGAGCTTTCTATAAAATTAAGGTCACAAGCCAGCAGCAAGTGATACTCCAGTTCACTGGCTGACCCCATTGCTATTTGTAAGAATCGAGCCAAGTCAGCATCACTGCCTCGACCACATCCTTCCGCAATATTAGCTGGAATTGATGCCGAGGCACGTCGAATCTGACTGGTAAGTCCATAAAGTTCCTGTTGGGGAAACCGAGCTGTGACTTGATAGATGTTAAGGGTTAATTGATGACTCTTGTGCCAAACTTTTAGCTCTCTAAAATTCTTCAACTTCCTACTCGATCTGGAAAATCTAAAAGCTGACCGCTGATAGCTGATAGCTGACCGCTTAATCCACTGCTTCCCAAGCTAAAACCAAAAGCGCGTTAAGAATTGCAGCAGCAACAGCAGAACCTCCTTTGCGCCCCTCAACGCGAATTTGAGGTACTGGTGTTTGGGCTAAGGCAGCCTTTGACTCTAAAACGGAGATAAACCCAACAGGCGCACCAATCACTAGCGACGGTTGAATCGGTGCTGTTGACAACTGGCTACACAGTGCTAGCAAGGCGGTAGGGGCATTGCCAATGACAAAAATCGCATTAGGGAATTTCTCAAAGCACTGCAATAAACCAGTTTCTGTGCGGGTTTTTCCTGGCAGTGCGACAGGGGCAAGTTCTACAGCAGCAATTAGGGGGTTATTGAAGGTTTTTTCTACCATTCCAACTACCCCCTGCTTCACCATTCCCACATCTGTGATAATTGGTACTCGTTGCTGGAGAGCTTTAATACCCGATGCGATCGCACAGTGCGACGTGGTAGCGTCCTTCGCACCCTGACTAAAGTGAACCAACTGAGTAAATTCAAAGTCCGCCGTGCTATGAATCACTCGTCGGACAATGCTGTACTCAGTTGGACTGAAGTGGTGTTCACCGATTTCTCGGTCAATCACCGCAAAACTCTGCTCCATAATCGGGTGGATTGGCAATCGCATGGAGATACAACCAAGCAACGTGTAAGCTGAAATTTAAAACTCCACTACTGGCCAATCAGGCTCGCGGGAGTAGCGCATCATATCTTCAAACTTTCGTAACTCTGCCCGTTGAACATTCAGGGGAATGACTTCATCGGGTAAAGCTTGTTGATTCAATTTCGTTAGCGTATCACTAAGGCGATCGCGTTCCAGTTCTGGTGAAATCTCGCCAAAATATCCCAGCGTAACGTGCGCTGTGAAGTGATACTGCTGTTCAACACCCAAGCCAATGAGACTCCGATTTTGATAAATCGCTCGGCGAAGTTCTGACAGTCGCTTGTAGGAGTCTTCGTTATTCGGTATCAAACACACCGCGACGGCGCGAGGTCTTACCATTAAACCTAAAAGCTGCCAGCCAAGGGAATTACCTCTGGCAACTGAGTGCTGATACTTCTGAAAACTGTCTTGGACACGTTCATGGAGTTGCTCGTCATACTGAGGATTTTCCGCTTTGCGTTCACGGTAGGCACTGTCCCAAACCAAGTCCGCTAAGGTTAAATGAAAGCTAGCAGGAGGTACGGGTACCAGTAAGCCTGTGTCTAGTTGCTGTAACAGTAGTTGTTGGAGTTCCTGCAACTGGACGTAAAATGCTTCATTTTCTGAGTCTTCTTCCCAAGGGGGTGTCACCACCGTGTAGCCCGGAAAAGGCGCTGCCTCGCTGGTGCCATCCGGGAGATGCTTAAACTTAGGTGACTCCTGGATGTGCTGCAACTGGGATTGATAGGTTGCTGGTAGCACCAACCGTGCCACTCGATTTAAATAAGTTTGATAAGTCTCGTCCAATCTAGATCCCCTCGCAAACCGTGGGTGTTTATTATGACAATTTACCTCTACTGGGGAGAAGATGACTTTGCCCTGACACAAGCTGTAAACGAATTGCGTAAAAGTGTCCTTGACCCCAGTTGGGTTAGTTTCAACTATGACAAAATTTCTCCTGATCAGCCTGATGCCATTATCCAAGGGCTGAATCAGGTAATGACTCCGCCTTTTGGTATGGGTGGGCGTTTAGTTTGGTTAGTCGAGACAACCCTGTGCCAGCAATGTTCAGAGGATTTACTGGCAGAACTAGAGCGTACTCTACCAGCGATTCCAGAAGAGTCAGTTTTGTTACTAACAACGTCCAATCGACCGGATGGACGCCTCAAATCGACAAAGCTGCTGCAAAAGTACAGCCACATCCGAGAGTTTTCTCTTATCCCGCCTTGGAAGACAGAACAGTTAGTTCAGCAGGTACGCACTTGTTCTCAAGAGGTTGGTGTCAAACTAACAGGTGCTGCGGCTGAACTTTTGGCACAGTCGGTTGGGAATGATACCCGACAACTGTACAACGAATTGGAAAAATTGCGACTTTATACAGGTGATTTAGCCAAAGTCTTAGATGAGAAAACTGTAGCTACCCTAGTCACTTCAAACACTCATAACAGCTTACAACTAGCAGCAGCGATTCTCCAGGGGGATGGAGCAAAAGCCTTAGAGTTGGTTGCGGATTTGATCAACAAAAACGAACCCGCTTTGAGGATTGTCGCCACGCTGATTGGGCAGTTTCGGACTTGGTTATGGGTAAAGCTAATGGTAAGTGAGGGAGAACGGGATCAAAAAGCGATCGCCACTGCCGCCCAAGTCAGTAACCCTAAACGAATTTACTTCCTCACCAAAGAAGTCCAATTCCTTTCTCTAGAGCAACTAACCTCAACACTACGGGTGCTACTAGAGTTGGAAATTAACCTTAAGAGGGGGTCTGAACCTCTTTCAACCTTGCAAACTAAGGTGATAGAACTTTGCCAAATCTGTAGCGTACTGATTCAGCGCTGAATAAATCACTTAGAGGCAAGGAGTCGTCTCGTTGTTTGAAATCAATTTTGACACTTCAAATCATGAAACATCCATTTCATACATCCCAAGGAACTTCTGCCCCGTAAAATAGTTCAGAAAAACTAGCCCTCTATGGTTTTACTTACTTGTTTCTTGGTCGCACGCGATCACCATGATGACTTTATACTGTTCTCGCCGTCGTCTTAACCGAACCTTCTCCCAATTCTTCGTTGTGGGGGCACTTGCTACAATGGGTTTGCTTTCTGGACTCACGCCAGAGTACTCCAGAAACTCCCAATCCTTTATCTTCAGTTCAACGGCTTATGCTCAAGAGGTTAGTGCAGAGGAAATCACACGCTATGCACGAGCCGTCTTGGCAATGGAGCCACTGCGTCAACAAGCCTACAGCGAAATCAAGCTAATCATTGGCTCTGGGAACATTCCCGACATTGTTTGCGGTCGTCCTGCAAGCATCACAGCGCTCCCGGCTGGAGCGCAAACGATCGCACGGAACTACTGTAACCAGTCTTCAGCCATTGTGGCAAATTTCTTCCCCAGAGGAAAGACTGGTCGATTCAATGAAATTACAAATCTCATGCAAAGAAACCAAGGTTTACACGCACGGATTCAAAGTGAATTACGACGCCTCCAACAATAAAGTTTTTGCAGGAGTTGTCGGATTGACATGAGTCTTTAATGCCGGAGCAAAAGGCAAGACAAGTGTTTTTTTCATTCTTGCCACAAAGAAAAAGAGGAACTTCACCTGTCAACTATTGACGTTTTGCAAGGCAATATCGAAAGATAGAGGCACGTTTTTAAGGATTTCACATTTCCTGTGCCACCTGCATTTATGAAGAACCCTTTTGCTCTAATGTGCCAAACTTGCTCCAGTCAAATACTGAGGCGTGCGAGTGTTGCCGTAGTAAGTCTACGTTCATTCCTTCCCACTAGCTACGGTACCTCAGCCACAGAGCTATCCCGTAGGGAGTCGTTAATCAGGGTTATCTTGTCTATGGCTTGGCTGCTTGGAGTCACAGTGATTATATCGAGCTGTTCTTCTAATTCCGCCTCAGAGACTCCCTCCCCCATCGCCACTGTGACAACAGTTAGCGCCGAAGAATTAGAAAACTACGCTAAAGCCGTTTTAGCGATCGAGCAAAGCCGTCAAGCAGCATACAGCGAAATCCAGCAAATCATCAACGAGGAGCAGGTTCCTAACTTTAGCTGCACCCAAGCTGACACCATTTATGCTCTACCAGGTAATGTTCGAGACATTGCCGTGAACTACTGCGAACGAGCCAAAGACATTGGTGAAACTCAAGGATTGACAATGACGCAATTTAATGCAATTACTGTGACTGCTCAATCAGATTCGGAGTTACTCAAACGAATTCAAAATGAATTGGTTCGCCTCCAATGATCGTTGGGTGCTTAAACGCTAAGTTCTTTTTGTCGCCATGCTGACTCTTACACAACGGTTGCCTACAACGGAGGAGGTAGCATTTAACTTTACCCTCTCGCTCACTGCTGAGGAACGTACCCGGACACGCCATCGTTTTGAGACAGCTGATGGTAAGGAAGTGTATTTGCGCCTACCCAGAGGGACGGTTTTGCATGATGGGGATTTACTGCAATCTGAGGATGGCGACGTGGTTGTTCGGATTCTTGCTAAACCGGAACCTGTGCTAACAGTGACATCTCAGATACCAGTAGCTCTAATGCGAGCCGCTTACCATCTGGGTAATCGCCATGTACCCATAGAGGTTGCTCCTAATTATGTACGGTTGTCTCCTGACCATGTGTTGCAGACAATGCTGGAACACTTAGGAATGCAGGTAAAAGAGGAAGTCGTACCCTTTCAGCCAGAAATTGGGGCTTACGGGCATAGTCACACTTGAGGGAAAATATAGCAGTCGCTATAGCGACTCTTGACTCTCGCTTTCATACAGAAACAAGACCCGTCAACCTTTTGCCTTTTGCCATAGGAGGAGAGGACGTTCTGGTTCAATACACTGACTCCCTTCCCGATAGAAGAATATCTAGGGAAGGGGAGTGGGGAGTATTGAGCGGAAAGAATCATTCAACTGAACAGGCTAAACCATCAGCACTCCATTTGCCGGACTTGCGCCAATTGCACCAGAATAAACTAAGCCGCGATGGGTATCTAGTGTCAAAATTGCGCCATCCCGAATGATTTGGGTAGCATTTTTGACACCAACAATTACTGGCACTCCGAGACGTAAGCCAATCACAGCCGCGTGACTCGTTAGACTTTCGTCTTCTGTAATAATTCCAGATGCCTTACGAATTGCTTCGACATAATCAGCATTGGTTGACGATGCGACGAGAATTTCTCCTGGGTTGAAGTTTCCCACGTCCACCGCGCTATGAGCCACACGAGCAAGACCACTAACGGAACCTTGACCAATACCAATTCCTTGACCAAGAACAGCGGTTACAACCTCGACTTTAATCAAGTCGGTTGACCCTGGAACGCCTTGGAGTGTACCTGCTGTCATTACCACTAAATTCCCCTCTGCCAGAAGTTGCTTTTCTTGAGCGACATTAATTGCCGCTTGGAAGGTTTGACCTGTGGAGGGTAAATCTAGCACTAATAAGGGTTTGACTCCCCATACAAGTTGTAACTGTCGTGCGACATCAACGTGAGGTGTTATTGCCAGAATGGGTGTGAAGGGCCGGAACTTGGAGACATTACGGGCAGTAGCACCTGTTTTCGTTAGTGTCATAATCGCGGAGGCTTGTAATTGCTCGGCAATTTGACCAACAGCTTGAGAAATCGCATTGGGAATCGAGCGTCGGGTGTCCTCGGTTTTGCGACTGATTTGTTCCCGCTCAATCCGTACTGCAATCCGTGCCATGGTCTCTACGGCTTCAACAGCGTATTTCCCGACAGCAGTTTCATTCGAGAGCATCACGGCATCGGTACCATCGAGAATCGCATTAGCAACATCGGATATCTCAGCACGAGTCGGTCGAGGTGAGTGAACCATGCTGTCCAGCATCTGGGTAGCGGTGATGACCGGAATTCCCAAGCGGTTGGCTGTGGCAATCAGTCGCTTTTGCAGGATAGGAACATCCTCGGCTGGCAGTTCAACACCTAAGTCACCTCTGGCAACCATCACGCCGTCACACAGAGAGAGAATCGCCTCCATTTGCTCGATCGCTTCGTGCTTTTCGATCTTGGCAATCACGGGTACCTGTTTCCCGGCACTGGCAATCAGTTCTTTGATTTCTAAGACATCTTGGGGGTTACGGACAAAGCTTAAGGCCACCCAGTCAACCCCTTGATCCAGACCGAACATTAAATCCTGCCGGTCTTTATCGGTCATCGCCTTAATCGATAGGTAGACACCGGGGAAGTTCACGCCTTTGTTATTGGAAAGGGTGCCAGCGACGACGACGCGACAGTGCAAAGCACGTTTAACTTTGTCTACTTCTTCGACGTACATTTCGACTTTGCCGTCATCCAGAAGAATTGTTGCTCCGGCTGGCACTTCATCCGCTAGTGGTTCGTAGGTAACGCAACTCATTTCTTGGTTACCAAGCATGAATTCGCTTGTTAAGGTATAGCGATCGCCTTTATTGAGAACAATCGGGCCGTCCTCAAACTTGCCTAGGCGAATTTTCGGTCCTTGTAAGTCTTGTAAAATCCCAACTGGCTGATTGAGTTCAAATGCAGTTTGGCGTATCAGGCGAATACTGCGCTGGTGGTCTTCATGAGTGCCGTGAGAAAAATTGAGTCGTAAAGTAGTGGCACCTGCTTTGATCAGCGCTTTCAGAACGTCTGGGCGACTGGTGGCAGGGCCAATCGTGGCAACAATCTTAGTTCGACGCAGAGAATTTTGCAGTTGCATAAATGGAGATGCTTTTTGTGAGCAAAGGGAAGTGACCTTGGCACGGCACGATAGAGTAGATTATCTCAAGTGTCATTTGACGCTCTTGACAATCAGTGGAGGATATCTGGCTATAGTCTCACAGATTTTTGCCCCGTTGCTATCTACTGCCTAACTCCACTCCATTCTTCTAGCTGTAGCTTACGCTATCCGGCATCTTCGACTCTTTCAAGTTGAAGCAAACAAGATAGGACGGCTTGCAGCTTATACATACACTGACTGACTAGGCGACTAGTATCGGTTGAGTCCAATAACACCTTTGAGTTTTGCCTCACTCAGATTAGCACCACTCAGATTGGCATTAACCACTGAAGCAAGCTCCAAGTCCGCTTGATTTAGATTGGCAAAACTCAGATTAGCATCCGTCAAGTTTGCCCCCCTTAAGTCGCACAGGGTTAAGTTGGAGTAAGTTAGGTTTGCCCCCGTCAACTGGGCACTGATAAGACCGGCGCGTTCTAGGGTTGCTCCTACCAAGATAGCCTTCGTTAAGTCAGCAGAACGCAGTTGAGCTGACCGTAAGTCAACACCAGTCAAGTTGGCATTGGTAAGATTAGCACTGTGTAGGTAAGCAAACTGAAGTTTAGCTGCTGTGAGTTGGGCATTTGTGAGGTTTGCGATCGCAAGTTTGGCATTTGTCAAATCAGCACGCTCTAGATTTGCCGCACTCAGATTAGCACGGTTCAGACCCGCACCCTTCAACGTCGCCCCGGTAAGCGTAGCACTACTCAAATTCGCTCTCTGGAGATTAGCAGCAATTAAACTCACATTCACCAGTGATGCCTCAGTGAGGATTGCCGCATTCAAGTCAGCTTCATTTAAAGAAGCTCCCTCTAAATCAGCACCGCTCAAGTTCACACTATCAGCATTTGCTGTATCCAGATTTGCCCCATTGAGCAAGGTGTAACTCAGATTTGCCCCGCTGAGTTTAGCAATCTTCAGTTGTGCATTTTGTAAATTTGCCTCAGAGAGATTCGCACCTGCCAGGTTAGAACCAGTCAAGTCAACCTCGCTCAAGTCCGCCGCTGCCAGAGTCGCATAATCGAGTTGGGCTTGGGCAAGGTTAGCATTAGTCAACAGCGCACCTGTAAGGTCAGCCGCCGATAAGTTAGCCCCTTGAAGGTTAGCTTCTCGCAAATCAGCAACAATTTCCTCAGAGTCCTCTTCTTTTAGCCCTAACTTTGCCTGCCTCAAATTGGCACCTTGAAGGTTAGCTTCCGTTAGCTGGACACCGATTAACTTAGCACCGCTGAGATTAGCACCAGCGAGGTTTGCTCCTCGAAGATTTGCCCCATCTAGGTTCGCACCACTTAGGTCTGCTTCCAGGAGATTAACATCACTAAGCTGGGCGTCCCTCAAATCACACTTAGGACAAGCCTTAGTATTCAGTAGTTGTTCAAGATGTTTGGGATTGGCAGCATTAGCAGTGGTGGCAAACCCTTGGCTAATTAAGCAGGTAGACACAAAACCTAAGACACCATAGGCTAACCCCCCCTTTATCCCCTTGACTAAGGTGAACGTTGAAAAGAAGGCAGAAGGCAGAGGGCAGAAGGCAGAAGGCGTAAGAAAAATTTTCATCCCAACGTTTGTGAGCTTTTGTCTCATGGTGTCTAACAACTAACAACCAACCACCAACAACTAATCATCCACGATACTGAATGCGGTAAATGCGGTTATTCGCTTCTTCAGTCAATA
Source organism: Microcoleus sp. FACHB-SPT15 (assembly GCF_014849525.1). Classification (NCBI taxonomy): domain Bacteria; kingdom Bacillati; phylum Cyanobacteriota; class Cyanophyceae; order Oscillatoriales; family Microcoleaceae; genus Microcoleus; species Microcoleus sp. FACHB-SPT15. The sequence goes on along the minus strand of NZ_JACJNU010000040.1, from coordinate 19,768 downwards.
ACAGGCTGCCATCAGGTAGTACTAGTAACCCAACTGGGCGGCCCCAAGTTGTTGGTCCAGAAGGATCGAGGAGAAACCCAGTCAGGAAGTCTTCGTAATAGCCTTGAGGCTGTCCAGAGGCATCAAAGGGAACAAACACTACTTTGTACCCAGTGCCTTGGTCGCGGTTCCACGAGCCACGAAAGGCTACAAAGGCACCATTACGATATCTTTCAGGAAAGGTTTGTCCATCATAAAACTGTAATCCCAAAGCGGCTGAGTGAGCTTGGAACAGGACATCGGGAGTTGTGGTTTGGGCTACCAAGTCAGGACGTTTGCTTTGCCCGTTAGTTACTTGACGTGGGTCGATACGATTTGGTGTCAGGTAGGCATAGGGCCAGCCGTAAAATCCCCCCTGTTGTACGCGGGTGAAGTAATCGGGTACCAAGTCATCACCCAAACCATCTCGTTCATTAACCGTGGCATAGAGTTCGCCTGTAGTGGGGTGAAAGTCCAGTCCGACTGGATTGCGTAAACCGTAAGCGAAAGTTTGTTGGTTGGAACCATCCAGGTTCATAACCTGTACAGAGGCACGAGGCAGTGGTTCTTCATCAACATTTGAGCGTGAACCAACCGTGACGTAGAGCTTTGTGCCATCGGGTGCGGCGACTACGTTACGTGTCCAGTGCTGGTTATATCCACCAGGGGTGAGGTCAGCAATTTTTTGCCCTCCGCCATTGAGTTGCTGTTGACCTGAAGTATAGCGGTAGCGGCGCACTTCACCCGTATTAGCGAGAAAGAAGGAGTTACCCGCAAAGGTCATACCAAAGGGAATGTCTACACCATTTTGCGCGGTAGCAAAGGTTTTGTTGACATCGGCAACGCCATCACCGTTGGTGTCGCGCAGGAGACGAATGCGGTTTGCCCTGGTTTCGGTTACCAGTACATCACCACTGGGTGTCAAGGCAAGCCAGCGTGGAGCATCCAAACCGTCAGCATAGACGTTAACTTGGAAACCTACTGGTGCCTTCAGGGTTGGGTTTTGCGGTATGTCGATGACGTTGGGTGACTTGGAGGCGCTATTGGTAGCGAAGGGTTCCGGTAAATTGTCGAGAGTAATTTGAATCGGTTGAGGCGTTAGTGGCTGTGTACGAACACGGTTTTTTGTTGGGACAGCAGTTTGCTGTTTGGGCTGGGTAGGTGTTTCAGTGGGTTGCTGTGCCGTTTGAGGGGATTCCTCAGAGGGAGATTGTTGTGCCTGTGATGAGGTGGGTTCTACGATTGAGCGATTAGGTAAGCTACAGGCAGTAGCGGCACTCAGGAGAAGCAGGAGTGTCAGGAAACGCAAGGGTTTCATGGCAAAAATTGGTATATTGCGACTTATTTCCAGGGTAGTTGTTGAGATTGGAAGTGGCGCGAGAGACTTTGCCTTTTTGCAAGGAGGCGCAATGCTCTCCTGAACTCCTGTGTTCTTCTTGTTCAATGGTGCTACTCAGCAGCACGATGGTTCTGGAAGCGATCGCATTTCTCCTACCAGATTTATCTCGAAGTGAATCTAAATAAATGTTGCTTTTTATTTAAAATGAGGTTAAATTTTATTACAGAGAAGGATTCCTAAATTTACAGTAATGCAAGAACAAAAGCCTAAGTTTGGTTTTACTCCTTTTGCTGAAACCTGGAATGGTCGTTTGGCGATGCTAGGCTTCGTGATTGGTTTAGCGACTGAGTGGATTACAGGGCAAAACATTCTGCAACAAATCGGCTTGATGTAATCAGTCAGTGCTGTCTTATTGATAAGAAGACACGGCTGTGAGTTCTAGTTTAGAGATGCAGGAGTATAAAAGCGATCGCTCTAGTTGCGTCTGTCGTAACAGGGATTATTGAAATTCTAGTTTTCTAAGTCTTGCGGCTAAGGGGGGTAAAGAGGTGGCTCTTACTCCCCTTTTTCTTGCTGTATATGGTTACGGGAAAGATTTAGCGTAATGTCCAGCCGTTACCGAAACTCGTTTCCCTGAAAACCAAGTAATTTAGCGAGTTGTGTAATACCGAAGCATTGTAACTATCAAAGCGCCTTTCAATGCAGCATCTAGTTGCTTTACAAACAGCACCGCAGCCTGAGTATCGTTACTCAGTTCAGATAGAAGTCGAGCGGCTTTGGAGACTTCTTTAGAGTGATTAAATGCCCATTCCTCATAGTGTTGCTGATTGGCAAGCACTTCGTCTACTGCCTCTTTGCCAAAAAGCTCTCGTAACTCTATCCACTCACGCCGCTTCACTAGCTGACTCTCATTCAAGAATATTTAATACGCTTTTAGGTTATCAGATCGGCAGCGCGATCGGAAAAACATGAAGGCACGGCTCAAGAAAGCGACACAATCGTGGTAGGCGCTATTCCTACTGTTGAAGAAGTTTTCAGTTTTTTTGTATTATTGATATTTAAAAATCTACCATAAAACTAGATTAGGAACAATTCCCTAACACCCAATTCTCACTTAACTTTATTTTGCAATGTTAATAGTAGTTATCCTCAAAAAGTAAACTTACATTTCATTTGCTTGTATCTAGAAGAGAGAGTCGGTACATTAGTAATTGAAGCTACAAAGCTTCTCTGACAGAAACCACAGCGAAGTTCACATTCAAGAAAAGAGGTAAAAAACCGCTGTTTTATCTAACATCTGTCTCATTAAACAACAACATCAGCGCTCAACTGGAAAACTGATATTTCCTCAGCTAGAAAACTGGGAGCAATACAATTGAACGGGTTAGTTCATTGCAACTCCGCGTTAAATTGCTCAAAAGAGGAAATCAATCGGTAGGTCTAGATTGAGTGCTGTTGTTGTTTTAAGCTTTCAAATTTAGCAGCAGTTACATCTGGTAAACTGTCTCGTCTTCCTCTCGCCAAGCTGGATCAACAATGCAGATGAATACTAAGGGTTCTACTCCAGAATTACGGATAAACTGCTTGGCATTTGGGGGGATGTACACCGCATCTCCCGGTTCCACTTTCTGAATTTCATCATCAATATACATCTCACCTGTGCCAGTGAGGATGTAGTAAACCTCAGACGTTGTTAATGAGTGCGGTGCCGAAGTTTGCCCCACAGGGACGGTTGCGTGTGCCAAGCTATAACGCAACTCTAGTGGTTGCTTATCTGGGTGCAACAACTCTCTGAGTTGCGTACCATCCCCCGCAATGAACTCTACACAAGCATTTAGCTTTTGAACCAGCATAACCTGTTAGCCCTGATAACCACATAAGCTAGGCTACAGCCTAAGTGGCACTCGCCTGATTATTTCTATTTCTGGAACAATAGTCTGAACAGTAAATTGCTGCCTCAGTATTGGCATCGGAGGGATGCACCGTACATTTAAGGCGATGGTCGTTAGTGAAGAACTGACAATCAGTGCAAGGGATTTGATGCAAGCGTTTGGCAGCCACTACACCTTCTTGAACGGCTGACAAGACTGTCAAGAAGAAGAGAATGATTAACCCCCAGGTTAGGCAGAAGCACAGAGGCACTAGAAATGGCTGGAGGCTATGAACCAGTGGATAAAGAAGTTGAAACACGACCTATTTTTTGTAGGAGGAACGGTTATAAATAAAATTAATTGAATTTATAACTTTTTGCAATCATATTAAGGGGCAATCCTGGCTTATCTAGATGTAAAGTTTAGCCAGGTGCGATCGCAAAAGTGTCACGCCCTTCTATTGCCGTTGTACCCAAGACAAATTTCCCACTGAATAGTCTCAGCAGGATTGGCAAGGTAGTAAGATTCGGTTCTTTTCCTAAGGCAATGTTGCCTGTGCAGTTATAGCAGTAGCCACGAATGTTAGGAAATTAAGGGGAGAAGAGCGTTCCTTAACTAGAGCCGATTTGACCCAAAGCTGACCGCTGATAGCTGACTGCTGATAGCTATAGCTAGAAGGGAATATCATCCAAATCTTTTTGGCTATCTGCATTACCAACAGGAGCAGTCTTCACTGTAGCGGGTTCAAACATTGGCTCAGAGTCATAATCGGCTTCAAAATCACTCCTATCGGACATCGGTGCTGATTGCCGAGGTGACCTCATTGGTACAACAACATTGTTAGATTTTGGGAGAGAGGTGGGGGCTGGAGCCTCATAAGACGATGTTGCTGGTACTGCCACATGTGGCTCAAAGCTAGTGTCAGCGCCTAGTTTGTGAATCCGAGACGCAGTGAGTTCAGCACGTTTTTCCTTAAACCCCTCTGGTCGGTCAATTGTATTCATGTTAAGGCGACCTTCAATGATTACGCGATCGCCTACTGAATAATTTTCTTTAATTTCACTCGCAAAGTTACCCCAACCTACTATTTTTAAAGTGGCTGGAGGATCTTCTGCTCTTTGTCCAGGAAACTGAACCAGCATCTGGGCAATGGGAGTTTGATTATCAGAGGTATAACGAAGTTCTGGATCTTGAATGATCTGTGCCATTAAGATACAGGTGTTCATAGTTCAAGTCTCCTGGCGCTTTTAGTAATCAGCCTGTTCTTGTGCCTACTTCAGTAGCGATTGTTACTGTGCAATCGTTGCTATTAGCGGACAGCTTAGCAATTTATCCCAATAATAGGCAAAAAAAGGATAAAGGAGTCCGCCCAATGTTCAGCGTCCTCCTCATCCATGATAGAACAAGTGTACCAAAGCCGTCGGTCTAGCGATCGGGAGAGCCGTCTCAGTTGTGCGACAAATCTTCAACTGAATGCCAGTAACTTAGGCTCCGGAAGGCACAGCGGATTTTATAATAGAGCTTCCGCTTTGGGGGCTTCTGTCCCCTCTTCTTGTTCAACAAACTCTTGAACGTAGCTGCGATACTTCCTCAAGGTGTTATCTGCCCACTCCCTATCATCACTATTGGCAAAGATATGTACCAGAGGCTCTCCAGCATCCGGCAAAATCAACACCCAACTATCATTGAGATGGTTGACAATCTTCACTCCATCAATCAGTTCTAGATTTTCATTGGAATGGGTTTCTACGAGATAACGCATTAATGCCCCCTTCACCGTCCAAGGGCAGCGAACCGTATAAGTTTTGTGGGAAACGCGAGGCAGTTCTGTGCGAATTTGAGCTAGCGATCGCTCTTGCACCGTCAGCATCTCAATCAACTTGGCGATACAGAACATCGCATCAAAGCCGGGATGGAGTTGCGGGAAAATAAAGCCCATGTCCCCACTTCCTCCCAAAATAACATTGGGATTAGCCTGAGATGCCTCCATCAGTGCTGTAGGATTTGCTTTCGTCCGAATCACTCGACCATCATGACGCCGCGCAATTTGCTCCACTGCACTTGATGCGTGTACAGGTACGATTACAGTCCCTCTGGGATGAGCCGTCAACATTACGCTCACCATCAGCGCCGTTAACATCTCACCTCGTACTGGCATTCCCGATTCATCCACTAAAATTAGCTGTTCTCCATTCGCTGATACTTGGACACCAAAATTCGCTCTCAGTGCCTCGACTACATGACCTAACTGAGTCAGCAATCCTTCTCGTTCAACTGCCGAGAGTGACATTTGGTTCAGACTGGCATTGAGGACAACGGCATCACAACCAAACTTTGCCAGTAGTATCGGGAGAATAGCACCGGAAACCGAGTAACCATAGTCAATTACGACCTTGGAGCTACTGTGACGAATTGCCTCTATATTTAAACTCTTCTCAAAGCCTGTGCTGTAGAGGTCCATGACTTGGCTGGGGTAAGTAACATTGCCAATTTCATGAATTTGCGATCGCCGCAAGTCTTCCTTAAAATACGCCCCTTCAATCTTCTTCTCTTGCCCTTTAGAGATATTGATTCCCTTGGCGTCAAAGATTTCGATGAGAATGTAATCAGGGCGATCGGGATGCACTCGCACATGAATTCCACCAGCTACAGAAAGCGTTGGGATAATCATGCGAGTAATCGGAATGGCTGTCGCCTCCAAGTTCTGGACATTGACACCCACAGACATCAAACCCGCAATTAAAGCCCGTGAAACCATCCGGGATATACTCCGTTGGTCACGGGATATTGCTACTTGGGAACCGGATTTTAAGGTAGAACCATAGGCAGCTCCCAACTTCACAGCAAATTCTGGGGTAATATCAATGTTCGCTAATCCTTGAACACCCCGTTGACCGAAGAGATTGCGTTGTGCTGTATTGCCCCAAATTAAGTTAATATTTAGCGTTGCCCCAGATTCAATCCTCTTACTCGGCCAAACCCGCACATAAGGGCTAACTTGTGCTTCTTCCCCAACAGTTGATAGAGGACCAACAACAGCACCCTCCAACACATGAGCGCGACGGTCTACACGAGTACCCCGGCAAATCACGCAAGCACGGAGATGAGCTTCCTCGCCAATGATGGCACCATTCCAAAGAATTGGACGCTTCAAGTCAGCGTCAGTGGCGATAGTGACGTTATCACCAATGACTGTTCCTGCCTCAATCGTGACCCGTGCGCCAATCCGACAGTTGCTGCCAATTAGCGCTGGAGTTTGAATCCTAGCCGTCGGGTCAACGAATGTATTCTGACCAATCCATAACCCCGGCTTATGCTCATTGTAAGCATAATCTAGCTTTACCTTTTGCTGTAATGCATCGTACTGCGCTTCACGGTAAGCATCCAGATGACCAACATCACACCAATACCCTTCAGCAATATAGCCGTACATTGGCTCATCTTTTTCCAGCAACAAGGGAAACAAATCTTTCGAGAAGTCACTTTCCGTATTGACCGGAAGATAGTCTAGGACAGAAGGTTCCAGAATGTAAATTCCAGTATTAACCGTATCTGAAAAAATTTCGCTCGTAGACGGTTTTTCTAAGAACCGTCGAATCCGCATTTGTTCATCCGTGATGACGACGCCAAACTCAACAGGATTGGGAACACGAGTCAACACTAATGTTGCTTTTGATTTATTACTTTTATGAAATTCAATGGCAGCACTCAGATCAAAGTCGGTGATACTGTCGCCACTAATTACTAAAAATGTGTCATCTAGTAATTCAGCAATGTTTTTTACGCATCCGGCAGTACCTAGAGGCTGGTCTTCCTCAACGGCGTAAGTCATTTGTACACCAAAGTCACTACCGTCTTGGAAGTAGTCTCGCATGACATCTGGGAGATAGTGCAGTGTCGCTACCACCTCTGTAATCTGATGTCGCTTGAGTAGGTTGATAATGTGTTCAGCGATGGGTCGATTGAGAATCGGAACCATCGGTTTGGGAAGATCACAGGTCAGCGGCCTGAGACGTGTTCCCGAACCGCCGGCCATCAGCACTGCTCGCATAAGTCCTCCTATTTTGGGCGCTCTACGGTGTTATGTCGTAATGATTTACATTCCGCTTGTATTTAATAGTCTCTTATGATGGTAAAACTTACGATATCCTCCACAAGACGCGACTTACTCTGAAGATCGCGCTTTTCTTTGTCACAGGCAAGTTTTATCAATGAATTAGAAAGGAGGGGAGAACGAAGGAGTTTAGGAGTTCAGAAGGTCTTTCCCTCCACAACTGGGCAATGGAATGGATAGACTAGAAACTGGATCAATGCTACTTTGACCTGTCTTTGGAATCAATTCCGTAGACTCCCCCACGCTAGGCGAATGTTTGATTTCACTTTTGAGGAACCCGAAGCGCCTACAGCAAGGTAGTTTTATTGATACGTGCGGAAATTGACTCAAAGAAAAGCTTGGACGGCGTTAACTTAGTCAGTTGTCATGGAGTTGATTTAGATGAAAGCAATAATTATTTTGGCTTTGTTGGGGATTTATGGCTACGGTGCATGGAAGTTTTGGAAGGGTTTTGAGCGGACTAACTTCAGCCGAAGTTTGCCTAACCGGATTCGCTTGTCTCTGCTGTGGCCGGCTTTGATTGTGATGAATCCGTCCTATCGCAAAAACTTTAATAGAGCTTTGAAGGGTTAAGTACTACTGGATAATTGTTGATTAGTGAACGTCTCTGGCTGATTGGTGGTACGACTGAGAGTGCTGAGTTGGCGGCTGCGATCGCAGCGGTGAGCCGACCTTGCACGATAACTGTGACAACAGAAGCTGCTCAATTTCTTTATCCCAAAACTCCTGTGTTGCAAGTTTGGGTAGGGCGTTTAGATACTAATCAGCTAGAGCAATTTTTGCAGGAACAGCAAATTGCTGCTATTCTCGATGCTTCCCATCCTTATGCCGTGGAAATTTCTAAGATGGCGATGAGGGTAGCGGCTAAACAGCAAATCCCCTATTTACGCTTTGAGCGCTTAGCTGTTGACAAGCCAACTGAGTCCTTTCCAGTAATTTCGTTGAATAGCTTTGAGGCACTTGTAGCAGGTGATTATCTTTACCAGCAACGGGTGTTACTTACCGTTGGCTATAAAGCTTTACCTTTATTTCAAAACTGGCAAGATAAAGCAACATTATTTGCCCGGATTTTACCAGCCGTAACGTCTCTCGAAACTGCGATCGCATCAGGATTTAGCCCAGATCGAATCATTGCTGTGCGTCCTCCCATAACGGCTGAGTTAGAAAAAGCACTTTGGCAGCAGTGGGATATCTCACTTGTTATAACAAAAGCGTCTGGTAAAGCTGGGGGAGAAGAGACTAAGCGAATTGTTGCGGCTGAATTAGGCATCCCGTTAATCATTATTGCTCGTCCAGCAATTGACTATCCACAGCAAACTAGCGACTTTTCAGTAGCGTTGGAGTTCTGTAAGCGTTACATAGCACCACTATCAGAAGAAAGTTAAAAATTTATCCGGAAAGTAGCCTCTACCGTTGGGAATAAAGATTTAGTAGATGCACCCTGATACTACCCCCAGTTTTTACAGGCTGGGGGTTTTATTATTTTCAGATACCGCTGTGCTGCTGCACTGGAAGAAAAAATTGCAATTGCTTAAGCTGTAGCTGGAGAGACTATACCTAAAAACTCTCGTACCTTTTCCAGGTAAACCTCTGGTTTCTCTAACATCGGAAAGTGAGCTGTCTCTGAAATCTCAAAATACTCAATTTTTTCACTCAACTCTGCCGCTCGTCGCCCTAACTCTGCCGGAATAATCTTGTCGTACTCACCAGAAATCAAAAGTGTCGGTACACTAAGCCGAGCAAATTCTTGAGGCATTACTTCAGCCGCATACTTACTCACTGATGTCAACATTGTTCCCAAAGCGGCTGTGTAATCTGCTGCAAGGTAATCTTCCAAAAATGCACGACTGATTGCTGAAGGTAACGGACGGTGCAAAAATCGCGCCATGAACAATGAACCAGCAAAGGGAACGTGCAGGAACCAGCGAGGACGAAACTTCACAACGTAACCGCCAATTTTATGGAAAGCGGTAAAGGATTTCTCTTCGTATTCAAAAACACCACTACAAGTCAAAATTGCCCGTTCTACTCGCTCTGGATAGCGATTGAGGAACAGCGCCGCCGCAGAAGCGCCCATTGAGTGAGCATTGAGATAAACTCGCTTGAGTTCTAGAGCATCTAACAACACTGCCAAATCTTCGGCATACTCCTCCATTTCGTAGAGTAACTCTATCGACGTTTCGGGTAAAAGCGATCGCCCAAACCCTCGCAAATCATAAAGTAAGCAATCAAATGTATCAGACAGGGCATTAGCTGTACTTTCCCAATAGCGGGACGAACCCCCCCAGCCATGAACAAAAACCATCACTGGCTTTTGTTCAGAGGTTGTTGATTGACGAATCCATTCGTAGTGATGTTCGACACCGCGAACGTTAATTAGAGGCATTGTTTGTTGTTTGTTATGGGTTGTTTGTTATTTGTATTTGTGATTATTGATCAAAAACTAATAACCAACAACCAATCACAACTATCAAAAATTAACAACTAACAACTAACAGCAAATAACAACTACGCCGATTCTGGTTTGGGTAGGGAAGAGGGATGTACCAACAATTCAGCAGTTGAGCGCTTCTCTACCATCTCCCGTGTAACGGTGCAACGGGTGACATCCTTACGAGAAGGTAGCTCATACATTACATCCAGCATCAATTCTTCGACTATGCCACGTAATGCTCTCGCTCCAGTTTTACGGCGATAGGCTTCTTGCGCGATCGCACGAATTGCGTCTGGCTTGAAATCCAACTGCACACTGTCCATCTTCAGCAGTTTCTGATACTGCTTCACTAGTGCGTTGCGGGGTTCCGTCAAAATCTCCATCAATGCTTCTTCGTCCAGCGGGTCAACCACAGCAACCATTGGTACACGCCCGATAAACTCCGGAATCATACCAAATTTGACCAAATCATCCGGTTCTAAATGCCGCAGAACATCCGCTGCCCGCTTTTCCTTCGACTGACCTTCCCCTGGCTGAACAAAGCCCATAGAGCGCTTACCAATACGCTGCTCTACTACCTTATCCAGACCAACGAATGCGCCACCGCAAATAAACAAGATATTGCTTGTGTCAATCTGAATACAGTCTTGATAAGGATGCTTACGTCCACCTTGCGGGGGGACATTTGCGATCGTCCCTTCTAGCATCTTCAGCAAGGCTTGCTGAACACCCTCACCAGAGACATCCCTGGTAATTGAGGGGTTTTCACTCTTACGGGCAATCTTGTCAATTTCGTCAATGTAGATAATCCCTCGTTGGGCTTCCTCTACATCCAGATCTGCCACTTGCAACAGTCGCAGTAAGATATTTTCAACATCTTCCCCGACATATCCTGCTTCTGTCAGCGTTGTCGCGTCTGCCACAGCAAAGGGCACATCCAAGACACTCGCTAACGTTTGAGCCAGCAGCGTTTTCCCACAACCCGTAGGGCCCATCAGGAGAATGTTCGACTTTTGCAGCTCAATACCATCCTCCGTAGCTGCTTTGCCATGGTTATGGTTCTTCGACTGGACAAAACTCAGACGCTTGTAGTGATTGTAAACGGCAACCGAGAGAACTTTTTTAGCTTCGTCCTGACCAATCACATGCTCATCGAGATACTTTTTCAGTTCTCTCGGCTTGGGAATCTGAGTTAATGAAAGACCAGAAGCACGAGTCCGACGCTTTTGAGGCGGTTCTTTAGGGGGAACTGGCTGAGGAGTTGGCGTACTCGAATCAAGCAACTCCTCATCTAAAATTTCGTTACACAGGTCAACGCACTCATCACAGATGTAGACTCCCGGTCCGGCAATCAACTTGCGTACCTGCTCTTGAGACTTGCCGCAAAACGAACATTTTAGATGGGAGTCGTATTTAGACATAAGAAGCCTCTTACTTGATAGGAGTGACAGCTGCTTCCGAGGAAGGAAGGTTCTGCCTGGTGATGACCTGATCAATCAGACCATAGCTTTGTGCTTCCGCCGCTGACATGAAAAAGTCACGCTCAGTATCCGCTTCGATTTTTTCGATGGGTTGACCTGTGTGATGAGCGAGTAGATTGTTCAGCGTCCGTTTATGGTAGAGAATTTCTTTGGCTTGGATTTCAATATCAACAGCCTGCCCTTGGGCACCACCAAGGGGCTGGTGAATCATAATCCGGGAACTGGGTAGTGCCATACGCTTACCAGCAGCTCCGCCTGCAAGGAGAAACGCTCCCATGCTAGCGGCTAAACCAAAGCATATAGTAACAATATCCGGACGAATCTGCTGCATGGTGTCATAAATCGCCATACCCGCTGTTACAGAACCACCTGGAGAATTGATGTAGAGTTGGACATCCTTTTCTGGGTCTTCAGCGTCTAAAAACAGCAGTTGGGCAACAATTGAGTCAGCAACAGTGTCGTCTACGGGTGTTCCTAAAAAGACAATACGCTCTCGTAAAAGCCGTGAGTAGATATCAAAAGCCCGTTCACCCAGACCAGACTGCTCTACAACCATCGGGACGATGTTGCTGGGAATGACGGAGTAAATCTCCGGGGAACTCAAGCTGGTGAATTGGTAGTCAGAGGACTGGGATTGCAGCATAAAACAAACGTTAAGGCATCATAGTTGACTGTGGTGCCATACAAGCCTACTCACAGGATAACTTCCCAAAAGATAGCTTAGCTCAAGGCACCAACCATTCTTCTAGTGACCATTATGCCTCAACTGCATAAGGACTAACTTTCCGGGTTACCGAAAAAGGTGTGGGGTGAGTCTTCTTTAAGTCACGACTCACCCCCTACATCGATCAACAACAAAAACTGAACTGAGTGTTAAGACTAGTTCAATACTCCTTATTCCTCTGGGGTTGACTCTGCTTCTACGTCAATGGTTTGAGTAGAGGCATCAACCTCCTCTTGGGAAGTTGCTTCTGCTTCTGTTTCTTTAGCTTCTTCGATTGCTTCGGCCGCTTCAGTTGTTAAGGAACCTTTGGGTACCAGTTCAATAGTCGCGTGTTCTTCGAGCCATTTAATCGCTTTCTCTTTGAGTAAATCCGACTCAACTACTTCACGCACCCGCGTTGGATCAACACTTTGCCCAGCAAACTGCTCCATCAATTCTTTAACTTTGGCTTCAATCTCCTCCGGTTCGGGGGTGAGAGATTCGCGCTTGGCAACTTCCTGGAGTGCCAAAGACTGCCGAAGTCGCAGAATTGCATCAGGACGCGATCGCTCTTTGAGCTGTGGCAGCATTTCAGCGGTGAATAGCTTACGGATATCCATCCCATAGCTTTCCATCTGCATCGCTGTTTGCGTCAAAACCGTCTCGATTTCCCGCTCAATCATTGTTTCGGGAAGGTCAATTTCAACCTTCTCCAGCAGTGCTTCTACTAGCGCTTGCTCTTTACTTGCGGCTGTTTCTTCCTCGGCTTTTTCCCGAAATTGCTTTTCTAGGGATTCCCGTAACTCAGCCATTGTTTCCACTTCACTGACTTCTTGAGCAAAGTCGTCATCTAACTCTGGCAATTCTTTTTCTTTGAGTTCCTTAAGGGTGACGCTGAAAACCCCGGAGTTGCCTGCCAAATCTTCTCGCGGATAATCGTCAGGAAATGACACAGGGACTTCTTTTGTTTCTCCGGGATTCATCCCGACAATCCCCTTAACGATGTCCTCAATAAACTGTCCTTCCCCTAGTTCAATTTGAAAATCAGTTGCCTGTCCTCCTTGGATTTCCGTTGATTCTTCGCCTTCACCCGTTAATCGACCGGCATAATCGACGACGGCTACATCTCCCATCTGTGCCGGACGAGATTCTACAGGGATAAGGGTCGCTTGCTCAGTACGGCGCTGTTCTAAAAACTTATCAACAGACTCTGGGTCAGGCTGGGATTCCTCGGCTTGAACACTTAAACCGTTGTAATCACCTAAATGAACTTCCGGCGGAACATCAACCGATGCCGAGAACGTCAGCGGTTCTCCCGGTTGAAATTGGCTAGTCAATTCTTCATAGGTGGAGATTAGCTTGTAGTTCCCCAGCGCTTTAATCGATTCTTGCTCGATCGCTTGCTTGAGACCATCTTGAACTAAATCTTCGAGAGCCGCTTCCTTGATTCGTTGTGGACCCATCCGCTGAAGCAAAATCTGGCGCGGTACCTTCCCTTTACGAAACCCAGGAATGTTGGCAGAGCGGGCGAGGTTTTGCACGACCTTTTCGTAGGCTTTTTTGGTCGTTTCGGCGGGAATTTCAATTTCCAGACCGAGCTGGCTCTTCGGCAGTCTTTCCTGAGTAACTTTCATTGATGCTTTGGTGTCAGACAACTTAAATAGATTCTTCGTTTCAATGATTCGGGACGGATAATTCAACAGATGCCTGATTTAAGAGGGGCATTTCGAGGGATGAATGTCGGCCTCTCGTGATATCCTAGGTTTTGCAACCAGTAAGTATAAGCATCTAGCAGTTTTTCCCTTGTGGTCGCCTTGGAGACAACCCTCTTGGCTGTCCTTGTGGTTTCCGTATCTGATGATAGTACATTAGGAGCGCGTGGCGAGCGTTTGCGATCGTAGAGCGTATATCCTACCCTTCGAGAACTCAGAATTTCAGGTGTTTTTAGGATATCGCTGCACTCAGGCAAACCAAACGTCCAAACTCACGGAAGAGTAACTAATAAGCTTAAAAAAAATTAACAACTTTTATCGGCTCTTCAAGCCAGTGTTGAAAGTATCTCTTGATTTGATTTGGTGGAGGAAATAAATTTGTCTTTTCAAATTCGTGTTGCCATCTTAGGTGCAACGGGTGCGGTAGGTACAGAGTTATTGGAATTACTGCATAGCCGCAACTTCCCCCTTGCCGATTTGAAGCTTTTGGCATCACCCCGCTCAGCTGGGCGTACAATCGCCTTCCAAGGCGAAAATCTGCCAGTGGAAGCGGTATCAGACCATTCGTTTGATAATGTTGATTTAGTCTTAGCCTCAGCTGGAGGAGCAACCTCAAAAGCATTTGCCCCCAAAGCTGCCGAAAAGGGTGCAGTTGTCATCGACAACTCCAGTGCCTTTCGTCTTGACCCAAAAGTGCCTCTGGTCATTCCTGAGGTGAATCCTGAGGCAGCAGCAACCCATCAAGGAATTATCGCCAATCCCAATTGCACGACAATTTTGATGGCAATGGCGGTTTGGCCCCTACATCAGGTACAGCCAGTGCAACGAATTGTTGCGGCAACCTACCAATCGGCTAGTGGTGCTGGCATGAGGGCGATGGAGGAAGTCAAAGCGCAAGCGGAGGCGATTTTAAAGGGTGAAACCCCGCCTACAGAGTGCTTTCCTTATCCTTTAGCCTTTAACCTCTTCCCCCACAATTCACCCCTGAATGATCAGGGGTACTGTGAGGAAGAAATGAAGATGGTCAATGAGACGCGCAAAATTTTTAATGCGCCTCAGCTAAGAATCAGCACAACTTGTGTACGGGTTCCTGTACTACGTGCTCACTCAGAAGCGATTAACCTAGAATTTGGGCAGCCCATGCCAGTAGCACAGGCACGAGAAATATTAGCTAATGCTCCTGGAGTTCGACTGGTGGAAGACTGGAAGGCAAATTATTTTCCAATGCCAATTGATGCAACAGGTCGTGATGAAGTACTGGTAGGTCGGATTCGTCAAGACCTTTCTCATCCCTGCGGTCTAGAACTTTGGCTTTGTGGAGACCAGATTCGTAAAGGTGCTGCATTGAATGCGGTGCAAATTGCCGAGTTGCTAGTTGCCCGAAACTGGCTAAAACCGATGGCAGCAACGGCAACGGTTGCTTATTAAGTGAGAAGTGATTTAAGTAAACTTGAAACCCAAGAAGCATATAGATGAACATAAATGGTTGAGTGTCACCATCATGACTTTTCGGATAGGCTCTAAAGAACGGCAGCAATACCAAAAAAGCCAAGGAGGAATGAAAAGAGGGTGAGCAATTTTGGACGTGTGCTGACGGCAATGATCACGCCATTTACAGAAAATGGCAGCGTGAATTATGAGGTTGCAGAGCAGCTAGCGGTTCATTTAGCTGATAACGGCACGGATACTCTTGTGGTCTGTGGCACTACGGGTGAATCTCCGACTCTAAGCTGGGATGAGGAGTATCAGTTATTTCATGTGGTGCAAAAAGCGGTGGCAGGCAAAGCCAAGGTAATTGCAGGCACAGGCTCGAATTCTACCGAAGAAGCGATCACAGCGACGCAAAAAGCCGCTAAACTAGGATTAGATGGTTCATTACAAGTCGTTCCTTATTACAACAAGCCACCCCAGTCAGGGCTTTATCAGCATTTTCAGGCGATCGCAAAATCCTGTCCTGATTTTCCCTTGATACTCTACAATGTCCCCGGTCGTACTGGTCAAAATCTCCAACCGGAGACCGTTGCCCGCTTAGCCGATATTCCGAACATTGTTGCCCTTAAAGAATCTACGGGTAACTTTGACCAGGCAAGCCAACTACGGCGCTTGACACCACCGGAGTTCGCTATCTACTCAGGTGACGACTACTTTACCTTAGCGATGCTGGCTGTTGGAGGTACTGGTGTCGTCAGTGTTGCGAGTCATCTAGTCGGCAACCAGCTTCAACAGATGATCCAAGCCTTTCAATCTGGTCAAATCAAGGTAGCAACAGACATCCACTTAAAACTTTTTCCCCTATTTCAAGTTCTCTTTTGCACAGCTAATCCCATCCCTCTCAAAGCAGCGCTGAAACGACAAGGTTGGGAAGTAGGCTCACCTCGCCTACCGTTATCGGAACTGCCAGATGACCTTGCAAAAAGTTTAGAGGATGTTTTGATTGAGCTTTCTCTACTTTAAATAAGCCAGATATTACTACAAACTTTTCACCAAAAAACAAACAAGTCTTTCTTATGGATAACTCTTGATAGTTACTACATCATTCCTTTTCCAGCCGTTTTGCACTCTCTAATTGTTGCTAACAGCTAGGAGATAGAAAAAACAATAAAGCACACGTTTCAGCCATCATCTCCTTTTTTGCGTAATGCCGGAATGATTATCGGTTTAAAAAGTTTTGATGATTCTGAGAAGGCTGATGCTTTTGCCAACGCTGCTGCGCTTTCTTTACACTTACCCACCGCACAAAAGCGGGAACTTTTACTCACATGAAAACACAACCTCAAAGGAGGCAAATGACTAATAAAGAATCCACACCCGCCCTAAAAATTATTCCCCTCGGCGGGCTGCATGAAATCGGTAAGAACACCTGTATTTTTGAGTTCAATGACGAAATTGTCCTCATAGATGCAGGACTTGCCTTCCCCAACGATGAAATGCATGGCGTCAACATTGTCCTTCCCGACATGACCTATCTGCGGGATAATCGTGACAAAATCAAGGGCATGATTGTCACCCACGGGCACGAAGACCATATCGGCGGGATTGCCTACCACCTAAAGCAGTTCGACATTCCTGTCACGTATGGTCCACGTCTAGCTATGGCATTGCTACAAGGCAAGCTCGAAGAAGCAGGTGTGGCTGACCGCACGGTATTGAAGACCGTACAACCTCGTGAAATGGTGCGAATTGGCACTTCGTTCGTTGCCGAATTTATTCGCAATACTCACTCCATCTCTGATAGCTTTACCATTGCTCTTCACACCCCAGTTGGTATCGTGATTCATACGGGTGACTTCAAAGTTGACCACACGCCAGTAGATGGTGAATTCTTTGATTTTCAAAGACTGGCAGAACACGGTGAAAAAGGTGTTCTATGCTTATTGAGTGATTCCACCAACGCTGAAGTTCCAGGAAATACCCCATCAGAACGCTCTGTATATCCGAATCTTGATCGCGTCTTCGCTCAAGCACCCGGACGACTACTGGTAACGACATTTGCTTCATCGGTTCACCGGGTGAATATGATTCTGGAACTGGCGCAAAAACACAACCGAGTTGTCTCGGTGGTTGGTCGCTCGATGCTCAATGTCATTGCCCATGCTCGTAATCTTGGTTACATTAAGTGCCCAGACAACTTGTTTGAGCCGTTACACGCTGTTAGCAATCTACCTCCAGAAAAGGTACTGATTCTCACAACAGGCTCTCAGGGAGAACCAATGGCGGCAATGACGCGCATTGCTAACCAAGAACACCGACAAATTAAAATCCGTGAGGGCGACACGGTGGTATTCTCAGCTAACCCAATTCCTGGCAATACCATTGCTGTAGTGAATACGATCGACAAGCTGATGATACAAGGAGCCAATGTCGTCTATGGTCGCGACAAGGGAATTCACGTTTCCGGTCACGCTTCTCAAGAAGACCAGAAACTAATGCTTGCCCTGACTCGACCGAAATTCTTCGTTCCAGTTCACGGGGAACATCGGATGCTGGTTCAGCACGCCAAGATGGCGCAGAACATGGGTATCCCTGCGGAAAACACGGTGATTATCAACAACGGTGATGTCGTGTCGGTAACGCCGGATAGTATTGGTGTTACTGGCAAAGTTCCCTCTGGAGTTGAGTTAGTCGATAGAAGCGGTGTTGTTCATGACAGCGTACTAAAAGAACGGCAACAGTTAGCAGAAGACGGTGTCGTGACTGTAGCAGCTGCTGTGGATTGGGAGGGCAAACTACTTGCCAAGCCAGAAATTCACCTACGGGGGGTTGTCTCGGCAGTTGAGAAGTCCTTGTTACAACAGTTGGTGATCAAGACGATCGAGCGGACATTAAGCGATCGCTGGACAGAATTTGCTAAGTCCTTTGAGGGGGAACAAGCTGAAATTGATTGGGTAGGCTTGCAAACACAAATTGAGCGTGACCTCCAGCGTTTAGCTCGACGTGAACTTCAGAGTTGCCCCTTGTTAGTCTTCTTACTGCAAAGTCCGGAGGAGCCACCCATTAAGGTAACGGGTAGACGCCGACGCTCAACAGCTAAGGTAGCCTCCTAAACACTGATTCAGTAATCAAAATCTGGGTAAGGGCTGTTCATCGCTAACCACATAGGACTGACCCACTACAACACCGTGTAGGGTCTCGGCAATGCCCCTTGCTGACAACTTATTAACTCGGAAAAGACTGGCTTAACATTGGGAAACATTTCAGTGTCAAAGCCAGTCTTTTGACTTATGCCGTTTACAAACGTTATCAGTTATGCTGTTAAGTGTTGTTACTGAACCACTACGCCAAACTTTACTCAAAGTTCAGTGAGATTACTCAGGCACTATTCTTGTGGTCTCAGAGAACATATCAACAAGCAGGTCAACTTTAAAAATTTTCATAAACCTGACATTCATAGTCGTTGCCATCAATAGGCATTTTCACCCATTTACTCCTGCTGTTGACTAAATGTACCTGATAAATCCTGTTTTAAGATCAGCTGCTGATTGCAGCAGTGAAGTGACCCAATCAATTTACTAACGGGTCAGACCATACAGAACCGACATACCTGTAATAACAACAAAGCTTCGCTCTTCTAGGCAACTGGGAAGTGCCAATTGCTCCTGGCAGCCCGCCAAAAAATTCACCGGGATTTATCCGGTGTGGATAGCTAAGCAGTTGTAGGTTAATTACAAGCGATGCGGTTCGCTTCTTCCGGACACAGGAAAGTAATCATGAATGTATCGGAGTATACAACACCTAATCTAGTTCACACAACCTGGGCTTGGATTCATCCCCAAAGGGTGTCCTCACAGAACCCAATTTCTGCCAATCCCCTCCAACCTAAGAAAACCTTAGATCTGCTTCAGCCACTACGGCAGTGGCTTGACAACGTTGAAGTCCGCAATCCCAAATTGGCACACCGCCTTTGCAAACTGATCCCGGCGCAGTGTCCCTTTGAGCGTGACGTTAAACTCTTAGGTCATACCCTTTTTCACATTCCGCCGATGTGTAAGCTGAATCCACTTTATGAAGAAGTGGTTGCCTTACGCTTCCGTGCTTTGTGCTATCTAGCTGATGAATGTGGTGAAGATATCGCCGCTTACTGCTAGTTTCCTAACTACTAGGAAATTGATCTAAGCCCCACGAGGGCATAGATGATGAAAGAGTATTGTTGGTTCTCAAGTAGGTCATTGCAGATAAGCAATGACATGGAGGTTGTAAACCATCGCTAATCGATGGAGATAAAAGAATTTCTTTTGCTTTTCCGAGATAGCGGACGCGATACCCCTGTCACTACCCTATATAAGCGTGTACTCAGTACTTAGTTTTCTGTAGTGCGTTCACTTCGCGGTTTCTTTCTTACAAAGCTTGTTTCCTAGTGGAGAGATGGACGTAGATCGAAATAGAATCTCCAGCAGCGCTCAAGTGGCTAAGCCACTTGAGCGTTGTTGCTATATTTTTGGTGCTAACACAAGCTCTTTACTACCCTCTGTAAATAAAGAAGATTGGTTCTTCAGTACTTAGTATGCTAAATATATAGCGAAACAAGAAAAGAAGAGATAAATTTAGTGTATCTAAGAGTGAGCAAACCCTGACTGACATTGACAGATGAGGCGCATT
>NZ_JACJNU010000004.1:0-84357 GCF_014849525.1 Microcoleus sp. FACHB-SPT15 | reverse complement strand
CTCACGCGTTACTCACCCGTCCGCCACTAGCTCCCTAAAGAGCCCGTTCGACTTGCATGTGTTAAGCAGACCGCCAGCGTTCATCCTGAGCCAGGATCAAACTCTCCATTTTGCTCTTGAAGAGCTTGGCTCCGAAAATCTTTATTTCCGGAATCCTCTTGATTTTGTTTGTTTTGGGGTGAACCCCAAAACTCAGTTTCTTTTAACGAGGATTGGATATATCTAGTGCTTTCAAACTATTATTTTTTCTAGGTTCGTTGTGTCGAAGGGTTTTCCTTTGGCACTTGACTACTTTAACGAATCTTCGTCCCCCTTGAGTAGTGACAACCGTACTTTATTGGTCGGATTTCTCGACATTGACTTTTAAGAAAAGAAGCCAGCGCTCTGTTGCATAGCAACGAGTGCCTAGAGTGTGTCACAGAGAAGAATTGGGTTCTTGAGCTTGGCGTTGACGAAAATCCTGGAGAATTGCCTCAGCTTCTGGCGGAATCTCAGTAACTAGACGAATCGGAAACGCTTTTGTAGAAGCGAACTGGGCGTACTCCGGGGTGAGAAAGATGGCGTATTGGCTAGCCTCATCTATAAGTTGTGCTGCCATAGCAAGTGCGATCGCTTTCACGTAGTTACGAACATCAACGGCTTGTTCACCAACCACTTCACCACCTGTATAAAGTGTATCCAGTTGTCCTGCTTGGTCGGTCGTCGTGCTGGGGTCTTTGACACTGAGATGCGTACCACCAACAATCCCCACTAGCCATTTGGGTGAGGGCATCTTATCAAAACCAATAATCTGTTCGGTTAAAGCTGGGGTCGTTTTATCAGCGGATGCAGCAACAATTAAGGTAGGGACGGCGACTTGAGATAAGCCTGTTTCGCCAAATATCAGGGACGTGGTGGGAGAAAGAGCGATCGCTGCTTTCACTCGTGAATCTCGTAATTGATAACGGTCTTCGGGAAGCCCCTCAGCAAAACATTGGGCGGTTTCCCCAAGACTAAACGCGAGAATATCCCCAGGACAACGCTGTTTCAACTCCGTGAGTTGCAGTTCGGCACCAGCAACAGATAAAGCTGTAGACGCTCCTAAAGAATACCCAACCACCATCACGAGATCGCTTGCTAGTTTACCCTGGAGTGGAGAACTAGCATTTTGATTAAGCGTCTGAAGTTCATCAAGGACAAAGCTAATATCCTTTGGGCGATTTAAGAACTCCTCCGCTTCCAAGAGGGGAGCCTTTAACCTTAGAGCATTCCGGATGTGAGTCCCATTACTACCTGGATGTTCTAGCGCCGCGACGACATAGCCATGCGAGGCAAGATGTTCTGCCAAGTAGCGCATATCAGTACGAACAGAACCCAAACCATGCGAAAAGACAATGAGTGGTTTGGTAGGAGAAGCTTCTGTTGACCAGTAAACATCAAGGGGAATTTCGCGATCGCGTTCTGCATCATTGAGGTTTAAAGAAAGCACCTGAACTGTCGCACGTCCTGGCTGGCTAGCATCAAACGGGACATCAATCTGGGAACGCCTAGGAGCAAGTTGAGGTGTGATCGCAGCCATAAATGCCTGAGTTTGCCAAAACGCCCCATTAAAGTTTTCAACAACCTCAAAGGCTTCATCTAAATTAAGTTCAAGGCGAGGCTTCGGATACGCTTCGATAAAGCTAATTAAAGACAACCCTTCAGGCGCATTTGCTCCCAAAACTAACGCCGTTTTCATCGCTTGCACCCCAACCCTATCCGCTCTTGGGGTAGCCCTAGCAAGCACCGTGGCAAGCTCATCACCAACCTGAGTATTGAGGAAATTCCGAACATCCACAGCGTTGATGTTGAATTTTGCCTGAAGTGCATTGGTGATTTGACGGCGTTCCTTCGGAGACAAAATCCGCGCTATATCTTCGAGATTTGGTGGAGCAGCTTCAGTTTCCGCCAGGGTTTTCAAATCAGCCACACCAATTGTTTCACTCTCTTGAGAGCGTCGTAGCACTAAGGTTTCAGCCGCTTGTACAGAGGTAGTCACCCCGTTGAGGCTAAACAAGGCGCTAAGCGTCAATACCATAACTCCGGCGGAGCGAATGATTCTTCCGTCAAACATTTATGTTTATCTCGTGTTTATCTGTCGTCTTTTATCTCCTATTCAGCTTTCGGGTTGCTTCTTCAGTCAGTAGAATTACCCTTAAAGAGATATTTTTTGAGAACACTAGTCTAGCTTCTCTTCCTGGCACTACTCCCCTACATTTTTTAGGGCTTCATCCAGCAGAACCCGCACAATTTCAGCCTTTCTCTTTCCTGTCCTCGCTGCCAAAATAGACAGCTTCCGATGCATCGACGTGGATAAATCAACCGTGAAGCGTACTGTCGCTTCTCTAGGTTGCGCTTGAAACCGATTCATCAACGGCGACGGATTGACGTTTTTTTTCGTTGCACCTGATGTCACACTTGTTGGACTTTGTGCGGTAACGCTTTTGCTATCAGTGTCTGAGTCTTGTTCCGGAGACGACTCAGGTGGCGTGGCTTCCGGTGATGGCTCTTGGACTATCTGTGGCGACTTCTCACCGTAGATAAACTGCTCTGCTAAAGCATCATTCAGAGGTTTCCGACTTCTTTTAGGACTCATAACAATGCCAAAATTTCTTTGAACAATCGCTCATATTCTTGCCCTGACTCTTTAGCTGGACGACTGGGTAAATCCCAAACGGTTGCGGACTGACCACTCGTGTCTGCGATCGCTTGCTTTTGATGAATTACGGTTTTGAGCATGGTGACTTCAGGGGTTTGGCTCAAAAGTGCGATCGCTTCATCTTTGAGCTTGGTGCCTTTCACCGCTCGTGAGAGAAACACTGCTGCTGCCGGAGGACCCCCTCGAACTGACTGCGCCTGCTTGATTAATCTCACCGCTTCAGATGCCGAACGCAAGTCAACACCAGTCGGCTGTACGGGAATAATCGCCAAATCAGCACGGAACAAAATTGCCCTAGTCGCTTCTGCAAGAGAAGCAGGTCCATCAACAACCAACTGGCTGCACTGCTTCGCCAACTCTGGGATTTGCTCTAGCAAATCATCGGGTGTCTGTACCACTTTGTAGGGGATTGGCGACTCCATGCCCTCTAGCCACCCTGAGCTAGACTGCTGGGCATCAGCATCAACCAGAAGCACCTTCGTTTTCTTCTTTGTTGCTAGCCAGTAGCTGAAATGTACGGCTGTCGTCGATTTTCCGCAGCCACCCTTTTGATTAATTAGGGCAATGATGGTCATATAAGCATACTTACTGCTTTACTTACTTACTGCATTATGGCAGTACTTCAGTAATGCAGTAAATAAGTACTTAAAGCATCTTCGTAAACTGGACATCCAGGCACACCAATACAACGAGACATCGTTGAGCTTTAGCTTCACCTTTCTTGCTTAAGTACTTAACTACTGCATTACTGAGTTACTGTTTTAAGTATTTAAGTATTTAAGCCCCTTTATAAACCTGTTTTTGCCTGAATTTCTGTAGGAGCGCTGCATCTTGTGCCTTTTAAGATTTCGGTTTTGACGATAGGTTTGATAGCCACACCAGAAGCCACACCACCCAGTCCTCCTGTGGTGCAACACAAAAAAATACCCTCTCACCTGTCAGTGGAAAGGGCATCGTGAATGGTGTGAGGAGCAAGCACAAAGCTTATGTTTGCTACTTAAATAAAGTGTACTGGACGGATGTGACAACTTTATGACAACTAGATAGCAATAATGCGATCGCGCTTTTTCTCCCCCACCACTGCCTTACTCGTTCCGTTCCTTGGACATGATCTAGGAAAGATACAAGAAAACTTCCTCTCCTTCAGCATCCGGCTTGAATAGGGAATCTGACTTAATTACTTAATTACGCCTTTACTGCATTACTGAATAAATTAAAGCTAGGTTGAATTTAATCCTTATGCCTCTCACAATATCGAGAGGAAGGCAAGCCCTAATTGGCTAGTTTTTAGAAGTGTCCCTTATTTAACTTCCTGCCGTCACGAAATAATAAGCAAGGAGGCAAAAAGCTGCTGTGGCTTTTCGCAAAGTGTCAGTCCAAGCCCCATATAGCGCTGGACTCCGGTGAAACTAGATTCAATCAGATCGCAACGTCTACCGGAGAAATTAGCCATGACGACTATACCCGCTCTTATCTTTTTAGCCGCGTATTTCCTCTTGATTGCTGAGGCATTGTTTCCTAAACGAGAGACAAATAAAACATCTCAGCAAGAGTTAGGAGAAGCGATCGCAAAATATCTCTCCGAAAACAACTCAGAGAAGAAAGTCAAATAACAACCTGTTGAACGTGCTTGGCTTTTGAGTAGTGAAAGTCACGTAATGAGAGCGTAAGGGGCACCAGATAGCTTTTCTCCAGCCTCCTCCGCTACTAAGCATTGCAACTCTACCACAAGAAACTTTATAGTTTGTCTCATCCCTAGTAAATAAATCTCTTGGATTATTCCTTACGGGAACAACACTTTATTTCGTGAGGGAGATAGAAGAGGAAGATCAGAACTGATACCTTGTAATTGTCGATGAGAGATGTTTTTACAAAACAGTTTTATGAACATTCTTGCTTGGGTAGTTTTAGGTCTTATTGCTGGTGCGATCGCAAAAGCTCTTTATCCTGGTCGCCAAGGCGGTGGCATTCTTTCAACAATCTTGTTAGGAATTGTCGGGGCATTTCTCGGTGGAACTTTAGCAACAATTCTCACTACGGGGAGTTTCTCACTGGCAGCGACAAGTCTTAGTATTCCAGGAGTTATTCTGGCTGTTTTAGGCGCACTTCTGGCTGTTTTCATCTGGAATATGTTTAACCGCCGCACTGTTTAACTAATATCTTAATAAGAACTTACTAATTTCCGCTCAATAAGTTGTTGTTGAACACCCTCATAAACAAGCCGTTTCAGCTATGAATTACTGAGGGTCTTCTGACAGCAAAAGAATATAAGTCTCATACCGCCTTGGCTCAAACTACGACCCAAGGCGATATGACTCTTTTAATAGGTGTAAGTTTTATCTTTTACTTATCTTGAAATTGAGCCAGTAACCAAGCAACTACCTGAGATTGGTCGGTTTGGCGAGAGCGTTGTAAGGCTTCTTCGAGTAAGGAAATCTTTAATCCAGGTAGCACTTGAGACTCTTGCATCCGTCTACTGCCACCATCGGCAACGGCAAACGCAATCACTTGCTCACCTTGAACATCCACGACCCAATATTCAGCAATCTTTAGTTGCTCGTACATCAAGCGTTTTCGCCCCAAATCATCAGCTAAGGAACTGTCACCAATTTCTATCATTAAGTCTGGGGCTGGCGAACTATTCAAATCCACAACGGACGTTTCATCAGGAGCGAGTTGAGCGTGTTCGCCAATGTAATAAGAGACATCCGGCTGACATTCTCGAACTCCCTCTTTTCTATAGCTACAGTTAGTTAGCCCATTTAAGGGAATTCATTTAAGCCCACAGAACAAGTTGACCGCTAAGATGACAACGGTGTTATCACGAGAATGGCTAGAACCAATACTCACTTCAATTCGTAACTGTCCGTTGTCGTAGTAGCACTTGGCTTTTTCATAGGTTGGATCGGAAGCAATATGTTTAAATTGCTCCCAAGTTGTTGTAACCCATTCATCAAACTCCGTTAGCGAAAGCTTAAGAAAGTCTGACGCATCTCCAACAGTCCAGCCTGCGGCTTCTAGACGTTGACGCTTATCTTGGTTCATACCGAATCCATACTGCTTACACATCTCGGTTTAACCCCTCCCCTAAGAGGAGAGGGGAGCAAAACCTAGAGAGAGTCAAAGTCCGGCTCCCCCTTCCCTCGCAGGGAAGGGGGCTGGGGGGTTAGGTTAACTCTACCCCTCAAGAATATGACCGTATTTACACTGATCTACCAAATTTATAAAAGTTTTTTTTCGGTAATCTTGCTAATGCGTTAAAAATCCACCAATGGGAAAACTAGATTAGTAACGCAAAATTTTCACTGAGCCGAGCAATTAAGTTAACTCAATTATCAAAAAGGAATGGGGTGATATGAGAAACACAGGAATTGCATACCTTCTTTGGTGTACTGGTTTTTTTGGACTCGCTGGAATCCATCGCTTATACTCTGGAAAGTATGTAACTGGAGTGATTTGGCTGTTTACATTGGGGCTTTGTGGAGTTGGTCAATTCATAGACCTATTTCTGATACCAGGAATGGTTGAAAACAAAAACCTAAAATATCAGCTTCTTCACGCTACTCATAATAATGCCTCAGTCAGCCAACAAGTTGTCATTAATGTAGGTGAACAAGTTACTTCAGCTACTAGTCAAGCCAAAGCCATAGCTGAAAAAAAGTCTGATCTTCAGACAATTCTTCAATTAGCTAAAGATAATTATGGCAATGTATCTCTTGTAGATTGCGTTCTAGCTACTGAAAAGCCTGTTGAGCAAGTCAGAAAGACTCTTGAGAGCTTATGTGTTGATGGTTTGTTAGAAATAGATAATCATCAAGAAACAGGTGCAATCATTTACAGGATTATTTAAAAACAGTGCATTCCAAATCTAAGCATTGAATGTAAAACGGTACTTGTGCCATCGGTTTCCAGATAAATGAGTCATTGGTATTTACCAGTGGCTCATTTTTTTCAGCCAACACTTTTATAGCTAAATCAGACAAATCACGAGACAAGCCGCTACCCCACAACTATGCCTACTTCTTCTCAGGCTCTGACTTAGGCTCTGGATCAGGCAGCGACCTGATAAACTCTCGCAGGATTTCTGTCTTGCCTCTGTGAGTCTTTTTACAAAATGCTTCTAGCCGCTCATACTCCGACAGAGGCAGCTTGAATGTAACTCTCTTTATCTCGTCGCTTGTCATATTAGTGCATATAGGATACAGTCTATTTGTTGAATCAAATACATCCCAAGTACAGCCAATAGAACAAGTAAGAGAGACGTAAAATTGTCCGCACCTGGGAGAGCAAATCAGCTTTACCCAGGACAGAACCTTTGTCCATATCAAAGAACGCCAAGCCAAGGCATAGCACCAGTTATTGCAGTAATGCCCTAACTCTGACCCCAAATTAACAACTGTCCAGCCGCAAAACAATGCGTCTGGCACAGCTCATCTTAAGCATACGCCCGTGGACGCTTTTTACCCAAGCTCCCCACCAGCACTACACTACCCTCTATAAAAATGACAAATATTTATACTAACTCACCCCCCCAAGAACCCAACCCATGTCAACATAGCCAACAACGGCTTCCATCAACATTTCTACAACCCAAATACTGGTTTAACCAACTAGTAGAACGCACCTACACAGACGATGAGACAGGAAAAACCTACCATAGCATTGGTGTTGTTGTAGGACTCACCCTAAACCTTCCAGGTTGGAACCTTCCAGGCTGGGTTTACTTCATCAAATTCCTCTGGAGTGACAGCACCACTCCTCAACTTCCATTCATCGACGAAGTTGGCGAGTCAGACTTGCAGCCAGTCCTCTTTAATTGACGAACAACCTGTAGAAGCGTCTTGAAGTAAACAGCCCACATCCTTCGAGAACCTCCTGTACCCTCAAAGCACACTAATTGCCACCATGCTCAAAAGCAAAATCCACGTACTCACCAACATCCAAGGACTATTTTTACTAGTGTACGAAGACGCTCAAGGTCACAAATTTGAAGCACTTTCCCCAAACGGCGAAGTCTACCGTCACGGCGAAATCTATTACAACGCCGCAAGTGCAAAAGCAAAAGGCAGGCTGTGGATTCAGCAATTGATGACCGAGGACTTTTGAAACCCCTGCCTTCGCTCCAGCCCGCTAGAGCCTAAAGTCAAATGGCACTACGAGAAGCAAGGTGGGGAAGGTGGGGCAGAAATTACTTCCTCATCTCCCCCATCTCTCTTAACAAGTGCCATTCGGTTAAACTCCCTGGCAGACAACAGGGGCAAGAGTTAATTGAACTCCCGAAAACCCCTTCATTCAATATCACAACTTCCACAAAACTTTTTGTTCTTCTTACCTTTAAATGCAGTAACTACTGCCTTACTTAATGACTTAAGTAAATACTGCATTAAGTACTGAATGCAGTAATTGTAATCTTTGAACTATCGGTTACTCAATCACAAAGCAAACACACTATTATCTGCTATGCTGTTATCACAACGCTCGGCTAGACAACACGCATCTGGGAACTCAAATGATGGCAAATGTCCAGAAGCAACAAATGCTGGAAAGGGACGACTATCTCAGGTTTCGGTTACCTGAAGCACTTAAAGAAAGGTTCAAACTCTATTGCTACCTGAAGGGCATCACCATGTCTGACACCGTCAGGGAAATGATTGAAGACGTTCTCAGTAAGGAGAACTTGGAAGAACTGTTGCAGGAAAAGCTGTTACAGGAAAAACACAGAGACATTCCTAAAGACTTGCCCGATGAGTAACTAGCGCTCCCCGTAGCTAAAAGCTTGGTTGAGCACTCGAAAGAGAGGAACAAGAGCGTCTCGCTTGCTTTGACAATCTACCCAACGCGAGAAGCCTCTTATCATTTTCCCCGTTTATCTTGTATACCTAGTTATCACAAGCTGATATTTCTCTAGCTTTCTTTAACAAAAACTGGTAATCCAAGAAAACTTCATATACTCTCAATCCCTGCCCGCTAAGAAGCCCAATACCTAACCAAGACAACAGGAGACAAAACAATGAAAA
Organism: Microcoleus sp. FACHB-SPT15; assembly: GCF_014849525.1. Classification (NCBI taxonomy): domain Bacteria; kingdom Bacillati; phylum Cyanobacteriota; class Cyanophyceae; order Oscillatoriales; family Microcoleaceae; genus Microcoleus; species Microcoleus sp. FACHB-SPT15. The sequence goes on along the minus strand of NZ_JACJNU010000004.1, from coordinate 75,663 downwards.
GCCAAACCTAGAGACTAACCAATAGTTAAAGGCTGGCGCTGCCCTCAGTTTTTTTTGCCCAAACCGAGCAGCGAACCAGCCCTGTAAATGAAAGCACCCACGCAGCTAAGAACTGAACGTGGACACCTCCAAGATATGAAACTTTCTGTAGTTAATTCTACCTCAAGACAAGGCAGAGTTTCCAGCCTCCCCTTCACTTCATCGGCTGTCTCCCCCTTGTCTACCTCGAAAATTCCACCAACCTTGCACTTCAGATTCCCAAGGCTAGGTGGAATTGAGCAACATTCTCACAACCAGCACAGCGTTGAGACGTACCTGTTGGAACCGGCTACTCTTCAAGCCCTCCCAAGCAGCACGCCGAATCAACAACACAACAGCACAGCCAAACAGTACGACCAACAACAGGCGCTTGCGTTAGCTCATCAGGGATACCTCAGCAGTCCCCTCCAGCAGCCAATTGCTGACGTGTACACAGCTAGTCAGGGGGGCAAGTGAAATGGTACAGACTCCAATCAAGCCAAGTGCGCCACAAGAACGCCAAGAAGTTATTGACTGGCTAATTGCTCACAACTACCCAGTACTACCCATTGCCCCAGCCCAAAATGCCAAAAAGCATCCAAAAATCGTCAAGACTCATCCTGAACAAGGTGTTTGGGCACACTGCCCTCTCACAGAAGAGCTTCAGCCGATACAGCTCTACACTGGCAAAAATCCTTCCTACTTAGATCGTGACGGCTTTCCTCATTTAATCAATCATCGGCAGTATCAAACCCGACTCCCACGAGACGCAGATCTAGAACTTTGGTTTGCCAACCCAGAAAACGGTGTAGGAACGCTAGGCGGCTGGAACGATACAGTCTGGCTCGATTTTGACGTTAAACAGTTTCCCTCTCAAAAAGAGTGCGATGCCGCTGTTACCTCAGTTCTGGAGCGAGTAAGAGCGTCGGGTGATACACCCCAACAACAAACATTGATTGAGCGATCGCATTCAGGCGGTTGGCGAATCGCCCTCAAGCTCGAACAGAAACCCAACTTTACTAACTTCTCCCTAACACCTGGCGGCGCTCATGTTGGCGAAGCCCTCTTTACCGGACGCTTTACGGTACTCGCTCCCACAATTGGCCCTAGTGGCAATCCTTACCAATCCATCAGCCGTGCTCTACCTGTGTATATAGACTCTTTATCCGCAATTGGAATTTACCCCACTAAAAAGGGGGGAAGGAAAGGAAACCAACAATTAAATCTAGGGAATGGACAATCCCCAATCCCCAATCCCCAATCTCCAATCCCCAATCCCCAATCCCCAATCCCTGGCAGTATCCCACTCGAATTGTTGGGTCACGATACCAGTCGCGACATTTTACAGGGCAAGTGTCGAACCGATGACCGCAGTGACGCTCTAGCAACAGCAATCCAAGAATGGTACGGCTGGCAGAACTGGGGAGACAACAACGGTATTCAAATTAGTGGCAACACTATAGCCCTAACCCATCAGGCTGGCTCTCTACTAGGACTAGATAGCGATCGCATTAACCGCATCCTCAAAACCATTGACCCGACATCTTGCCAGCCAGCGGCACTCTACCGTGGTGGCGAGGAGAGTTGTTGGCTGAAAATTCAGCGACTGGATAATGCCACCTTTGGAGCGAAATGTCCCGCTCACATTAAAGATGCCATCCGTAGAAACAAAGGCAATCACATCTCTACAGAACGCACTGACGCGGATGGTTGTGGTTCCGGTGGTGGACGCAATGGCGGAGGGAGTCCGAAGTGCGGTGGCAGCGAGAGCTTTGACGGTAATGAAGACTCTCACGGCTCAGGCGGAGTTACATTACCCCAAAAAACGCCCTCTGAACTCACCGCAATCCGGAGCCAAATTAAAAACATCCTGATTCAAGATTTACCACCATCCGAACTGCAAACTGCCAAAATCCGAATCAGAAGAGCTTTCCCAGGAGTATCAGAACGAGAGGTTTCCCGACTCTTTGAAACCATTGAGCAGGAACTGGAGATTGAGGAATCAAGGGAGCATCGCCGCTCTGAAGTAGACAACCTCCTCAAACTCACCGACCAATCCCTCAACATTTCTGCATTTCTCCCAGCAGACTTAGCTATTCCGCTTGAGGGACTCGCACAAGGACTCAATATTCGCCCTGAAGTTTGTCTCACCTCACTCTTGGTTGCCGTATCCAGTCTCCACAAAACTACTACTGAGCTAGTCATCCACCGAGGTCAAGGCTTCAGCGTTCCACCTACCATCTTTGCCGGGTTAGTCTCCGAATCCGGACAGAAAAAATCTCCAATCCTCAAAGCAATCATCAAAAAACCCTTAGCTGTCCTCCAGCGGGAAAATCGCCTTGCCTTTGAAGAGGCACAAGCGAGGTATGACAAAGAAATTGCCGACTGGGATAAATGTAAATCTGAGGAGCGTTCAAAAAAATTCCCAGAAGGCAAACCGAAAAAACCGCAACAGCGACTTTATTACTTCACCAACTCTACTGGCGAGGGACTTCTGTATCAGTTCCAAGCACATCCAGATAAAGGACTTCTGGCATTGGTTGATGAACTGGTTGGATTATTTGCCTCTCAAAACAAATACAGTGGGGGACGTGGAAGCGATCGCCAAGACATCCTCTCAGCTTTCGACGGCACAGGAGCCACTATTCTTAGAGCGGCTGGAACCAAAGCCGATATCGAGGGCTTAAGTCTCTCAATCTGTGGCACCATCCAGCCAGAAGTCCTCAAGCGGCTAATGCGAGATTGCTCCGATCCAGACGGACAGTGGGCACGGTTTTTGTTTGTTAATCAACCCCTCGCGGCAGCTACCCTGAGCAATGATGACGGCTCTGGATTAGACCTAACCGGACGCCTCTTAAATTACTACCGCGCTATTGATCGACTACCAGCGAGAGAATATCGATTTTCACGAGAAGCATTTAAGCGTTATCAACCTGTCTATAACCAGCTAGAACAACTGCGTGTCTCTCACCCCTTACCGGGCATGAGAGCGGTTTATTCCAAGATGGAAGGTTATATCGGGCGACTAGCGCTTAACCTCCATGTCCTCCATGAACTTGCCAACGGCAAGACTGTCCCCGATGAAGAAATCCCACTGCAACCACTATTAAGTGCGATCACATTAGCTAAGTTCTACATCGGTCAAGTCAAGCTTATCCACGCCAACTGTTCAACCGACTTGGGGGAAATGGCACCACACTTAGCCAAAATCGTGGAACTATCCAAACGCATGGATGCCACGACTGGCAACAGTTGGATTAAAGCAAAAGTCGTCCAGAGTGGATACGATAGCCGTCACCGTCCACGTCCTGACTCGATTCGCTCCTGGTTCAGGGAGTTAGAAGCACTCTCTCTAGGTCGTACCCAAGGGAGCGGAATCCGACTGGAGTATTCCTGGAAATTACCCGATCTTCCCTTTGATGAGCCAGACCCTCCACGGAATAAAAAAGTGGAGAAAAGTGGAGAAAAGTGGATAACCTCTCCACCGACTCAAAGGACGCAGAAACAAGGTTTTCAAGAAAAAGTGGAGAAAGTGGATACCTTTCCACCTTCGGATTCGGGTTCTGATGACGTTATCGGAGGAGAAAGTGGATTAATTTCACGTTCTGAATCTTCCTCGCCCCCACTCGACTCTGGAACAAGCCTATCTCCTACAGAAGATTCAATCTTGTGCGAGGGAACGGCTCACACCTATCAAGCTGAACCAAGAAAGGCAGAGGGCAGAGGGCAGAAGGCAGAAAAGATTTATCCCGGTGCCGATGGCACGAGCATAGGAACGACGGATTGTCTGGCTTCCCTTGAAGAGACTCAGGGATTTGAAGACTCTCAACTGATGTCGAACCTCACAGCAACTTCCTCAGCCTTGGAGACTGACTTCACTCAATCTCCACTTTCTGGTTGTTCTCAATCTCTAATTACTAACCCTCACTCCACTTCTCCACTTTTTTGCTGTGATGACGCTATTGCGTCATCTGAGGTGGTGGATAACCACTCCACTTTTTCTCCACCAATGGATACCCACTCCACTTTTTGTGTTGGTGAGGAGCTAGATGTGAAAACTCCCCAGCCGGAAGCCATAGAACCAGCTACTAGTCGAGAATCATCAGAGACGATACATGCGGGACTTCATTTGAAAGTGTTCCCTCTGAATCAGTCTGCTGTCTTGATAGACTCTCACTTGCAGGAGACTGGGGTAGAAGAGGGAGGAACGGTTGTCATTAATCCCACAGCAATGTCACAAAATCCCGACCTTCGAGAGGCTTATAAACACGCCCTAGTCACCGTGGAGGAAGTTACACCACTATCGGGACTTGAAGAGAGTGAGCTACTCTCGCTTGTGACGGCGGCTGCGATTCAGGGACAGCGTTCATTTCTAGTGAAGTGGTTCTTACAGTCACCCAACACAGTAGTAGCGGCTCAAACCAAGTTGCGGTCAAACAACATACAGAGGGATAAGGAAGACAAGGGAGACTTTGGGGAACAAGGAGGACAAGGGAGCAAAAACCTCCTCTTTGGCTCTAGGGCAAAGTCCTTATTTCCTGCCTCTGTGTGTCAAGTATCAGGACTGAATGCAACTTGGTATGAACGATCTACAACTCATATTGCTGCTGCTCCACAATTTACGCTGACTTCTTACCTCAATAGTTCTACTTGCTCCGAATGGGAGGGGACGGCGTTTTCACCTCCCTGCTTAGAAGTTAAGGGTGTGCTGACCTTTGCTCCAGTGTGTCTCCCTTTTGTATACCCCTTCAACGTTGATGTATTGGCGTTGGCGTTGGTGAAGCCTGAAGAGGAAGGTAAGTGTTGCGACTCCGTTGGCGATGACCCTTTAGCGAAGCAAAAACCCGTTCAGTGTAATGAAGTTCAGAGGACTGTCCTCAAAATAGGCGATCGCGTCTATTGGTCTAAATGTCCTGCACACTGTGAACAATTTGCCCCGTTTGAAATTACTGCCATTGATGGTGATTACGCCAAGCTTGACTTATTCGAGAAGCCGGTGTTGCTGACAGAGCTACACCGCAGCTCGTGAAGAGGAGTTCTTGGTCGGTTGGGATGATAAGGAGATAGAGGCAGGAGTTACGTAGTTAATCGGTGAAAGCCTGATTCTGTCGTAAGGGCTTAGCAACACTAAGCCCTTATAGCGTGTTGAACAAGAAGAATACAGAAGTGGCGACCAAGAAACTTTGTTTTCTTGCTCTAAGTATTTATCCCTATCACTGGTTTAACACTCTCTGCATCTCTCCATTTTCTCAATACCCCATGTTCTTTCGGGTCAGGAGTTAGGGCACCCTACAAATGAACTTTATTCTTTTTCTAGAGTGACAATTAGCACTCATAAGTTGCAATGCCTTTCCTTGGCATTACAAACCCTGGCTTGCTATGATTTTGCTGTTTATTGCCCATCTGCTTGCCGCACAACCGGAATATTTACAGAAATTCTTGAAGTTTTTACATGGAGAGTCCATCATTTACCGTGTCTTTACAGTTAGCTTGTGCATTGACGATTAGGATAATTGTTTAGATAAATAATTATCAACTTTTCTCATCTGAATTTCTGTGTTCACGGTCTACCCAAGGTTACACACTAGTCGCCTTGAAAATTATGAGGTAATTACATGAAAGCAGTGATACTGGCTGGAGGTCTTGGTACTCGCATTAGTGAAGAAACTTCCGTTAGACCCAAGCCTATGGTAGAGGTTGGTGGTAAGCCAATTCTGTGGCATATCATGAAAATCTACTCCGCTCATGGAATAGATGAATTTATCATCTGCTGCGGTTACAAAGGATACGTTATTAAGGAGTATTTTGCTAACTACTTCTTACACATGTCTGATGTCACCTTTGATATGCGATTTAACCAAATGAACGTCCATTCTGGTTATGCGGAACCTTGGAAAGTTACCTTGGTTGATACGGGTGAAAATACGATGACCGGAGGACGACTAAAACGGGTAAAAGAGCATGTTGGCAAAGATACCTTCTGCTTTACGTATGGAGACGGTGTAAGTGCTGTCAATATCAAAGAACTGCTTGACTTTCATAAAGAGCAAAAGACCTTAGCAACATTGACGGCAACCCGACCCGCAGGACGTTTTGGAGCGCTAGCGTTGGGAGAAGATGACAATAAAATTGCCAGCTTCCGGGAGAAACAAGATGGAGACGGTGCTTGGATTAATGGTGGTTATTTTGTTTTAGAACCAGAAGTCATTGACTATATAGCAGATGACGAAACCGTGTGGGAAAAAGAGCCACTAGAAAAGCTTGCTGAAAGTAATCAACTTTCGGCTTACAAACACAGTGGTTTTTGGCAACCTATGGATACTTTACGAGATAAAAATTATCTTGAAGACCTCTGGAAGAGTGGCAAAGCTCCTTGGAAGGTTTGGTAAGCCAAAATTTTAAGCTTCAAGAACGATTCGTACACTAAGAGTGGCAGTAGCAAAAATACCCATGTATGACTTTGCAATCATCGGCGGTGGAATTGTCGGTCTTTCTACCGGCATGGCTTTAGGCAAACGCTATCCCAATGCACGTATTGTCGTGCTAGAGAAGGAAAGCAAGTGGGCTTTTCACCAAACTGGCAATAATAGCGGTGTAATTCACTCTGGCATTTACTACAAACCAGGAAGTTTCAAGGCGAAGTTTTGCCGCGATGGTTGCCAATCGATGGTGGAATTCTGCCGAGAGCATGGTATTGCTCATGAAGTTTGTGGCAAAGTCATTGTTGCTACTGATGAAAGTGAGCTGGCGAGACTAGAAAACCTATACCAACGTGGTTTGGAAAACGGGTTGAATGTCAAGAAAATCACTGCCGAGGAAGTCAAGGAAGTTGAACCGCATGTTGCCTGTGTGGCGGGAATTCGAGTCTACTCAACAGGAATTGCCGATTACAAACAGGTTTCTCGGAAATACGCGGAACTGATTGAGTTACAAGGTGGCGAACTTCATCTCAATACGAAAGTTGAGAAAATCCGCCAAATGCCAAATAGCCAGGTACTGGAGACAAATAAAGGTACATTCGAGGCACGCTGCGTCGTTAACTGTGCAGGACTGCATAGCGATCGCATTGCTAAACTAGGACGAGTTGACCCCAAAGCCAAAATCGTTCCATTCCGGGGAGAATACTACGAACTCACCCCAGAAAAACGCTACTTGGTCAACACCCTAATCTACCCAGTTCCCAATCCAGATTTCCCCTTCCTCGGTGTCCACTTCACCAAGATGATTGATGGCAGTGTTCACGCCGGACCGAATGCTGTCTTGAGCCTCAAACGTGAAGGCTACAAAAAAACCGACTTCGACCTCCGGGATTTCGTAGAAGTCATGACTTACCCTGGCTTCTGGAGACTTGCCGCCAAAAACGCCGACGAAGGCATCAAGGAAATCATTCGCTCCTTCAGTAAAGCCGCTTTTGTCCACAGCTTACAAAAGCTCATTCCTGAAGTGCAAGCGGACGATGTTGTTCCCACCCACGCCGGAGTTCGCGCTCAAGCCTTGATGAACGATGGAAAACTCGTGGACGACTTTTTGATTGTCAAAGGTCAAAACTCCGTCCATGTTTGTAACGCTCCTTCTCCAGCCGCCACTTCTTCTATTGAAATTGGCAAAGCGGTTGTAGAGCAGCTTCCAGCACCGCAGCATCTACAATCAGCCGTTAACGCATAGGATTTTTAACTAATGAAAGTACTGGTAACAGGAACAGAAGGCTACCTTGGCTCATTATTGCCTCCCCTCCTCATCGAACGCGGACATGACGTAATTGGGGTAGATACCGGATTTTATAAAGTGGGTTGGCTGTACAACGGTACTGAAGTTACTGCCAAAACCCTAACTAAAGATATTCGCAACATCACTCATGAAGATTTAGAAGGTGTCGAAGCGATTGTTCACATGGCTGAACTCTCAAACGACCCAACTGGACAACTGTCTCCGACAATTACCTACGATATCAACCATAAAGGTTCGGTTCGCTTAGCCACGATTGCCAAAGAAGCAGGTGTGCGCCGCTTTGTTTATATGTCTTCGTGCAGTGTGTACGGCGTTGCAACCGAAGGCGATGTTACCGAAGAATCCTCAGTAAATCCGCAAACCGCTTATGCCGAGTGCAAAACCTTGGTAGAGCGTGATGTCATGCCGATGGCAGACGATAGCTTCTCGCCCACCTTCATGCGGAATGCCACTGCTTTTGGTGCTTCTCCCCGGATGCGCTTTGATATCGTCTTGAACAACTTGGCAGGACTGGCATGGACAACCAAAGAAATCAAGATGACAAGCGATGGTACACCTTGGCGTCCCTTGGTTCATGCTCTAGATATCTGTAAAGCAATTGTCTGCGCTCTTGAAGCCCCTCGTGATGTGGTTCACGCTCAAGTCTTCAACGTGGGTGACACCTCAAATAACTATCGAGTCAAAGAAATTGCTGAAATCATTGCCGATATCTTTACAGGCTGCCAGTTGAGCTTTGGTGATAGTGGTGCCGATAACCGCAGCTATCGCGTATCCTTCGAGAAAATTAACACAACCCTCCCTGGATTCAAGTGCGATTGGGATGCTAAGCGTGGTGCCCAGCAGCTATTTGATTTGTTCACTCAAATTGACATGACGAAAGAAACCTTTGAATCGAGGGGTTTCACTCGCTTAAAGCAGTTGGAGTATCTGATTCGCACTCAGCAAATTGACAAAGATTTCTTCTGGAGCAAGTAATGCTATTTACCGAAACCAAGCTCAAAGACGCTTTTATTATTGACTTAGAGCATCGCGAAGACCCCAGAGGCTTCTTTGCACGCACGTTCTGTGCCAAAGAATTTGAAGAACACGGTTTAAAGCCCACGGTTGCCCAGTGTAACTTGTCGTTCAACCATAAAAAGGGCACGCTGCGGGGGATGCACTATCAAGTTCCTCCAGCGGCGGAAACTAAGTTGATTCGCTGCACCCAAGGGGCAATTTACGACGTAATTATTGATATGCGTCCTGATTCCCCCACCTATATGCAACACATTGGCGTGGAACTCACGGCAGAAAACCGTCGCGCTCTTTATGTCCCTGAGCTGTTTGCTCACGGTTACCTGGCACTTACGGATGGTGCTGAGGTGGGGTATCAGGTGGGTGAATTCTACACCCCTGGACATGAGCGGGGACTGCGCTATGACGACCCGGCATTTGGAATTGAGTGGCCGATCGAAATTACTGTAATTTCCGATAAAGATGCGGCTTGGCCTTTGTTTGAATCTGTTTCTGTAGGAGCAAAATCATGATTATTGTCGATAATGCGCTGAAAGCACGGGCAGAAGCAGGGAACCCAGTTAAGGTGGCGATGATTGGTGCTGGCTTTATGGGTCGAGGGATTGCTAATCAAATCCTCAACTCGGTGCCAGGGATGAAGCTGGTGGCGATTTCCAACCGAAGTCTAGATGTCGCGAAGCGGGCTTATGCTGAAGCTGGCGCTGAGGATGTCAAGGTTGTTGATACAGTCTCGGAGTTGGAAGACGCGATCGCACAAGGGCAGTATGCCGTAACTGAAGATGCGATGTTGCTGTGTAAAGCCAGTGGTATTGACGCGCTGATTGAAGTGACTGGCGCAATTGAGTTTGGCGCACATGTGGTGATGGAAGCGATCGCTAATCACAAGCACATCATCTTGATGAATGCGGAACTCGATGGCACGGTTGGTCCGATTCTTAAAGTCTATGCCGACCGCGCTGGCGTTATCCTGTCCGCTTGCGATGGCGACCAACCTGGCGTAGAAATGAACCTTTATCGGTTCGTCAAGAGCATCGGTTTGACACCACTACTGTGTGGCAACATCAAAGGCTTACAAGACCCTTACCGCAACCCCACTACCCAAGAAGGGTTTGCCAAACAGTGGGGTCAAAAAGCTCACATGGTGACCAGTTTTGCTGATGGTAGCAAGATTTCCTTCGAGCAAGCGATCGTTGCTAATGCGACTGGGATGAAGGTCGCCAAGCGCGGTATGTTGGGCTATGACTACAGGGGTCATGTCGATGAGATGACAAAAATGTATGATATCGACCAGCTCAAAGAACTGGGCGGTATTGTTGATTACGTCGTGGGTACCAAACCTGGTCCTGGCGTATTTGTCTTTGCGACTCATGACGACCCCAAGCAACGTCATTACCTGAATTTGTATAAGTTAGGGGAAGGTCCGCTTTACAGCTTCTACACTCCTTATCACCTGTGCCACTTTGAGGTACCCCTATCCGTGGCTCGTGCTGTCCTCTTTGGGGATGCTGTCATGGCACCTCTGGGTGGACCGCTTGTCGATGTTGTAACGACGGCAAAAATTGACCTCAAGGCAGGAGAAACTCTGGATGGCATCGGCTACTACATGACTTACGGTCAATGTGAAAACTCTGATGTTGTCCAAGCGCAAAACCTGCTACCTATGGGGTTAGCTGAAGGTTGCCGTCTGAAGCGGGATATTCCGAAAGACCACGTCCTCACCTATGATGACGTAGAGTTACCGGAAGGCAGGCTCTGCGACAAACTGCGGGCTGAACAGAACGCTTATTTCGCCTCCTCAAAAACTCCAGCTACTGTTGGGTAGATTGTGAATCCTGTTAACTTCTTCCGTTTGCAGCCCATGGGTGTGAACGGGAGAAGAACGGAAGCTAAGCTGCAACCCCTTGTTGCAGCGTCTCCTCCTCACCTCAAGCTATCCTGTTAATTCTTGCTTGAGAGAACTACGCGGCTGTGTATCTGGCTTACACCCCAATTTGACACACTTCTGGGGAGGAAATTCCTACGTTTTTAATTAAAGAAACCGTAAAGTTGCCGAGAGAGTAAATTGAAGAGATAGTAAAGCTACCTGCTTTTACTTGCGAGTTAAGTATCTGGCTTCGTATATTCTAGTTAACGGTTTAATAACGTAGATAGTTTCACCAACTTTAGTTAGGACGTTTCACCTATAAAAAGTTGCAAAATTACACCCAAGTAGGACTAAGCCAGATGCGCCAAGTAAAATTATTAAATGTAGCTATCGATAATTTGTCTCGGCTAGAGTTTCTCGAAAAGTGCAAGAGTGGAATTGTCTTTACGCCCAACGTAGATCATCTGATGAAGCTACAGGATGATCCTGATTTTTATCGTGCTTATAACGCAGCAACTTACAAGTTGTGTGATAGCAAAATTTTATTTTTCGTTTCTAAGTTTTTAGGATCGCCAGTTAAAGAAAAAATTTCAGGCTCTGACCTTTTCCCCGCTTTTTATGAGTACCATAAAGATAACGAAGACATCAAAATTTTTCTTTTAGGCGCTCGCGAAGGAGTAGCCAGTGCCGCTCAACAAAAGATTAATTCTAAAATTGGTAGAGATATCATAATCGGTACGCACTCTCCCTCTTTCGGGTTTGAGAAAGATGAACAAGAATGCTTGAAGATGGTTGAAATGATTAACCAGTCTGGAGCTACAGTCCTTGCGGTAGGAGTAGGTGCGCCAAAACAAGAAAACTTCATCTTGAAGTACAAAGATAAGTTGCCAAACATCAAGATTTTCTTAGCTATTGGTGCAACTATCGATTTTGAAGCTGGCAATATCAAGAGAGCGCCCAAGTGGGTCAGTGAAGTTGGGATGGAGTGGCTGTATCGCTTAGTGGCAGAGCCGAAGAGGTTGTGGAAGCGGTATTTAGTACATGGTCCTGGCTTCTTCTGGCTGGTCTTCAAACAAAAACTCAATTTTTATGCAGACCCCTTCAATACGACTTATTCTGCACATACTGGGAGCGTTCCTCGTGAACAGATGATTGAGACGATTGAGTAGTTCTCTACGGGATTCTAACAATAAAAAGGGAAAGGAAGAAATACCTCCTTTCCCTTTTTATTTTTCTATGCTTATCAACCGGGTTAATTACTTCGTTTATAAGCTATAGCAGTAGCCACGAATGTTAGGACATTAACGGGAGAAGAGCGTTCCTTAGAAGTGAGCCTATTTGACTTTCAGCTGACCGCTGAAAGCTGACTGCTGATTGCTATAACTGATGAATATGGTATTCTTGCTTCTTTTTTGCCTTGGTTTATCGTCAATAGTTTCTACGTTGTAGAGCGCTTCCTAGAATGAAGGGTTGAACTTCTATCTGGAAGCATTTACCGCACGCATTGCCACCAATCTTTGTACGGTAGTTGCTTCCGTCCATAGCTACTTTGATGAGAGTCTTACCCTTGGAGTTACGACTATTTTCTGTCCTTAGCTTTGTCAAGTTGGTAATCTGTCCATTTTCCAGCGCCTTGATGAGCGGGTAGTTCTTCCTCAACTAGCTTAAGCCCAGATGTGGATACCGTATTGGATGGACTTTTTGCGCCTTTCCTCACATGATTAGCAACTACTCCCAAAGTTGGTAAGCGGAAAGTATTGAGTTGATTGAGGACTTGCATGACAAGGGAGCGGCTCGTCTTGCCAACACCTACAACCATCAGAATTCCATCTGTATGAGCAGCCAGGAAATTGGCATCCATAAAGCCAACCAAATGAGATGTGTCATAAATAACCAAGTCAAAGGTGGCTTGAAATTCCTCCATCAAATACTGCATTTGAGCTGAGCCAAGGAGTTTGGTGGAGTTGGCTTGGGGTTGACCAGAAGTCAGGACAAACAGATTATCGGCGACTTGCGTTCGCTGGATGAAATCGTTCGGATCTAGCTTTTTAGAAAGGAGGTCGCTGAGTCCTTTTTGGTTGGGTAAGTCTAAGTGGCTGTGTAGCTGAGGCTGACGCAAATTCGCGTCTACCAATAAGACTCGCTGACCCATTGCGGCGGCTGTTTGTGCCAGGTGTAAGGCAATGGTCGTCTTTCCATCCCCACGAGAAGCTGAGCAAACCGCCAAGGAGCGAACAGGTGGATCTGAAGAGAGAAAACGGATGCTGGCGTAAAGTGAGTCGAAGGCTTCCAAAAATGGAGAAGTCGCTAACTCACTGCCTCCAAGTGCTAGTTCTGAGCCGTTCAAGGCGTTGCTCTTCGGTAATTTTCCGGCATTTTTATAGAGTGGAATCACGCCCAATAGAGGCAATGGGATGGATTCCTTAATCTCCTCAGTCGTGTAAAAGATATTGCGAGATTTCTCGATGAGCAAAGCGGCTCCTACACCCAACAGTAGCCCCAACACGGCTCCCATCATCTGAATATTTTTCGCTTTGCTGGGAACCGGGACAGGTTGACCTGTTGGGTCAAGCGGGACTTGAGGCTGGGAAAAGATTTCCCAAGGCAGACTTGTCTGAGCCGCCTCAACTCGCAGCGTTTCGCGCTGAACCAATAGCTGGTCGCGAGTCCGGGTGGCAATTTCTAATTGCTGCTGGATATCGTTATACTGGCGAATCAGTGTCGGTAGCTGCCGTAGTTGTTGCTCAAAAGAAGCTTTAGTCTGAGCTAGTGCTTGAGTGCGTAGGTCTAGCACTTGAATTTGGTTGGTGGCAGTAACCAGTTGGTTAATCAGGTCTAGGCGAACCGAATTTTGGAAAGCCAGCACTTGAGGATTGCTGGTTGACCCGACGCTGCTTTGCCCCAGAATCCGCTGCGTTTCCTGATTTTGTAGGGATACTAAGTTTTGCCGTTTCGCCTGTAGGGCTTCAACTGTGGGGCTATTCGGCAAAAAGCGAGCTGATTCGACGGCAATCTGATTATCGAGTTCCTGAACCTTTGCCTGGAGTCCTGAGTAGTTTGGATCTTCACTCAAAGCCGATGCTGCGATCGCTTCATCGGGTGTTAGCGCTAACTGGTTTTTAATGTTTGTATAGAGTGTCCTCTGCTCTTGTAGCTGACTTTGGGCTTCTCTTAATTGATTGGAAACTTCACGGATTTGCTCAAATAAGTCTGCGCTTTGCACGTTGGGATCAGTCAGCTTGTACTGCTGTTGCAGCCTTTGCCGTTGCGACTGAAGAGTATCGACTCGCTTCTGCAAGGCGGGAAGTTGGTCTTCAATAAACTTAACCCCTTCACCGATGCGAGACTTCCGCTCGTCAAGGCTGTATTTTAAATATTTGTTAGCTGTTACCTCTAAAACAAATTGGACTTGCTTTGGATCTTCCCCTTGGAAGCTCACTTCGAGCATTTTGGTTGGGTCAGTAATTTTAGGGTCTTCGCTTTGATAGCGTTCAACCACTAACCCCTGCTTGAGTTGCTCATATTCAAACTTGGGATACTTCGTGCGAATTTGCTCAAGAATCTCAGTCAGCATCTTCGGACTCTTTAAGATCTCAAGCTGAGTTGCATAGTCTAGTTCAAAATTGTCTTCCCCAGGTACGTCTCCGTTAGCACGGGTGAGTGACGAGGGGTCAACGGCTCTCGCTTCGTTGGTTACAGGTTCGACTAAGAGCCGGAAGTTCCCTTCATAGACAGAGGGGGCGCTTTTAGTTGAATACCAGGCTCCAGCAGTTACCAAACCTGCAATCCCAACAACCAGCAAGGCTTTCCGCTGGACAGTCCTCAAGAGTGGACGCAGATTCAATCCTTTTCTAGGGGGAGCGCTAAACTCTTCTTGGTCTACCGATGGCAATTCCTGCAACTGTCTGCCTCGCTTACTAATTGATAAGATTTGAGAGCCTTGTTCTGTTTCCATTTTGACCTCTGTGTAGTTTGTTGGCTTGCACCCCCCGACAAAACCCTAATTTGTAGAACTTCTTAAGGCTTGAGGCAGAAGGGGAATTTCCCTTGTGGCTTCCTCTCGGTTTGGCTAGAGAGTAAAGATAACGCTAAAGTGCTTCTCACTTTACTGGTTTCCCTTCCTCATCAAACTCCATAAGCTTGACTCGCAAGATCCTATGGCTTTACAAAATTTAATAAGTTTATTTTCTGCCAGCTCTCCTTTGGCAAGGTTTGCTCTTTTACTGACTGACTCTTTGTTGCTTATACCTTACATTTTGCCCTTTCAACTAGCTTGGCAGGGGATTTTTGATAAGAGGGATTAGTCAAACTGAAACTTGTATGAAATCAATACTTGAGGAGAGCTGCAACTCGACTCCCCAGAAGAGGAGTGGCATTGTAGGTGACAAGTTGGATGTAATTGTAACGTCTGTGGCTCAGAATCCTGATCACATCTTGGCATATGCGTGAAACTATAGCTGAGAATACAGCACGCTGCTCTTGAAAAATTTTCTCTTTTCATGGGCGTAAGAGAACCGAGACTAATTAACACGCCTTGTTTTCTCCTGTTGTCATTGATTCCACTAGAAGGCTTACTGTAACGCCAACTGAATTGGGGTGGTAGCCTGATAATGAGAGTGCTTGAAAACATCTTAAGTATTAAAGTTTAAAGGATTGAAAATTGGCGTTCGTGATTTGATAAAGCCTCTCCGGAGAATCCGTGAATAAATTCACAGAAAATTCACAAAACTAATCGGTCTAAGAAAGGCTGAACCAAGCTTACATCCATTAAATAGTAATAAAATAAACTAGGTTTTATCAAAAATCTGAAGGTATTGACTCTCATAAGCAACATGACTCCTGGAACGTCCGTCAGAAGCGCTGTAGTGATACAGGTAGAGATAGCCAAGTTGAACTCTGGAACTTCTGGATAATAGTTAAAGTATAAACGCGGCTTGAGAGTTCCAATTCCCCAAGATTCATCAAAAAATGAACCCAAAAATCCCATTTTTCCTAAGTTTACGATGACAATTGCTTATCTAGTTAACCAATACCCTAAGGTTAGCCATAGTTTCATCCGGCGAGAGATTGCTGCGATTGAGGCTTGCGGTATTCGAGTCGCACGTTTTTCCATCCGCACCTGTGGTTCGGAACTCGTTGACGAAGTAGACAAACTAGAGCAAGAATTGACTCAAGTTGTCTTAGAAATTGGGAAGGTAGGCTTGCTTCTTGCCCTACTCTATGTTGCACTAACCAGACCCGTTCGTTTTTTGAGCGCTTTATGGTTAATGCTTCAAGTTGGCTGGTCTTCGGAGCGTGGCATTTTGCGCCATTTTGCCTACTTGGCTGAAGCCTGTGTTCTGATCCGTTGGTTTTCCAAGTTTGGGATCTCGCATGTTCACGCTCACTTTGGCACGAATTCAACAACCGTTGTTATGTTGTGTCATGAACTAGGTGGACCTGCCTACAGCTTTACTGTTCATGGTCCTGAAGAGTTTGATAAAGCAAAAGCGATCGCTTTAGAAGAAAAAATCAAGCGCTCTGCTTTTGTTGTTGCCGTTAGCTCCTTCGGAAAAAGCCAACTGTATCGGTGGTGCGAGTACGACCAATGGTCAAAAATCCAGGTCGTTCATTGTGGTGTAGATGAGCTGTTTTTGAAACAGGAGTATATCCCTGTACCTGACGAACCTCGACTCGTTTGCATTGGCAGACTCAGTGAACAGAAAGGTCATTTACTTTTAATCGAAGCTGCTGGTCAATTAGCCGCCGAGGGGTTGGTGTTTAAGCTGATTTTAGTGGGCGATGGAGAACTGAGAACCCAGATTGAAGCGATGATTGCACAACTGGGTCTTCAAAACCACATTGAGATTACGGGGTGGGCGAGTAATCCTGAAGTTCAGCAACAACTCCTCGCCTCACGAGCAATGGTGCTACCTAGCTTTGCTGAAGGGTTACCTGTCGTCATCATGGAAGCGCTGGCACTCTCACGTCCCGTGATTAGTACCTATGTCGCCGGAATTCCGGAACTGGTTGAACCTTGCACCTGCGGTTGGCTTGTGCCACCAGGTTCTTTGGAAGCCTTAACGGAAGCGATGCGGGCAGCCTTGCAAGCCCCCGTGGAAAAGCTGGAACAGATGGGACGGGTAGGAGCAGAGCGTGTTGCTCAACAACATAATGCCGCGATTGAGGGCAGCAAGCTAGCCACACTATTTCGGTCTACTATCGAGAAGTCCAAAAACCAGGGGAGCAATGTCGTAAGCCCAAGTGTTCTCTCTACCAGCATCCAAACGCCTAGGAGCAACTGATGTCTAAGCATCGATTGAGACTCTACACATCCTGTTTTCCCACCCACTAAAGGAATCATGTCATCACTTAAAAAGCTTGCTATCCGTGGGACAATCTGGACAATCGCTGGTTACGGTGCAGGTCAAGCGTTACGACTCGGTGGGAACCTGATCTTAACTCGTCTGCTTGAGCCAGAGTTATTTGGCCTGATGGCTTTGGTCTACGTTTTCATCACAGGTTTACACCTGTTTTCAGATCTGGGTATTGGTACGAGCGTTGTCCAGAATAAGCGCGGGGATGACCCAGCATTTCTCAATACAGCTTGGACATTACAAGTAGTTCGTGGCATCTTTCTGTGGCTTTGTTCCCTATTGCTCGCTTGGCCAGTTGCCCAGTTCTACAATGAGCAAAAACTCCTGTGGTTAATCCCAGTCGTTGCTCTAACAGCACTGATTTCCGGATTTGAATCCACTGCCATATACACGCTCAACCGCCACATAGCCGTTGGGCAGCTAGCAATGTTTGAGTTTGGCAGGCAAGTGATCTCCTTAACGGTGACAATTATCTGGGCAAGCTTCGATCAGTCAATCCGGGCTCTCGTCATCGGGACACTTGTTTCGGAAGTCGTCGGACTGGTGTGGAGCTATCGGATGATACCCAACTCGTCGAACCGCTTCGCTTGGGATAAGGAAGCCGCCAAGGAGCTTTTTTCCTTTGGTAAGTGGATATTTCTTTCAACAGCTATGACATTTTTTGCTGAGCAAGCGGATCGGCTCATTTTCGGTAAAATCTTCACACTCGAACTGTTAGGGATTTATGGCGTTGCCCTAACATTTGCTGACTTGCCACGTAGTGTTACAAATGCGATCAGTGGCAAGGTGATTTTTCCCGCTATTTCAAAGCTGACTGACCTTCCTCGTCCAGAAATTCGTGCCAAGCTCCTGCACAACCGCAAGCCCATCCTGCTTGCTGTGACCTTTTGCTTGACAGGGCTGATCTGCTTTGGGGATATCTTAATCAAGGTATTGTATGACAGCCGATACATTGATGCCGCTTGGATGTTGCCAATCCTAGCTCTAGGAATTTGGCCGCGCATGTTGTGCAATACGAATGAGCCGTCCCTTTTTGCAATTGGGAAGCCTCAATATTCAACTGTCGGTCAGGTGACAAGGTTTCTTTGTACTTCGATTGGAATGCTGGTTGGATTTCATTTTTTTAAAGTTCCAGGGGCGATTATCGCGGTTGCACTTAATGACCTTTTCTACTATTCGGTCGTAAACTATGGTCTCTGGCGTGAAGGACTAAGTGGTTTGAGGCAGGACATTTTTGCTACCGCATTGCTTGTGGGGTTATTAGCTCTCGTACTGACAGCTCGATTCTATTTGGGGTTGGGTTTACCTATTGATGGGCTACTTTATCAATAAGAAAATTGATGCATTTGCTTAATTTCTAAATCATCGTGCAGCGAAGTCCGAAATCGCAATTTTAGATGAATGGTGAGGTATTAGATTATGGGTGAGCAACTTAGCAAGCTAGATGAAGTATCACTGGTGGTGCGGAACTTTGGGGATGGCTTGGTCTTTGAAGATGTGCTTCATGATTGGTTTCGCTTTTTGGGGGGTAAACCTGGTGAAGTCGTAGTCGTTGATAGTGGAAGTAACGCTCAGACGCAAGCCACTTACTGGAAGTTGTTTCAAGAAGGTCTGATTGATAAATTACAGATCATTCAGCCAACTCACGAAGAGAATAATCACGAGCGAGGTTATATCCAGATCTATACGGCAGGGTCGATCGCTTCTAAGCCTTACTTGTTATGGTTCAATATTGATACCTTGCCCTACAGAGAGGGCTACGACAATTGGTTGGAAGAGTCTATTGATTATCTTGAGCGTGACGACGTTTTTGCGATCGGTGGTGCGTTTAACCTTCCCTCGAAACATCATGATGCTTGGCCAGGATGGTACTTTAGCCACAAGTGCAGCCTGAATTTTGCTTTGATGAAGCGGAGTACATTCATGGCGGCGATGCATGAATATGCGGGTGACTACATTGCTTCTGGCTTCCTGGGAGAAAATCCAGCCGCCGCAACCGATCAGAGCCGATTTTTGCTGGAAGTGGCACTTGAGCAGTACATGCAGCGTCACAAGGTTTACACCTTATGCAAGGTTGAAGACCCGAACTGGACGATATTTCATACAAATACGCATGAAGAGCGCTTGAAGAAGATTCGTGAAAAATACATGGCTCGCCAAGATATTGAACGCTATATGAATGCTGGCTTTTCTGAGGCGGAGCCAATCCCGGAGCGAGCTGTTTATTATGGACAACCACCAGTAAAGATTGGACTTGTTAAAAAATTGCGGATTTCGTTCGGGGAAACACCAGTCGGTCTTTATTGGCGGCAGCTGAAACAAAAGCTAAGTTATTAGAGCGGTGGTGCGACTGTTGAACTACCAAAAACTGGGCTTCTGAATTTTATACTTTTCTTGTTAATCCCAGTAACGGCTGAGTGAACGTCCTAAACATGAAAATTACATTTGTCCTTCCTTTTGCAGGTCTAGCCGGTGGGATTCGGGTGGCGGCGATTTATGCCGAACGCCTAAAAAAGCGAGGTCATGAAGTCTTCGTTGTCTCTCTCCCTCCCGATCCAATCAGCCCACTCCAGCAGGTCAAGTCTCTCCTGAAGGGTAAGGGTTTGCTCTCTAATAAGGAGGGGTCGCACTTTGATGGTGTAGATGTTCCGCACCGAGTCCTTGATCGCTGTCGCCCTATTACAGATGCTGATGTCCCGGATGCCGACGTGGTCATTGCCACTTGGTGGGAGACAGCAGAGTGGGTAGCGAAGATGTCTGAAGCGAAAGGAGCCAAAGCTTACTTCATTCAGCATCACGAAATCTTTGAGGAGATGCCGAAAGAAAGGGTGGAAGCGACTTGGTCACTGCCTCTGCATAAAATCACGATCTCGAAGTGGTTAGTTGAGCTGTCTCAGGAGCGATACGGCGATCGCAATATTTCCTTTGTCCCGAATAGTGTAGACACAGATCAGTTTTACGCGCCGCCGCGTGGCAAACAACCTATTCCCACTGTTGGTATGTTATACGCGCCAATTGGTTGGAAAGGGTGTGAGGTTAGCCTGAAAGCCTTTTCCTTGGCAGCTCAAAAGATTCCGAATTTACGTCTAGTTGCCTTTGGCTCGTCAGCTCCTACGGCGGATTTACCTTTACCAGAAGGCACTCAATATATCCAACGACCTGCCCAAAACACCATTAAAGACATCTACGCTAGCTGTGATGTTTGGTTATGCGGGAGTTGGAGCGAAGGATTCCATTTACCACCCCTGGAAGCGATGGCTTGTCGCTGTCCGGTCGTTTCAACGCAGGTCGGTGGACCCCTGGACATTGTTAAGGAAGGAGTTAATGGTTATCTTGTGCCGCTTGGGGATTCGACTGCGCTAGCTAACCAGCTAGTTCACGTACTAAGTTTACCTGAAACCGAGTGGCAAACAATGTCGGATG
Source organism: Microcoleus sp. FACHB-SPT15 (assembly GCF_014849525.1). Taxonomy (NCBI): domain Bacteria; kingdom Bacillati; phylum Cyanobacteriota; class Cyanophyceae; order Oscillatoriales; family Microcoleaceae; genus Microcoleus; species Microcoleus sp. FACHB-SPT15. The sequence continues at coordinate 55,260 of NZ_JACJNU010000004.1, read as the reverse complement.
CTGCCTACGCTACAGCGACTCAGTACACCTGGGATGATGCTGTCGAACTTTTCGAGGCGGCATTACACACTGCTATAGACCGCCAGCGACGTGGTGACTTCTCTAGGGTAAGCGCACCAAAGGATGTTAGCCCACAGCAAACGCCGATTTGACTCAACCTTGAGCAATGATCAGCCGCTCGGCGGTTATTGTAGGGAAAGCTCTGTTCATCTTCGTACCTAGCCAAGCTCATGTCTAGCCCTCAAGCGCTCCTTGTCACGCTCTGCTGGATTCCAGTAGTTCTGTATTTTTTCATGCGGTTTCCGCCGCAACGGGCGGTTATTGTGAGTTTCATAGTGGCATGGCTATACCTCCCCGTCGTAAACATTGCTTTGCCAGGAATCCCAGACCTCTCCAAGATGTCGGCAACTTGCTACGGCGTTTTGCTTGCTACTCTTCTGTTTGATGCTGGACGCATCACTTCATTTAAACCGGGCTGGCTTGACCTGCCAATGCTGATCTGGTGCTTCTGCCCGTTTGCTTCATCAATGGCTAATGGTCTGGGTGCGTATGATGGGTTTTCTGCAGCTCTTGATCAAACAGTGACTTGGGGAGTTCCCTATTTTCTGGGGCGGATATATCTTAATAACCTAGCAGGGGTGCGCCAGCTGGCCGTTGGCGTTTTTGTCGGCGGACTAAGCTATGTGCCTTTTTGCCTGATTGAAAGTCGTCTAAGCCCCCAGATGCACCAATGGGTTTACGGCTACCATGCAAGCGTAGACTTTACCCAGGCGTATCGCTTAGGGGGATATCGACCGACCGTGTTTATGAATCACGGGTTAGCGGTGGGTGCGTGGATGATGGCGGCAACATTGGCTGGGATCTGGCTTTGGAAAACTGGCACTATCAAGCAACTCTGGGACATTCCTATGAATTGGCTGGTGATTACATTACTGATCACCTTTGTGTTGTGCCGCTCTACGGGTGCCTATGCCTTACTGGTGATTGGACTCGTCCTTATATTTCTCTCCAATTGGCTTCGCACCGCTCTCCCCGTATTACTTGTGCTTCTGTCTATGTGTATCTATCTATACATTAATTCCATGACCGAAACCTATTTTACCGATCAGCTTGTCACTGTTATGTCCAAGGTGTTTCCTGAAGAACGTGTTGCGTCTGCGGAGTTTAGATTTAATAATGAAGAAATACTGGCAGATAAGGCACGGCAGAGCCTAGTGTTTGGCTGGGGGGGATACGGACGAAACCGTGTATATGAAAGGAACTGGGCAGGTGAGCTGGTAGATATAACGGTCACGGACAGCTTGTGGATTATCGCGTTTGGTGTCAATGGTATAGTCGGCTTGAGCAGTCTAACAGCCTCAATGTTACTGCCTGTTGCCAGCTTATTTGTGTTGCGTTATCCAGCGAGTACTTGGTCTCACCGCAAGATAGCACCTGTTGCTGTACTAGCCTTAGTCTTAGCTTTGTACATGTTGGACTGTATTTTGAACGCCATGATTAACCCAATCTTTGCCCTCACCAGCGGCGGAATATCAGGGCTTGTGCTTAGCGATACAGCAACCAACCAGGTAACACGCAAGCGCTCATCGGTTTCAAGACGTTCTCTGGCTCAACAGAGATAAGACTAACCTAAGTAGCTATAAAATTGAAAAATTAATAAATTCAGAGCTATCCGTTTCATGGACTGGATGAAAACTAATAATTCTGAACAGAAAGAATGGTCTAATAGACCTAGACCAGAAAATTCTTCATATGCTCTTAAAGGAGCGCCAATATAAATCATGGTTGCTTTGTCTAATAAAATTAAAGCTGACCCATGGTTTAATCAATCTGAAAGAAATAAATAACGATTCTTATCCCAAAAAGCAAAAACCTCCCCGTTCACCAAGCTGTTGTGCATCACCCTTGTCTGTATACAGGTAAGGGTGATGTTGCAAGTTGAAGGCGTAATCTACTTAGACTGCCATTCTTTCGTAGAGGTATAGAGTTATGAGGCTGATTCCACCTGTTGTTTCGCCGTTTTTGTTTGTGTATTCATGGTGGCTTTGACCCGCTCGGCTATCCGGATTGCCAATGCCACGATTGTCAGAGTAGGATTCCCGTAGCCTCCAGTTGGAAAAACGGCACTGCTAGCAATAAATAAATTAGAGACACCGTGAACCTTGCAGTTTTCATCCACAACACCTTGTTTGGGATCGACATCCATACGTGTTGTTCCCAGGTGATGCGATGTCCCAGCGGTTGAAATCACTGGAAGGTCGCCGTCTTGCTCAATCTCGTACCGACCTAAACCAGCACGGGCAATCTCTTCGGCGAATACAGCTTGTGCCCGTTTGACACCTTGAATATCATCCTCACGCCAGCACGTCTGCATTTTCGCTTTCCGTCTGCCGAGTTTATCCAACCCATCTCCCAGCATCACCCGATTGTCGGGATGGGGAGTTTGTTCAGTTTGATGGAGAACCTCGAATACGTTATAAATCCGCTCTTTATTGGGCAGATTTGACCAACCTCCTTGGCTCAGGTTAGGCCAAAAAGGTAGGTCTTTTTTCGTCAACTTGTCGTAGAAAGAATCGGCAATCTCGTCAAGACCCGTTACCACCTTATTCAGATGTTCAAGAGTACCCTTAGCTCCCTCCTTATAGCCACGGGATGAGAAGAGTGCCTTGAGAGAAGAAACGGCTTCTGATGACTGATATTTTATCGGTCTTGGCAAAAGCAACATTGAAACATTCAATAATTGCTCACGACGCATTGCTTCATTGGTAAAAGAGAGTCCTCCCATCACGGTTCCCTTACTCAATTGACGCAGATCGTACAAAGCCATTGAGTCAAACATCTTGGGATTGGAAGGAACAAAAAGACCACCATAGACAAGCGGGTGATCCATAAAGAACCGACCAACCAAATCGTTTTGATTACCCAAACCAGCTTTCTGAGTTTTGTTAGATAGCAACAACAAGTGGGCGCTTTCAACGCCACCTGCCGCCAGAATCACAATTTTTGCCTTAACCCAAAATTTATTGCCTTGTAAGCAAGCGACTCGTACACGGGTTACAGTTTGCGCGGTTTCTTCAGTTTCAAGTTCTACAGCATTAGCGTGGAGATAAGTCGTCACATTGCTGGAGTGATTGATTTCGTCACGGTACTCTTTATAGAAAGCTGCACCCGGCCCAAACTGAAACATTCGAGTTGTCACTCGATTCCCAATAAAGGGAAGCTGAGGGCTATTCGCATCTTCCCAATCTTCCGCCTCATAGGTAAAAGGTCCAAGCTTGCAGACCTTTTGCGCCCGTTCATAATAGGGAACGAGATGATCTTTCTCAAAAGGCCAGCCGCTGTAGGGGAACCCATCCCGTTTTTCAAAATCTACGTCGTCCAGTGGTACGTGCCTTAAACCCAATTGACCCTTGCTGATGTTGATGCCCCAGTAGCTGGAATTGCCTCCAAACCGACGATTGCGCCTGTCGGGGAACACTTGAACGAAATCTCCTTCCGTTTCAACTTCTGCCAGCGACTCCGTATCGGGGTCAGGTAAGTCAAGTCCGCCACTTTCGAGCAAGCAGACTCGGAAGTCTTGTCCGGCTAGTTCCCGTGCGAGAGAAAGTCCAGCAGGACCCGTCCCAATAATACAAACTTCTGTCTCAATTGTTTCGTCGGCGGACAAGGTGCGTGCATCGATTAGCATAAAAAGTTACCTTATTAATGATTATTTAGGTCTCTTTAAGTTAGATACGTACTTTCACTGAGGACAATAGTTCTAGAACTTGCCTAGGTTACAGGTTTCAAGTACTTCTCCTCTAAAAAGATATTTCCCAATTATCGTCACTGTTGGAACTTGATAGGCGAAATTTTAATAACTTCATCAACTCTTTTATCCGTTGACTAGAGTTTTCTGAGGAATCTTTAATTTCAGTGAACGGTGCGAGCTAATCAATTAGCGAAATGCCGGAAAAGGCATGAAATTGTTCTCTATGTATGGCTTCCTGGTGAATGCAAGTTTTGTTATAAAACTAGACAGAAATACCCAGTCAAGCAGGGAATTGTGAGGAGGTTGTGAAGTGTAGGTAGGGGAAACTGAAGAATTGGGCAATAAATTCACTCTCGTTGAGCCGAACCTTTTCCCTCAAAGGAGTAGAGATATTCCTTGAAAGCTGTCTGTCTATTCAGGTCAGTTGCGATCGCATAAACCAATGATGGACACTTTGTCGAGAGTGCCAGTAAATTTATAAAAGCAGTCGTCTAAAAATTAAGCGACGAGCCTTTTAAACCAACGCGATTTGAAGAAAGCGCGATCGCTCTTCTTCTTCAAAGCGGCAGCACTCGCTGAAATGAGACGCTAGCCAAAGAGAGCTTTACTCGTACAGGTCTGCTCTATAGCATCAAGACATAACAACATTTAAGTAATAGTCAATTTTATGCAAGCTGAGTCGGAAAGCACTAAACAGGGTATTACCCCTATGCCTAACGAGATTTCGCCCAATAACCCAACTCCTCTGCTTGTCGTAATCGTTAACTACCGAACACCTAGTCTGACAATTGATTGCCTGCACTCTTTAGTCAGTGAAGTCCAGTCCTTACCAGGTACCCGCGTTGTTGTTACCGACAACGATTCGGGCGATGGGTCAGTTGAAAAAATTGGAGCCGCTATTGAAAGCGAGGGCTGGAGTGACTGGGTGTCGCTGATGCCACTTGAGCGCAATGGTGGATTTGCCTACGGCAACAACGCGGCAATTCGTCCTGCCCTACAGTCATCATCACCCCCTCCCTATATTTTGTTGCTCAACCCTGACACGGTTGTTCGCCCCAATGCCCTCAAAGCGCTGGTGGATTTCATGAATGAACATCCCGATGTCGGAATTGCTGGTAGCCGCTTGGAAGAACCCGATGGTACACCACAGTGTTCTGCCTTTCGCTTTCATACCGTGTTCAGCGAACTGGATTTTGGCTTGAGTCTAGGTTTAGTAAGCAAGTTACTCTCCAGATGGGTCGTTGCGCCTCCTGTTTCTGACGAAATCCATCAAACCGACTGGGTCGCTGGGGCAAGCATGATTATTCGCCGTGAGGTATTTGAAGCGGCGGGCTTAATGGATGAGGAATATTTCATGTATTACGAAGAAGTAGACTTTTGCCTACAGGCGAACCGGTCTGGCTGGAGTTGCTGGTATGTCCCTCAAAGTCGGGTTGTACACTTAGTTGGGCAAAGTTCAGGAGTGACCGACACCAAACGCCCACCAAAGCGTCTACCACAGTACTTGTTTGATTCAAGGCGACGCTACTTTCTCAAGAACTATGGTTTCTTGTACGCCGCGCTAGCTGATGCCTTCAGAGCGTCGGGTTTTGCCCTATGGCGGATGCGTCGGGTGGTTCAGCGCAAGCCGGATAATGACCCCCCGCAATTCCTGACTGACTTACTTCGTAATAGTGTGTTCCTCAAGGGAGGCGTAACAAGCCCTGCCAAGTATTAAGCCACAGTTGGATTCAAAAAAATACGCTGTTCAGCAAAAGACAGATTATGGTCACACAGCCAGACCTGATATCAAGTGTCAACGAACCCGAAACCCCCGCCTTGGGGCTTTGGCAACAAATTAAAGAAGACTGGATTGCTCATGGACGTGATTGGACTAGACCAGGATTTCGGGCAGTAGCGATTCAGCGCTTTGGTGTCTGGAGGATGAAGATCGAACCGAAGATACTGCGAGCGCCTTTTAGCATTCTCTACCGTGCCTTATTTCGCAAAGTCCGGAATAGCTATGGGATCGAACTGCCTTATACAGTTCAGCTTGGTCGCCGCGTAATTATTGAACATCAAAGTTGCATTGTTATTCATGGGGATTGTGTGATCGGCGACGATAGTATCATCCGTCAAGGGGTAACACTGGGAAACCGTTACCTAGATCGTCCCTTCGATGCGCCCAAATTGGGAGCGCGTGTCAACGTCGGTGCTGGGGCGAAAATCTTTGGCAATGTCACGATTGGAGATGATGCCAATATTGGTGCCAATGCTGTCGTTTTGTGTGATGTACCCGCCGGCGCAACAGCCGTTGGCTTGCCAGCGAAAGTCATCTCTCCTAAATCTGGGGACAAGACTAGCTGAACAATGCACTCTTTGTTGACACTCTCCGGGCTAAAGCCACGGAGATTCTTCGTTCATAGACTCGGCTTGCTCTGACAGGATTGCTCCAACCAGAGTAGAGGTCGAATCTCCCGAAGCGTTCGGGTCTGTGACCCAAGTTCCCACATGACCTGTGGTACTCAAGGCTAATTTCAGGATGTTGATTGGCATTCCAGTCTCTGTTTAAAACGAATCCACACTGACAAGCATGGGTTCTCATTGAGAGGGACTTTTTAACTACCGCACTACACTAGAAGGACGGGGCTTGAATCCCATTTTTTGGGTCAAAGTCCTGGGTGTGTCAATCCCGACGAGAAACGTTTAGTCAGCTTTGACAACAACTCAAGAGCATAGTTCACCAAGCCTTGGGGATAGTGCCGTAGCAGTAAAAACATCACCCGTGCCGCAGCAAGGAATCGCCCTGCTTTGATATGAGCGCCCATCCCATAGGGGAGATAAGGTCCAAAGAGATTCGGCCAGTGTTTTTTTCCAGTTCTGTAGGCGGCTTCGTAGTCCCTATTTCCCTTAATAAATTCCCACTGAGCATCAATCACCTTTAAGGTGGTTTCTACAATTCTGGGAATATTGGACGATAAGTTGTTATCGTGTCGGCGATATTCAACAATCACCTGATTGTGGCAATAAATTGGAAAGGCTCTAGCCACTCGTAGGTAGAATTCATAGTCCTCCGCTGGGTCAAAAGAGCGATCAAACTCACCGACTGATTCAAAAACAGCACGTCGAAACATCACAGTGGCAGGTGGAGAAAGAGACCTCCCAGACAGGATTAACTGATAATTAGCCGTTTCAATCCGCTCTTCGGGTGCCTCACTCAGGAGTGAACCGTCGGCTTTAATGCTTCTAGAAAACCCAAAAACAAAGCCACAATCCGGATGCTCATTCAGGCTGTTCACTCCGACTTCAATTGCTTTGGGCAAAAGGCGGTCATCGTGGTCGAGAAAAACCAGGTAATCCCCCTGACTTTTACTTAGCCCAGTATTGCGTGCGATAGACGCGCCTTGATTCTCCTGACGGATGTACCGGACACCTTGGTAACGAGCCGCTACCTCCCCTGTATTATCAGTTGAACCATCGTCCACCACAATAATTTCAAACGGTGGATAGGTCTGCGCTAAGACACTCTTGATCGCTTCTGGCAAAAACTGTGCTCCGTTATAGCAAGGAATTATGACTGAAACGATTTTTGTATTCATGAGTTGCTTGAACCCTGGTTTCGAGAGCTAGCTTAGCTTACAGAAAGCTAACCTGAAAGCCCACTGCTCAGTTTGATAAAACCTACTGCTTCTTAATACCTAAAATTTAACGTTCCCAGGTAATTAGGAGTTGGGGAGCTTGTGTTGTTCTCGATGTTGAACGACTGCTATAAGAATCAAGGGAAAGCCGATAAATCCTGACCTCGCTAACTACCGTTTGACCCTATCGGGTACAAGCGTAGGATGCGCGACGGAATTTTGCTCAAATTGCTGATAAAGTTTCTGTGAAAGCGCTGGCGTTCTATGTAACTTTTCTGTTATCAATGTGACGTACAATTGGAGCCGCCAAAAGGGTAGAGCTTTCAAACAGAGCATTGGAGCAGACACCTAAAACCAAGTTGCCTTCAGTCATGGGACTAGATACCCTCCAGGAGAAACCACGCTTCGCGCTATCTGTACAGCGTTTGGTTATCGCTTTTGGAGTCACGGCGAAGGTGCTACTCTCAACGAGACGACAAATTTCTCGTAGTGCCTATGACCACTGGAGTCGGAAAGCTCGTGATGGTAGTGGGAAATTGTCAGGGCATTATTGTGCAAAGCCAATGTGCTGTGCATCCTCATCAAGTTTTTTATCTAAATTCCAGCGCTGTTCCGGACGAGAATTTGACAACAATCTTTATAAAATGCTCAAGAGCGGTTATGTGCTGTCTGTCACGAGGAGACTAGGATGAACATCGTACCCACGGATATTCCTGAGGTTCTAATTATCGAACCCAGAGTCTTTGAAGATGATCGCGGTTTTTTCTTTGAAAGTTTCAACGAGAAAGCCTTTGCCGAGAAGACCGGAGTCACTAGCCATTTCGTCCAAGATAACCATTCCCGTTCTTCTCAAAATGTCCTGCGCGGCTTGCACTATCAGATTCAGCAGCCTCAGGGAAAATTGGTGCGTGTCGTTGTCGGGACGGTATTTGATGTCGCTGTGGACTTAAGAAAAAGCTCTCCGACGTTTGGTCAATGGGTTAGCTGCTTACTCAGCGCGGAAAATAAGCGATTGTTCTGGGTACCTCCAGGGTTTGCTCACGGCTTTTTAGTCCTCTCGGAGGCGGCCGAATTCTTGTACAAAACGACGGATTACTATGCGCCCCAGCATGAGCGGTGTGTGCTTTGGAATGACCCGGATTTAGCGATCGCGTGGCCCAGTGAGGCAGAACCCGTGTTATCGAAGAAAGACTCTTCGGGACAGCCATTCAAAACGGCTGAGGTGTTCTCATGAGTCGTATCTTACTAGTAGGCGCGACGGGACAACTTGGTCAAGAACTGCAACGTACCCTTCCTCCTTTGGGTGAAGTTATTGGGGTGGGGCGTAAGACGATGGATTTAGCCGATGCCAGCAGCATTCGCGAGGTTATCCGGGAAGCGAAGCCCAACTTAATTGTCAATGCGGCGGCTTATACGGCGGTTGACAAAGCCGAAACCGAGAAGGAACAGGCAAATTTAATTAATGCGATCGCTCCAACAATCATGGCCGAGGAAGCTCAAGCGCTTGGGGCTGACCTAATTCACGTTTCTACGGATTACGTGTTTGATGGTCAAAAAAATACCCCTTACACTGAGCAAGATGCGACTAATCCCGTCAGTGCCTACGGTCAATCAAAGCTCAAAGGGGAAGAGGGAATTCAGCAGCAAAGCGATCGCTATATTATCCTTAGAACCGCTTGGGTCTATGGCTCTTATGGTCAAAGTAACTTCGTCAAAACGATGCTGAGGCTTTTTGCCGAGCGTGACGAGATTCGTGTTGTTGCAGATCAGGTGGGGACTCCCACTTGGGCGGGTGATATTGCACGGGCAATTACAACTCTAGGGCAACACTTGAGCCAAGAACCCGGTAAAGACACAAACGCAACTCAGGAGGCAACCGCGCCGATTAACCACGACTCCACGCTTACAGGTATCTATCACTTTACCAATAGTGGCGTTGCGAGCTGGTACGACTTTGCCGTTGCCATTTTTGAGGAGGCAAAACAACTTGGCTTCCCGTTAAAGGTGCAGCGGATTGTACCAATCACCACGTCGGACTATCCAACGCCAGCTAAACGTCCAGCTTATTCTGTCCTCTCTGGCACGAAGCTCAAAGCCCTTGTGGGAGACTATCCCCCCCATTGGCGACAAGCACTCAGGCTCATGCTTGACGAATTTTACTCCTATACTCACCAAAGCAAATGAAAGCAATCATTCTCTCCGGCGGTAAAGGGACACGTTTACGCCCTCTGACTTATACAGGGGCAAAACAACTGGTTCCTGTTGCAAATAAACCCATTTTGTGGTACGGAATCGAATCCATTGTAGCGGCGGGGATTACGGAGATTGGGATTATCATCAGCCCAGAAACCGGGGACGAGGTAAAAGCGAAGACGGGCCAGGGCGATCGCTTTGGAGCGAATATTACTTATATTCGTCAAGACCAGCCTGCGGGACTGGCTCACGCGGTTAAAATTGCTCAGCCTTTCTTGGGGGACTCTCCTTTTGTGATGTATCTAGGGGATAACCTGATTCAAAGCGACTTGAGCCTATTTTTGGATCACTTTAAAGCCCAGAAACTGGATGCTTTAACAATCCTCAAGTCCGTTGCCAATCCTAGTGCTTTTGGTGTTGCCAAAGTCGATGAGGATGGGCGAGTGTTGCAACTGGTGGAAAAGCCTAAGGTTCCTCCCTCGAATCTTGCCCTGGTTGGCATTTACTTTTTCGACCGCATTATCCACGACGCGATCGCTCAGATTCAACCCTCTGCCAGGGGAGAACTCGAAATTACTGATGCGATTCAATTTTTGATTGACGCTTCCAAAAAAGTAGAAGCGCGTCAACTCGAAGGTTGGTGGCTGGATACTGGGAAAAAAGATGATCTGCTCGAAGCCAATCGCATCATTCTCGACACCTGTCTAACTTCTTCTGTTGAAGGCGATGTTGACGAAAAGAGTCAGGTGATTGGGCGAGTGCAGATTGGTCGTGGTTCTAAAATCGTTAATTGCACGATTCGTGGTCCCGTGACGATTGGCAGCAATTGCCACCTAGAAAACTGCTTTATTGGTCCTTACAGTAGTATTGCTGACTCCGCAACGCTGATTGATGCGGACTTGGAGCATAGTGTGCTTTTACAGGGGGCCCAAGTCGTGGGCATTCACCAGCGGATTGTGGATAGTGTGATTGGACAACGCGCCCATCTTAAGGTTGCCCCACAACGCCCTAAGGCTTTGCGTTTCCTCATTGGTGACGACTGTCAAATTGAGCTTGCCTAATTGATTAAAACGATGACCTATTCTGAACAAGAACAGTCTTTATCTAGAGAACCTCGCCTAATTTTGATTACGGGCGGGGCAGGATTTATTGGCTCGAACTTTGTCCATCACTGGTGTCAGCACTACCCAGAAGATCGAGTGGTTGTGCTTGATGCTCTAACTTATGCTGGAAACCGCTCGACTCTGGCTGATTTAGAAGGAACTGCGAATTTTCGGTTTGTCCAGGGAGACATTTGCGATCGCCCTTTAGTCGAATCCCTACTCCGCGAAGAATCTATCAACACCGTCGCTCACTTTGCTGCTGAATCCCACGTTGACCGCTCAATCTTAGGGCCAGATGCGTTTATTCGCACGAATGTCGTCGGCACGTTTACCTTGTTAGAAAGCTTTCGGCATCACTGGGAAAGTCGAGGACGAAAAGAAACTGACCGCTTCCTCCATGTTTCAACGGATGAAGTCTATGGCAGCCTTGGTCCGGATGACCATCCATTTACAGAAACCACGCCTTACGCTCCCAATAGCCCCTACTCCGCGTCGAAAGCGGGCAGCGACCATCTCGCTCGCGCCTACTATCATACCTATGGTGTCCCGACCATAATCACCAATTGCTCGAATAACTATGGTCCCTACCATTTCCCGGAGAAGTTGATTCCTTTAATGTGTATCAACATCCTGCTCGGCAAATCGCTGCCTGTCTACGGGGATGGACAGAATATTCGGGATTGGCTGTATGTCGGAGACCATTGCAGTGCGCTAGATGTCGTCATCCACCGAGGTCAACCGGGCGAAACTTATAACGTTGGTGGGAATAACGAAGTCAAGAATATTGACCTCGTTAATATGTTGTGCGAACTGATGAATGAGTTAGCGCCTCACCTCCCAGTCCGTCCAGCACAAAAGCTGATTACCTATGTCAAAGACCGTCCTGGTCACGACCGTCGCTATGCGATCGACGCGACCAAGATTAAAACTGAACTGGGTTGGACTCCTGCTGAGACGGTAGAAGGCGGACTCCGGCGCACGATTGAGTGGTACCTGACGCACCAAGATTGGTGGCAGCCTTTGCTCTCCGAGGAGTATCAAGCCTACTATCGGCAAGTGTATGCCTAGAGCCTAAGAGCCTCCCGTAAGACTAGACGAGACGATATCCCTCTTCTGTCACTCTCCGAAAACTTTTGCCATTGCTGAATTCTAGAACTAACCTATGGTAGGCGATCGCAAACTTTTTCTTCATAGAAATTGCTTAGAGTAGGGCAATTGCCAAAATTAGATGGGCAAACGCTGTATTCCCTAATGTACCTCCTTTGTAGAAAATATTAATAATAGGAAAAACCGGAGAGTGACAGAAGAGGGATATAACGTTTCTCAGTTAAATGAGGTACAGTTCAAGGCTGCTTTCACAAGCGCTACTTGTCAGGAAAACAAAAAAGCTGATGGCTGATAGCTGAGGGCTAACTGCTATAGAACAAGAGAGCTTTTCTTCGTAAACGTTTCCTCTGTTCAATAATCCAAAATGTTCTTATAACGGATTGTCTTACGACTAGTAATGGGACTCGCACTTAAATAACCTACCAATCGCTAAAGAATAATATCCATAGATAAAACCCATTTAGGTGGGATATTATTTTGATGCGAGTCCCTAATCTAATATCGGTTTTGGCTAATGGCTAATCGTTAAGGAATGCAGACAATTAAGCAGGTAGTATAAACCTACAGCACTGTGGTAATAAGGTTTTCTTCCCATAGGCTGTAAGCGGCTAAAATTGCACAATCAATACAGAATGCGATCGGGTAATGATACCGAGTGGCATTCAAAGATACTAGACCTGTACGTTGGGGAGATGGGGCGAAAGAGAAAGTACTACACTTGCCGCAACTTGGTATGAGGTTCTCTTGCTGTAATGGTGTTCTCTATAGCAAGTGAGTCTAAAGCCAAAACCCAGAGACTTGTACTTCAATTTAATGCCAGCCTAGCTCAATCGAAATAGGGGCTAGGAACTAGGAAAAAGAGAGATTTTCATAGGTGCTGTTGTAGTCCGTTCATGATGACTACTTAGCAGTTAGTCATTAGTATATGTGACATTCCCCAGATCAAATGCTATAACGTGGTTTCAACCTTCATAGCGTAATACTCCCAGCCTCTTGTATCGGCTGGACTGCTATCTGCAACCTTTCACTATAACGCTTGCGTGAGTACGAAAGTCATTGCCCTGAACTCTGTGGGCTGAATTTCTATATTTCCCCATCTCCTGATAATTATGAATCTCTTTGTCTTGTCGGAACTTCAGTTTGTCAAAAATCATGTCGGGTGGTTAGCTAGTTACGATCTTGAGCAGGTTATAGCCAACACCTGCAACGCTACGTTTATCTACCCAGAATCTAATGATAAAATCCGATTTTTAAAGCGTTACAGGCATCGAATATTTAACTCGTGGTTTAAGACAAAAGATTTACCAACGTTAGGTGAAGGACCTAATATTCTTTTAGTAGTCGGAATAAATTACTATTCCTTACAGATGATGGCTTCCCTAGGTTCTCTCGTCAAAAAGTTTGACCTGCGCTTGGCGTATTTATTTGATATCTATGAACCGCGTTATCTTGACAGAAAACTTGTTCCAGAGTTTGATTACTTATTCTTTCCTGTCGCTGAGATTGCTGACCAAGTTAGAGAAGTTTTTTCTGTAAATGCGGGCTTTTTACCTCATGCCGTGAATGCGCTAGACTATGGTTCAAACCATCCCCATCGCTGTATCGATGTTATCAGCTATGGAAGAGGAAATCCGGACTTACATATCTCCTTACAAAAACATTTTAATCAAACAGAGAGTGAGCGAATTTATTTTCATTCCACTTTCTCACGTCCCCAAGTAAATAGTTACAAAGAACATAAAACATTATTGGCAAAATTATTAGGTAAATCCAAAATAAGCTTGTGCTTTGAAGCCAGCAAAGAGGAACGTTTTAAAGGGTATTCTCCTCTTCTAACTCGTTGGCTTGAGGGATTTGCTGCTGGTTGTACGATTGTCGGAAGAAAACCCTTTGGGAAGAATGTGGCTGATTTAATCAACTGGGAAAACAGCACAATCGAAATACCAGACAATCCAGTAGAATGGATTCCCTTTTTTGAAGCGTTGTTAGATGATAACGAGATGCTTCTAGCAAATTCTCAAAGGAATTATCGCGAATGTCTTTTGAGACATGATTGGCGCTATCGGATAAGGGATATGTTTCAGACGGTGGATTTACCGATTCCCGCTCATCTTGAGGATGAAATTGTACAATTGAAGCGGAAAGCTGAAGGAGGATTAACTAGCTAAACACGAAAAACTGCTAAAGTTTCCCAGGTAGAAAAACGTTGCCACACAAGCCACCTAAAATATCTCGTACATATTAGCTATCTATGTCTTTGAAACAAGTTGGATTGGTTGCTATTGGACGAAATGAAGGCAAACGCCTACACCAGTGTTTGCTTTCAGTGCTTGGAAAGGTAGCACATGTTGTCTATGTCGATTCTGGCTCGACTGATGGCAGTATTGAGTTAGCGCGATCGCTTGGCGTGGATGTGGTAGAACTAGACCTATCGACACCGTTTACTGCCGCTCGTGGTCGAAATGCTGGATTCCACCGTCTGCTGCAAGCCAATCCCCAGATTGAATTTGTTCAATTTGTTGATGGCGACTGCGAGGTGGTAGAGGGATGGCTAGAGCGTGCGTTACATGAACTCGAATCCCAGTTCAACGTAGCTGTAGTGTGTGGTCGGCGGCGCGAACGATTTCCTGAACAGTCTATTTACAACCGCTTGTGTGACATTGAGTGGGATACCCCCGTTGGTGAGGCGACGGCGTGTGGTGGGGACTCTATGATGCGCGTTGAAGCCTTCCAGCAAGTCGGGGGATTTAATCCCACGCTGATTGCTGGAGAGGAACCCGAACTGTGTGTGCGGCTGCGCCAAAAAGGTTGGAAGATTTTTCGCCTTGATGCGGAGATGACCTTGCATGACGCGCAAATGACACGGTTTGGTCAGTGGTGGAAACGTTCTCTCCGCGCTGGTCATGCCTACGCGGAGGGAGCCTGGTTACATGGACGTGAACCGGAACGCCATTGGGTTAAGGAAAGCCGCAGTATTTGGTTGTGGGGGTTGTTTATCCCGTTCTTGGCAATAGCGCTTGCCTTGCCAACAAGAGGTTTGAGTCTTTTGCTGTTGCTTGGCTTCCCACTGCTGAGCTATCGCATCTATCGTTACATGCAGCCGCGAGGTTTTGAGTCAAAGGACACCGCACTTTACGCCCTATCTTGTATGCTGGGCAAATTTCCCCAAGTACAGGGACAACTCAAGTTTCACCTCAACCGCTTGCTGAAGCGACGTAACGTCTTGGTTGAGTACAAGAGTGCTACGCCAGTAGACAGCGCTAGTTAGGAGAATCTGCCAAAACGCCTAAGCACAACTTTAGAGTTAAAACCAGACCAAATCGGCATCAAAGTAACCACAAATGAAAAGTTAGGACTAGTGGGGCGAGAAGAGGGAATCGCTGCCTATGCTGTCACCTTACTAATGAGCAACTAAACTCGCTCATGTTCCCGCCCCAGTGCTGCAAAATAGTTCAATAGACCTCTTGCAAAAGTCGTCGCTGGGGTACTATGGGGTCTGAACAAAAGCGATCGCTAGCCATCAATCATAATTTCTCCTTATCCCTACGTTCGCTGAGTCGAAGTTCGTAATTGTACAGCCCAGCTATCAGATTAAACCTTAAACCAAATCTTTTTCGGCGATTTCTATAACGGTCAGCTAAAATTCTAAATATTTTCAGTCTTCGGTTAATATGTTCTCCAATTACTCGGTTTCTAGCTAACTCCCTATTTCTCTTTTTATCTGAGGAACTTAACTCTCCTTTTCTTGGCTTCTTTTTGGGGACTTGACTGTTGGCATGAATTTTTTGAATTCCCTGATATCCTTTGTCTGCCAAACATTCAATAGTTTGGCTTAAGGGAATTTTGCTCTGCTTAAACAAGCGGAAATCATGCATTTTTCCCTTGCCATGCGCTGTACAAATAATTTCTCCAGTGACTTGATTCACTATAACTTGAGACTTAAGGGTATGATTTTTCTTCTTGCCACTATAGAATTGATTTTGTTTTTTTTAGGACGTTCAATAGGGCTTTCTGTCACATCAATGACAACGCTATTGATTAAAGAGTCTGATTGATAAAGACATTTCTTTCCTGGTAGAGTAAAAATTCTTGCCTCACTTAAAACTTTTTCAATTTTTTGAATAATCCGACAAGCAGTAGATTCTGTTACTCCCCAAGATTGACCTATATGAAAATAGGTTCGATATTCTCTCCAGTACTCTAAGGTCATCAAAACTTGGTCTTCCAGACAGATTTTCCCAGGTCGTCCAGCTTTCTTTTTTTGTTGACTATGTTGGTGAACTATTTCCACCATCTGGCTTAGTTTTAGCAACGGAAAAATTTTGGTCGTTAAGGCTAAAAACCCGGCTGGCGTAGCTCTCGGAGTTGTTGCTTCTTGCCCACATTGTCTCGATTGAAGTGATATCGTCCGTAAACATTAATGTGAGCATGGCGAGTAGGCCAGATGTGTTTGAGCTCTTCATCCCCTGGAAACTGCTCCTCCTTCTTCAGTTGCTGAACAACCTTTTCGATATAAACCGTGTTCCAGACAATCACTGCATTCGTTACCAGATTCAGACAACCAACCTGATTATGGAGTTGCTCGTCCTGCTGTTCTCGAATTTCTCCTTGGTTGGCATAACACAGGTGAGAGCGAAGACTATGAAGCGCTTCACCTTTATTGATCTGTCGATTCAGCCTCCGGCGATGGGTTTTCTCGGCGTACCAGCGCAGAATGTGAATCGTTTTAATCAACCTGCCATACTCTTGGAGTGCCCGTGTTAACGGATGTTGTCGCGGGAAGGCTTGCAATTTCTGGACAATAAGCGAAGCTGTGACCCACCCCATTTTGAGTGACCCTGCCAGTCGTAACATTTCATCCCAGTGCTTGAGAATGCGTTCAGTATTAATGACACCTGGCAAATGGCTCTTGAGATTTGGGTACTTCTCCAGATTGACTGAACTGGTGCGATAGAGCTGCTGATCCGCTAAATCGCGAATGCGAGGAGAAAACTGTAAACCGAGCAAATCGAACAGAGCAAAGATTAACTCGGTATAGCCGGCAGTGTCAGTGGTATGCTCCAGAATCGGCAGTTCCGTTTCATTGTTGAGGATTTCGTCAAGGACGTAAGTTGCGTCTCTAACAGTCGTTGGAACAGCTTTAGAACCGTATTGGGAGAATTGATCACTGGTCCAGCTATAGAAGGTAATTCCTTTTCCATAACCGAAGTAGCGCGGCAATGCCCGTCCCTGACGAACAGACCCTTTCACTGGAAATCGTTGCCCATCTGACGAAGACAGCATTCCTCCTCGCCATGTCCCCAATAGTCAAAAGCGACCTCGCGAGTACCTCACTCCGAAGGAAGTGGAAGAACTGATGAAGGTTGCCAGAACTTATGGTCGATATGGACATCGGGATGCCACGATGATTCTCCTGGCTTATCGGCACGGTTTACGGGTATCTGAACTGTGTTCATTACGATGGAATCAAGTTGATCTTGATACGGGATTGCTGCACGTCAGACGGTTGAAGCATGGTATTCCCAGTGTCCATCCCTTACACGCTCCAGAACTACGAGCTTTGCGGAAGTTGCAACGAGAGTCTGTTGCGTCCCCCTATCTATTCGTTACGGAACGGGGCAGCCCAATGACCACTGCTGGATTTCGTAAGTTGCTCAGCCGTATCGGCAGTCATTCATCTCTTACGTTCCCAGTCCATCCCCATATGCTGCGGCATGGTTGTGGGTACAAGCTGGTCAATGACGGGCACGACACGCGATCTATTCAGCATTATCTGGGGCACAAGAACATTCAGCATACGGTGCGCTACACAGAATTATCTCCAGGCTGTTTCAGCGACTTCTGGCAGGACTGAATTCCTTAACGACCAAAATTTTTCCGTTGCTAAAACTAAGCCCATCTGCTTAAAAGTTTCTAGCCGGACGCCACAAAAGCGCTTAAATTCTGCTGGCTTGAGATGTTTAGCTCGTTCGTATTTCATCAGTTTCCCTTATGAATCTGTCGTGGTGAGCGCAGAAAACGGGTGAGCGATCGCCTAATTTCAGACCTCATATTACCCCAGCGACGACTTTTGCAAGAGGTCTAATGACCTTGATGCCTTCTAGTTGTCGTTACTCCGAGTTTGAGCAGCTCCTTAAATCCAAGAAGAAGCCGCTACCTGCAACTCATAGGACGTATCACCACTATATTGATAGACCTGGACGTAAAATGTATTGCCACCATGCAGGCTAAAAGAAATATTTTCATCTGTGATACCACCACTGTTTGAAGCAAAGAGCGATTGCGATTCACCAGCATCAACAATGTCATTGTTGTTGGAGTCCTGAATTAAGCGGATGTCCGCATCATTGCTCAAACCAGTGAGGGTAATATCAACGTTGCTGTAAGAATCCAGAGTGAATTGATAGACATCAGCCGTATCCGTATCACCTACCCAGCCGTAGTACGTCAGCGCGTCCCCATGAAATAAGGTACCGCCATCAACCTCAGTAGGCAGAAGATTTGGGGGTTGTGTCTGTGTATCCAACGGAGCGTCTGTGGTGGCAGATATGTCAAGTTCGTAGTCTAAACTACCAGAACTGTAACGATGAACTTGGGCAAAATAAGTCCCTGCCTCCCCTAAGTAGTTAATTGAGTCATCGCTGTTGCTGCCGGAAGTAGAACTTTGAACCTGTTGGTCAATACCAGTATCAAACACGCCATTCCCGTTAGTGTCTTGATACAGATAAAGATCGGCATCATCACCAGCGGTAATGTTATGGAGGTTCAGATTGATGCTACTGGTTCCATCAATGTTGAAGGTGTAGACATCATCAGTGTAAAAATCATCTAGATAAGTGCTGTTGCTGTAGGGAATGTCTGTTAAATCGCCAACAGAGTAGTTATAAGTAGTCATATTTTTTGTTTCTTCAGGTGTAGAACCTGGTTTCGTTGCCTTCTACCTATAAATCAGGTCAAAAAGATAGTTTTATGCAAAATTCTAAGTATTAATTTATGTAAATAAATACATAATTACTAATTGTTTTGACAGAGTAACAATCAGATTCTGGCTCAATCTAGAGTGAGTAGGCTTGCATCTGTTGACCGCTGGCAACTGCCGGATGTGGGCGATCACATTCCTCATCTCCCTTGAGTGCTGATGTTTGATAGCTGATCTGTATGGGCTAGCGCGGAAGCGCTAGCTCCAAGCTACCCTCTTCCACATGGGCATCACCAACAATCCGCGCTGCTCTCTATCCCGGCAAAAGAGTTGAGTGTGATCGCTAGAGAGCTAACCTGTCCTAAAAGGCGATCAGAAAAGAGCAATTGTACCCTGACTTTTGCTTTGTGATTGTACAACCGGACTTGATAGAACTCCCCCTTTTTTGGCTAGCTGTTCTACGCAAGGCTCGTTAAGATTCTGGAGCCTCGACGGGGTCGCGTTCGGTTCTAATCCACTTGGTCTGAGGGCGTACTAGAAACGCGAAATAGAGGGGAACTTTCCAAAGAATATAGGCGGGTACACCCAAAAGCGCCATGAGCGGTAAGTCGGCTCTACCAAACTTAAGCCAAGCCCCAACAATCGCCGTGAACAGGAGAAGTCCCTCGATTGCGAGAACAATCGCGGGAAGCCATGAAGCTCCCAATACTCCGGCTAACGCAGCAATTGCCATGAACGCTACCCACATGAGGACTAGCAGTGAAATTGGCGGGATGCTTAAGTCTAAGGCGATCGCAAACAAATCAAAACGTCTTTGATGAATTGACTCTTTGAGTAGTTGAGGGACTTGTGTCAGCAGTGTCTGCAAATGACCATGCTCCCATCGCACTCGTTGCCCTTCTGCTGCTTGCTTCTGTTGCGGAAGACGCCCAATCACCTTCGCCTCTGAACAAAATACGGGTGCATGTCCAGCCAGCGCCAGATCGATCGCTAATTGCATATCTTCGACAATATTTCCACTCGCAAGCGGGGCCGACGCAATCACTCGCCAAGGGAAAGCCATTGCCGTACCGTATAACAAGCAGGGCAGCCCCAGTCGCTCTAATCCACTGGGACGGACTAAGTTCTTGACCATGAACGCCAGCGCTGAAACCGCATCCTTTGGTCCTGGGTTAGCGGGTTGTTCCATCAGGTAGGTTGTCTGGACAGGTCGCCCAAACGCCTTCGCGAGTCGGGCAACCTGATCGATTACGCCTTCATGAACAATACAGTCGGCATCCGCCATCACAACGACATCGGGTGGGTCGGCTTCGATGAAGCGCAAACCATAGTCTAAGGCGTACCCTTTTCCCTTTTGTTCATGATTAATTCGTTCGATTACGGTTGCGCCAGAGGTACGAGCGATCGCTGCTGTTTCATCACTGCAATTATCGGCAATAACAATAAGCCGATCTTGGCTTGTCAGCTGTGGTAGTAAGGTCTCCAGGGTTGCCCCAATCCCTGAGGCTTCATTGTGAGCTGGAACTAAAACAGCAACCCTAGGTCGGGGTTCCCCTGCCGCCTTAGTCTCGCGTCGCCCTGGCAAGAAGGCGGCACAGCTTTCAATAAAAAAAACCGAGATGGGAATGAGTAGGAGAAGCGCGATTATAAACAGGACAATATCAATAAATAGGCTCACGGGTTGCTCGTGCGAGAGAATAAATGAAAGGTGCTTGGTAGCCAGTCAATCTTGCAGATTGCCTTTCACCACGTTAGCCCTTGATTTTGGCAAACTGCAAGATTAAAGAAGTAAGCGATCGCTAAAAGAGACTCAACTTTTTCTCTTACAGAAGCGGTGGCGTGGAAGCCATCCCTTCTGGGTACATTCAGAAACGCCACGCCACAATTAGTAGTTAATAGTTAGTGGTTAGTGTTTTTTGGAAGCAAGGGCTTTAGCTCAGAAAAACGAGATGAACTCCTGACTCCTCCCCTACTTCTTTGTCAAAGCATTTCTGCTAGCAAGTCTGTTATTTCCAACTGCCACTTTTGCCGATTGTCGTCGTAAATCATTAACGTATCTAACTGGGAATGACGACTCAGTTTTTGCACCTTGCGTACATTCCCATTCGTCGCATCTAGTGCGGCGGTAATGCTAGAGTGTCTAATTCTGTGGGGACTCATGGGTTTAGTTATCCCCGCCTTTAGGCAAGTCTGTTTGACTATCCACGCGATCGCTGAACCCGTCAAACGATGCCCAAAGTTAACAGAGTCTAAGGCAATAAATAGTGGGGCTTCTTCTGAGGCTTCCCCACGATTCTCTAGCCATTCTAGTAAAGCGGCTGTCGTCGGTCGGCTCAAGTCTATAATTTCTGCTTGCGTTCCTTTCCCCTTACCATAGATTTTAAGTGTTCTGGCTTCCGGGTCAAAATTCTTGATATTGGCATTCGATACTTCACCTCGACGTAAGGCGTTATCCCACAAAAGCCGCAAGAGGGCAAAATCCCTTTTCCCCTTCAAGGTTTCTCTGTCTAGAACCGCTAGAACTTGACGGTATGCCTCGCGGCTAATTCCTGTCGTGTCTCTGTAGGGCTTAACCTTCTCGTTACGGATTGAGAGTGTCCAACCACACTGTCCGGCTTCATAAGCATAGTTAACCAGTGCCCGGATAGCGGCTAATCGTCTGTTTACAGTCGCCTCAGACAAACCCCGCTCAATCATTTTGGCTTTATAGTCCAAGACAACGCTTTTCGCTTCAAGTCTTTCCAGTCTTAGGAAAGCGGCAACCATTTCGGGAGTCGGTTCACAGCCCGTTGTCGTCCGAAAGAAATCTTTTAGATCTTTGGCATAGGCTTTTTGAGTATGAGGGCTGCGCTTATCTGCCAGCAGTCTCTCTACGAGTGATGACGTCGATGAAGGTGGGAAATCGAGTCGAGTAGCGGAGTCGGGCACTGGTGCGATCGCACTCATAAACGTTTGGGATAATCAATCTTTCCGCAAACAACTTACCACGAACTCTACCCCCTCTCTTGGGCGAATGTGGTTCCCGGTAAAGCCTGTTGAGGCTCAACAAGCTTTTCTGGGTTGAGCAAAAATAGAGGCGGTTCATCATTATTTTGAAGAATCAGCGCACTGACACATCGAATATTCCCCTCTGCCATATAGGTTGACGTTAAGGGAGTAAATGCCGACTCCGGTACACGTTGCAACGAAGGTGGTGAATCAATCGGTAACCCTACCAGTTTCCCTTGAGGGCTTTGGACAATCAGCAGGAAGCCTGCGCTCGTCATGTCCGGCTGTTCTTCTTGCCCTTTATGAGGAAGCGCTTGGTCCGTTGCGGGCAAATACGAGCTTGGTGCGCTCCGAAAAATTCGATGATAACCGTCAATAACGAGTAATTCTTGATCTTGATACAGTGTCAGTCCCACAGAGAAAGCGCCCTCTCGACCTCCATAAATATTACCCATAGGAATAACTTTATGTACGCAACGAATTGGCAGGGCAAACCCTTCATTATGAAGGCGAAAAACAATTAGTTGTTGGGTAGCTTCGGCTTTGCGATTGCTAGCTCGTCGGGAGGTAAGTGGAGAAAAAACAGCCATAATTTTACCGAAACATCACGGGTTTAAAGCCCCGTCAGCCAATGACTAATGACCAATGACCAAGAAAAAGCATTCAGCCTTCGTAGCCAGAGGAGTGCAATACGAAGCGAAGCCCTCTCTCGGTCGCCATTATGTCGGGCGTGGGGAATAGCTCACTCTGGACGTAATGAGTTGCTTCATCGTTCGTAATAACTCCCGCTCATTGTAAGGCTTAGAAAAATAGGCGGCAGCCCCCAAAGTCATTGCTAGTTGGCGATGCTTTTCCCCACTGCGACTCGTTAGCATCGCAATTGGTAATTGCTCGTATGCTGGGTCGGATTTGATTCGAGCCAAAAAGCCATAACCATCGAGACGAGGCATCTCAATGTCACAAATAACGGCTGAAACCTGCAATCCACCGAGCAGTTTTTCAACCGCATCTTGACCATCTTTAGCCTGTTCCACCAAATACCCGGCTTTTTCTAAAGCCAAGGCTAAAAATCGGCGGACATTAATCGAGTCATCAACAACGAGAATGCTGTCTTTTTGCGAGTGCGGCAGAGGAGTTGCGGGTGGGTTATCTGCTCCATCTCGTGACTCCTTGAGCGCCAAAGGATTTGGCGACGACGACACACGAGCTGACTCGTCAATCACGAGCGTACTCGTGGACGCAGCCTCTTGAGCAACCCAGCGCAGCAGCGCATTGGCATCAACAAGTGGAACAACTTTACCATCGCCAAGAATTGTACAACTGGCGAAGCCAGGAGGCATTGTCAGTGTGCCTTCAACTTTGCGGATAGCCACCTCCCGTTCACCCCAACAGCGTTCGCAGACGAGCGCGTGCAAGCAGTCTCCTTGACTCACCATTAGCACCGTTGGCACACTAATCGTGGGCACGCCTTCTGGTGTTGCAACACCTTTGCGTGGGCAGTAAAATGTTAGCCACGAGCTAAGCCTTGTCAAAGGAACCATCTCCCCTTCCCAGTTGAGAACTTCGTTCCCAGGAGTGGTCAACACCTGGTCGGGATTTAGTAAGAGCATCTCCTCGATCGCATCCGTGGGAAAGGCAAGCAGCATTCCATTACTTTCCACAAGCAAGACTCTCGCCACTGAAAGCGTGTATGGCACCGTGAGCGTAAAGGTTGTTCCTCGCCCAGGCTGAGTATCCACACGGATGTCACCACGGATAGATTTAAGGTTGTTGCGAACCACATCCATCCCCACGCCTCGACCCGAAAGGGCAGTGACTTGGTCGGCGGTGCTAAAACCGGGTTCAAAAATCAGTGAGAGCAATTCATCCTCACTTGCAGCAGCGAGTAACCCCGCATCCAAGCCCATCGCTTCCGCTCTCGCCCGGATTTTGTTGAGATTGATACCATTCCCATCATCACTGACCGTAATAATCGTTTGGTTACCCCGGTGCGCCGCTTTAATTTCAATTACCCCTTGAGCGGGTTTTCCTTGAGATGAGCGAGTGGCAGGGTCTTCAATCCCGTGGTCGAAGGCATTACGCACCAGATGCATCAAGGGGTCACTAAGCGCCTCCAAGATGCTGCGATCAATCAGAGTCCCCTTCCCTAAAACTTTGAGTTCGGCTTGTTTTCCGTACTCCAACGAAAGATCTCGCAAGGCTCTGGAAAATCGCCCCACTAACTCAGACAAGGGGCGCATCCGTAGCCGTGTGAGGTTGGTTTGTAGCTGCTTGGCGGTTTGGTTTAATTCCCGCGCCGTTTGATCGGTTTCCTCAAGACTCAGTCCAATATCACTCGTGACTTCTTGAACCTGGACGATGGTTTCCATCACTTCCATCGACAGCAGATGTAGATCGTTGTACCGATCCATTTCTAAGGCATCAAAGCCGCTGTTAAGATGCAGCGCACTCTCGCCAAGTCCAGGACGACCAGCCGTGCTGTCACCAGCATCGAAGGCATCAAAGTAACTGCTATAACGAACCTTGGGTGGTGACCCCCCTCCGCTCAACGGGGCGCTTGTCGTCACCAGCGACGGCTGACGGACAGTGGGGATAGCGCTATGAGTCGTAACGGTATCGTAAGCCGTTCGGATGCGACTATTCGACTGCTCCAGGTTGCTAACGCGACGGCTAAGGTTTTCCATCAAATTCCGTAACCGTGCCAGGTGCAAGCTGAGTCCGTTACGTTCGATGGTGAGTTCCCCAAATAGATCGTTGAGTCGATCGAGTTGCCGGACGGGAATACGAACCGTGTTTTCCTGAGTTTCTTTGGGTTGCGCTCTCTTACCAGAGTTGGGTTGACTCGATTGCCAGTTGAAGTCGTCTAAGGAGACTTCACGCTTATCCGCTTGGACTTCTCGTGAAAGAGAGGCACTCGTTTGGGCAGCCGTTGCTTGTTCGTCAAACACCTCATCCGTCGAACTCTCTTCTGTTGACAGCTTTAGAGGAGCGATTGGGGTAACGCTATCGGTTGCTTTATAGTGCTGGACTTGGGCGGCGGGGCTAAAGATGTCGAAGTCAACGGCAAATACGTCGTCGAACGCCGGTTCTTCTACCACCTCGGTAGGGGTGGAGAAATCGATTTGGACATCGGGAGAAACCTGAGCAGTTGCCTCTTGCCAAACCACTGGTTCGTCAAACAACTCCTCTTCGATGAGTGAGGGGTGCTGGACTTGGGCGGCGGGGCTAAAGATGTCGAAGTCAACGGCAAATACGTCGTCGAACGCCGGTTCTTCCACCATCTCTGTTTCCATGGGGAGGGTGGAGTGAGGGTGAGCCAAGGAAGGCGCTTCTAACTTGATGTCAAGCGCCGTCGGCAAGCTACCCACTTGACCGACTAGTACCAACGCTTGCGATCGCCTCCAAGCGGAGAGCGAAACTTGAGCGATTTCTCTGATCTGATCTGGGGCCGCCTCCAGATGAGAGAGAATCGATTCACACAGTTGTGTAAACGCCTCTAGCTGGAGCATTTCGCCCAATCCCCCCAGCTCTTGCGCCATAATTGAGAGTTCTTCCTCTAAGCAAGGCGCTTGCGGGTCGGCGATAACCGACTCTAGGCGATTTAAACATCCCTCAACTTCCGTTTCAAACAGCAACGCCGCGACATTGGTGCCGTCATCTGACCCCAACATCGTGCTGGCATCGTCGGCAACGGGGTCACCGAGGCGTTCATGCAGCTTGTCAAAAACTGGGTTCCCAACTGTAGCCAGCCACTGTTCATCAACATCCGCCCCTTGGCGGTTCAGAGTCAGCACCTGGCGCAAGCGATCCATTCCTGAAAGCAGCAAGCTTTCGAGTTCTGCATCAATAGAAATAGAGTTTCTCTGTTGCTTGAGGACTTTGAAGGAATCTTCCATACGGTGAGCCAGTTGACTCAACGTCACAAACCCCATCATCCCTGCCCCCCCTTTGACCGAATGCGCCGCTCGCAAGACAGCATCCATTTGGTGCCCATCAATGTGGCTCGATTCCAAGCCGAGGAGTACTGATTCTATTGTGTCTAGGTACTCCTGTGCTTCTTCAAGAAACTGGAGCTGAATTTCACGTTCCTTGTCTTGTGACATATTCGTTACTTGTTGTTTGTCGTTTGTTGTTCCTTTTCTGTTGGAGAGTTGTCTGTTGTTTGCGTCTTGAACAAATAACAAATAACCAACAACAAATAACTAATCGCCAACTTTGAACGTACCCACAGAGGCTTGTAATTGAGCCGCAATCCCGACCGTCTCTTGCAGAGAGCCAGAAACTTGTCGGGTAGAATGGCTCGTGCGTTCAGAGACGAGCGCAATCTCCTTCATCAACTCCGTTACGGCTTGAGAGGTTTCGACCTGAGACACCGTCGCACTCGAAATTGACTGCACCAAAACGTCGATTTGGCGGGACACATCCAAAATCTGACTCAGACTCTGCTTGGCATCCTCCACCAGATGGGTTCCTTCCACCACCTGTGTTGTACCAAGTTCCATCGCCTCGACCACTTCTGATGTTTCTTGTTGGATGTTTTCCACAATCTTTTCAATTTCTTTGGTCGCTGCCGCCGAACGCGCTGCTAGTTCGCCAACTTCTTCCGCAACCACCGCAAACCCTTGACCTTCTTCACCAGCACGCGCCGCCTCAATCCCGGCGTTAATCGCCAACAAGTTTGTTTGCAGCGCGATTTGGTTAATCAAGGACACCACCTTGGAAATCTGCTGGGATGATTCACCCAGACGCTTGACCTTTTTCGCGGTCTCAGCTACCGTTTCCCTCAACTTGAGAATATTTTGCACGGAGCGGTCCATTGCCTGCCCACCTACTTCAGCGGTAGAGGAGGCTGTGCGAGCCACGACCGCCGCTTGCCGAGCGTTCTCAGCTACCTCTTGAATCGAACGGGTCATTTGCTCAACCGAGTCCAGGGTACGGGTCGTATCCTCGGCTTGCTTGAGCGCTTCGGAGGAAAGTTGGCGAATTGCTCCTTCGTTTTCTCCTAGTGAAGTGTTAACCTGAGTCGCCGCTGTTTTCACTTGGGTAACAATTCCACGCAGACTTTCAATAACGGCGTTGAAGAAGTCTGCCACCGTGCCAATTTCCCCGACCGTTACATCCGCCCGCACCGTCAGGTCACCACGGGCTGCTCCTTCCACGTCACTCAGCAGTTCCAAAAGCTGGAGTTGGAGGGCTTCTTTTTCATGACGTTGCTCTTCTGAAATCAGTTCAGCGACAATCCGGGCTTGTTCTCGCTGCTCAAGCGCCGCCGCTTGGTCGAGCGCAAAGCCAAGTTGAATCGCTACCTGCTTGAAGAAGTTAATGTCCGCTTCCTGCCAGGGTCGCGTGCTGGAACACTGGTGGGTCACCAATAGACCTAGTAACCTCCCCTCGGCAAGAATTGGGGCAACCAAATTCGCCTTGACTTTGAAGGGTTCTAGTTGACCTAGGTAACACTTGGTTAAGCCAGCGTCGTAAATGTTCTCTGTTGCTTTGACCCGACCGCGCTTGTACTTTTCAACATATTGCTCGGCAAAACAGGGGTCAGCAATGTTTGCTCCCAACGCTTTGGGCCAACCGTTCGCTACTGATTCGGCGACGATAGTTCCTTGCCAGTCTTCGTCAAAGAGGTAGACAACCGCACGGTCAGTTTTCAGGGTTTCCCGGATGCCTGTAATCGCGGTATGGTAAATTTCTTCGACGTTGAGGGATTCCCGAACGCGAGAGATAATTTCATTGAGTTGTTGGGCGCGTTTGGCTTCGGCTTCTTTCTGCGCGGCGAAACTCACACCCGTTAAAGACACTCCGACTTGAGTCGCTAACTGAGTTAGGTAATTAATTTCTGACTCCTGCCACTCGTGAGTGCGAGAACACTGATGCGCCACCATTAAGCCCAAGAGGTTGTCGGCAGCGATGATGGGCACAACTAAGTTGGCTTTGACTTGTAGTCGGTTCAACAACTGCAAGTGCGCTGGGGAATAATTGGTTGCCCGGACATCGCTGGTAGGAACAATTCGCCCTTGTTTGTACTCTTCGAGGAGTTTTCCTGGAATACAAGGGTCGCTGATACGGTCTGCCAGTGCCCGTGGCCAACCGGGGTCAACCGCTTCGGCAACGATGCTGCCGCTCAAGTCGGGTTCAAAGCCATAAATTACTACTCGATCCACGTTCAGGTGCTTTTGGGCATCTTGAACGGCTTGGTCGAAGAGAAATTGGCTGTCGCCTCTGGTGGCGGCGTTGACCGTGTCAGCATAGGTCTGGATTTTCTCGCTTTGGGCGGCTTGTTGCTGTAGGAGGTCTTTGACCCGGACGACAAGGTTATTAAAGCTTTGAGCCAGTGTCTGGGTTTCGGCAGAACCATTTGGTTGGGCGCTTACATCCAAATTTCCGGCAGCAACCTGCTCTGCCGCACCAGCCAACTGATTTAAAGGCTCTGATAACCGACGGGCTAAAAGCCAAAGAATTGCTGTCGTCACACCTGCAAGTCCGAGGAAAATCAGTCCTGAGATGAGCGCCGCCTCCCTCCCAGTTGCACCAATTTCAGCCGTGTCAATTGAACTCACCACCACCCAGTTTGTATTCGGAACCGTCGCGAGGGCGTAACGGGCCCTCTCGTGGACAAATGAGGTAGAGGATGTGCCCCCATCCGAAGTCTGGGTGGTGATGGAGTTTTTAATTAAATCGGCTGCTTTCTGGGCGACAACTTCACCACCCAGCACGGCTTGGGTGGTAGAGGTTCCCTGAGACGTGAGGGTCTTGATAACAATCGCCTTGCTATCATCTCCAAAGGCTAGGATTTGTAGTTGTTCGGATTCGCTCCTTTCTGTCTCTTCCAAGGCATCCAACACAAAATCAAAGCGGGTAGCAGGCAGTATGCCTTTAACAACACCGAGGAATTCGCCTGAGGCGGGGTCTGTGATTGGCTGGGATATATCCACACCAACGGTGTTCGAGGATTTATCAATTTGAGGCTCAACGACTTGCTTATCTCCCTTTTTGCCCCGTTGCCACCAGGCTTCATCGTTCTGAACAAAGTCAGAGGTGGGGTTGCTGTAAGCAACGTTGAACCCATGTTTGTCGGTAAAAAATATTTCGGCAAATTTTCCCGTTTCTGCTGTTCTTTTCAAATAATCATTGAGTGCCTGATTGAGCTTTATGAGCTTGTTGGTCGAAAACGCCTGTTCGATTTGGTCAATCGGTCGTTGTGGGAGTCCACTGGCTTGGGCGGCTTGGCCACTAGCGCGCGCAGCATCGATGACTAAAGGATTGGTTGCCACAGTCGCCGGAATTGTTGCCGACTCCTCTAACACGTTACGAGAAACATCCCTCGCTAGCTGCGCTTTACTTTGCAATAACTCTTCGGCGTGCTGTTGGCTGCGTTGGGCAGCAATGTTATAGCTCACTAATCCGGCAAGTCCCAAGGGGATTAGGACTACAGGAAGAATTGTCGTCAACAACTGAGTGCGTAGGGAGGGGTTTGGCTTCGGGGGTGGAGTATGAGAATCGGGAAGAACAATGACTGGCCTCTTTGTGGCTTCATTGCTCATGGATTTCGTCGAGGCTGTGTGCGTGTAGCTGTTTCGGACTACGCCATTTTGATAGATATTATCTGGAATTTTGTTATTGCCACTGCTGGCTGTATCGAATTGCTTAACCATAAAATAAGCACCATTACGGGATAATAAATTGACATTTGATCTGAAACGGTGGTGATGACTCCTGTTATCCGAAAGCGTTGAGTTAAAGGGCGATCGCGTGGAGCAGCGGGGCGCCGCCAAGGGCGATGCAGCCCATCCGCTATTGCTGCGCGTAACGCAGAATCGCCTCGGCATCAAGAACTAATAAAATTTCTGTCTCTTGTAAAATACATCCGCGTAAATAGGGCACTAGCGCGGATGACACATGACCGAGTGGAGAGTGGATTGAATCAGGCATGAGGCGTACAATACCTTCAACGGACTGTACAATGACGCCTAAAGACATAGACTCATTACTAATAATCACTACGTTGTAATGCTGAACATTGGTTTCGACTCCTGGTAAGTTCAGCATCCTTGCCAAGTCAACTAACCACAGCACACGCGATCGCCGATTGATCAATCCCATGACAAAGGGAGCCATGTTCGGCATTGGGGTTAGACGATCTACGGGTAGGACGACAACTTCAGTTGCCCGACTCATTGATAAAACAGCAGGTGTTTGTTGACCAAACTGAAACTTGAGATAGGAGTCTCCTAGATTTTTTTTATTGGGAATTGGATTGGTGCGGAGGGCGAGAGCAGAGGTATCCATTAGTTCAAACGGCGACGGCTTGAATCGCACGTAGAATTTGTTCGCGGGTAAAGGGTTTTGTGAGGTAGGCATCTGCCCCTTGTTTCATCCCCCAGAGGCGGTCAATCTCCTGGTTTTTAGAAGAACAGATAACAATGGGGACATTTTCAGTCGCGGGATGAGTCTTGAGACGGCGACACAACTCAAAACCACTCATTCCTGGCATAACGACATCGGTAATGATGACATCTGGCTTTTGGGTCAAAACCTTATCAAGTGCTTCTTGTGCACCAACGGCACTGATAACGGTATAACCACTTTCTCTCAGGTAATGACTCATTAATTCCATTTCGGAGAGAGTATCTTCTACGATTAAAATTGTCCGCATTAACGTTTTACTCATGACTAACTGGCCTCACGATTAATTAACAGATATTGCTAGCTTCTGTCTTGAATAAGGCATCTTTTAGAAAGCTCTTGCTCCGAATTTTCTGAGTGTTCTCTTGACCAAGCGCAAGGAAAGCACAATTAATTCAACCTCCTACGATAAGTGTTTAAACACCATCTTTAGTAATTCAGATTGGTTAAACGGCTTCGTTAAGTAGCCTGAGGCTCTGACTAGTTTGGCTTTGGCTCGGTCGAGAAACCCTGTGTTTCCCGTCACCATAATGATCGGGGTATTCTTGAAAAGTGAATGCTTTCGTAAAAGAGAACATAGCTCATAGCCATCCAAGTTTGGCATCTCAACATCAAGCAAAATTAAGTCAGGCTTAATCCGGACAACTTGCATTAATGCCCTCACTGGGTCATTAATCATGACCACAGAGAAACTTTTGTCATCTAAGAACGAGTTAATCGCATTTAAAACCGTTGGGCTATCATCAATACAAGCAATCGTGTACGTGCTTTTTGAAAGGGGTTTGCCTTGATTGATCGCCGTCCCCTTAGCGTTATTACTTGGAGGAGGAGTACTCGTTTTTTGAGCCGATTTTTGAATTAATTCAAGTTTGGACTGAGTGCCAGCTTGACCGGAAGCATCAGTACGAGTGGCGGGTGTTCCACTCGTGGGGGCATTCGATTGTTGGCGGCGCAACTGCTCATGACAGCGTTCAACAATTGTTCGCAGGTCAAGACGACAAAACTTAGGTAGTTCTTCAATTTTGTCCTGGTTAATTAATTGGTAACTTCCTTCTTTTACCGACAGAAGTGATACAATTACCTCTTCCGCCAAGTCTTCGACTAAAGAGGCGGCTTGAACCGGGTTGAGATACTGTTGATTGACAAGCCAGCTAATAGCTTGGTAATCAGGAGTTTGACTTGACTGACTCTCTAAATCGGATTCAAAAATCAGGCGAACTTGAACCCGAACCGCACTGACAAGAGTCGGGATTTGACGACTGAGGCGACGCAGGTGACGGTCAAGCCGCTCGAATGGGTCAACGGAATCTGAAGCATAAACTAGTTTTCCCTGTTCTAAATAGATTGACCAAGAAACAGAGCCACTAGATACTTGTAAACACCCATTTGCCTGACGACTAGATAGTTGTGCTAACAAGGAGAGCGGGTTTAGCCTTTGGGAAGATCTGTAGCTAGCCATAGAAACGGTGTTCATTTGTATCTACCTTGGTCTCATCCAATCGTTGAAACTAGAAGGGTTAAATCTTGTTGTACAAGTTACACTCACACAATTCAGGTATCGTCTGCAGTGTCAAGACTCTTGACTTCTCTGTCTTGAAGAGCAGAACCCAAAAACGAATGAGTTGCAGCAATGACCAACGATTCAAATAGTTGAATCTTGTTCCATTAGTAATCCCCTCAAGAGCGGAGTTTTATGGAAGAGGAAAACTCTTTTGAGGGAGTAGCCGCATCCCGGAATTTATTCGTCTTAAATGGATTTTGCCGGAGGAAGTAAGCCGAAGCGTCTTACGCTCTGGGCAGCTTTTGTCTTGTGCGAGTGAGAGAGCGCTCTAGAAACGTCTTTTAGGACAAAAGGCGCTTTTCAAATAAGCTGGCAGTCATAAAAGGCTGGTATCTGAAGAGTCACCCCTGGATAGCTCTTTTGTCTCGCTCTCTTTGAGAGCTTATGGCGAAACGCAAGAGCAGTAATGCATCCTCTGGTAACAAAATTTTTTAGTTTTTGGGTAGATGAACAAGTCATTTAACTTGTTATTCAACAGTTTAACAGGCTTTTCAGGGAAAACAGGTAAAGCGCCCATAAAGGGCGATAAAAATAGATGAAGAGAGTGTAATGTTCTCTCTTAAAATTTCACGCGATAATAATTATTTTATTGTTGATATAAGTTAGAGCAAAAAAGAAGTGGCTAAGCCCCTATCATTATAATTTATTTATTAAAATATGATAAGTATTTCCTGAGCTAAAAGCAAATTAATTTACTCTATCTTTTTTTTAGATGGCTCAGAAAGCAGTATTATTATTATCTGATTAAATATAAATTTAATTCAACGGAGAACTTCCTTGAATATTGTAATACAAGTATTACCAATCCGAGATAACTTGTAAAGAGGGAATCGATTGACCTGACCGAGTTTTCCAGAAGTACAGGAGAGTTTCTCTTTAAATAATTTTGAACAGAGAGTTATACCAATTTAGGAAAACCTTGCGAGGGAGCGGTTGGTTCTCGTTAAAGGGTAAAGGGGAAGGGAGAAAGGACATTCCCTTTAACCTTTTCCCCTTCCCCTTTTCAACTAGCTTTCTTCAACAACAAGGTGAAATAGTACCGCAGCACAAATGAGATTACTCAAGGGTCTTTAAAAGCCGTTGAATTTTGGAGTGCTGCTGCCGTTTTAATGACTCCGGGAAACTTAACTCCATGCGAAATCGCATGGAGGCTGTCGTAGCAAGCGTGGACGATCGCTTTTCTGATTGAACAGGAGCCAACTCTTCAATCGATTCCACCTTAGCTAACAAACTAGCAGGCTGTGGGTCATCTGCCTCCTGTGAGAGTAGTAAACCAATCAGCGGCTGAGTTTGCAGCATCGTCTCCAGGTTGAAAATATTGTTACCCTCTAATTCAACACTTATATCCTGCGTTCCGAGTTCTGTGACTCTCGCCGTATAGGAGTGACCTTCCCAACCTTCCCAATAAAGCTGAGCAAAGGCATTCACTTGTTTGCGTACCTTCTCACCCGTAGCCGGACGGAATTCGCGGAAGACCCGTTTAATACTGGTCACAATAAACTTGAGCGATTCGATGGGGTTATCCACCTCTGTTCGTGTCTGGGAATACCACTCTTTCACGTCAGAGAAGAGTACCAATGTCAAGTCATCTAACTGACTGCGACTGGGTTCGACAAAATCAACAAATAGCCTTGCTTGCAGTTTACTCGTTGCGATCGCGCGAATCACCTTCCCATTCATCAGCGCCCGCGCACCGTAGTCTCCCACCAGTTCCACTTTCACTTCATCGGGGATATTGGGCCATTCATCCAAAAGAATTTGCGTACCGCTTTCACTCACATCAATCGTTTGACCCGTCCACGTTTGACCACCACTATGAATCCGTACCGTCAACTTCCGAGGCAGACGGTGTGCGCGACGGAGTTGGGGTTGCTCGAATGCCACCAGACACGCCGCCAACAGCAGGAACAAGTTGAAGATACACCAGAACGCATTGATTAAAACCGCTTGGGTATCCTCTGGGCTAATAACTAGCCAAAACGGGACAGCAAACAAAGAAGCCGCTGCGATCGCACTAACAATGACAAGATACCGCACCGAGTCAAAGTCAAAACTGCGCTTCGTAACAGAAAGCCCTTTATCCGTCACATTAAAGCTGCCGAGTTTCGGGTTAACCAGCGCCATCAGCGTCACAATCCCCGCCTGGAACGACATCGCAAACTCAAAAATCTCATTCCAGAACGAGAAACGGACATTCTTGTAGGGTATGTGGTTCGTCTGCATCGACAGAATAATGTGAGGCAAAGCATAGAACAACGTTTCTAAACCCAACCCTCGAACCGAGTTGATACCAAACAAGAGAAATAGAGGTGGTGCGATCGCATACATCAACCGGGGATACCCGTAGAAAAAATGCGATGTCGCACTGAAGTAACAGAGTCGCTGCGGAATCGTCAGATTCAACTTCGGGTTAATCAACGGGTTTTCAAGTCGCAGAATCTGCGCCATCCCTCGTGCCCAACGGACTTGTTGACCCACATAGGCAGAAAACTTCTCCGGTGCTAATCCCGCAACCATAATCTTGTCGTAGTAGACCGACTCATAACCCAGAGAATGCAGCCGGAACGCCGTGTGACAGTCTTCTGTAACCGTTTCTGTGGCAATCCCTCCAACTTGCAGCGCATACTCTTTGCGAATCACCGCCGCTGAACCACAAAAAAAAGCCGCATTCCAGAAATCATTGCCTTTTTGCAGCACCTTATAAAACAGTTCATTACCCACAGGAATTTTGCCACCCGTGAGGAGATTTCGTTCAAACGGGTCTGGGTTATAGAACCAGTGAGGCGTCTGCACAAACGCCACTTTTTGGTTAAAAAAGAAGCCAACCGTATCCATCAGAAAATTTTTGGTCGGCATGTGGTCACAGTCAAGAATCAGCACCAAATCACCATTGGTGCGCGTAAAAGCCGTGTTGATATTTCCGGCTTTCGCGTGGTCGTTATTGTCCCGTGTCAGCATTGTCGCGCCAAGTTCTTCGCACATTTGGCGTAACTCTTCCCGACGCGCTTTATACTTTTCCGCTCGACCATCATCAAGGACATATACTCGTTTTTTCTCGGCGGGATAGTCAATGGCTAAAGCCGCTAATGTCGTTTTGCGGACAATTTCAACATCTTCGTTATAGGTCGGAATATAGATATCGACGTTAAACCACTGGTCTTGAGGATAGAGGGAAAGATCAACTGGTTTACGGTCTTTAATTTTTATTGTTTGAAAGTAGGCAAGAACTAAGGTGCAAATCGCATAAAGTTCTGCCGCCAACAACAAGAAACAGAACGTCCCATTGAGCCAGTCATCGAAGTTCAGTGTGTAATTGAGGCGGTAATACAGATAACGGGCTGTAGAAACCAGACTCAATAAAATCAAAAACAAGTGAAGATACTCACTGATTTTTTTACTGGGCTTTTGCTCCTCCATTTGTAAGGCGAAACGCCCCACCGCAATCAACAGTGCGGCGACTACCCCTTGCTGCCAAATCGCTGGACGCGCCGTGATTAGAGGTGTTAACAGCATCAACAGCGACACAATCAGCAGCAGTAGCTGAGTATGCGAGAGCCACTGAAGAACCTTGTCAAACGCATCCGGAATGCGATCGACAAGCCAAATCGTTAACTGTTCACGGTGCGCGGCTGAAATCTCAAAGCGCCTACGACTTGGTTTCTCTCTGACTTTTGAGGATGTACTCGTCATTTGACAAAGGGATTAAGGAATGGAGAGTAAGAAATAGAGAGTAGCGATCGCAAATAGGCGAGGGGATTTCGCGAAAGGGGTCTTACTGAATTACCCTGAAAAACCCGTTCCCAGTCGCCCAATTAGCGATCGCTACTTCACCTGACCAGCCACGCGCTTGAGATATAGCTGGACAACACCGTAGAGGATGAGCGTTGCTGCCACAATTGCAGGTCCCAAGAGGAACCAAGTCCCGGAAACGACGCGGAGAATTCGGCGTGGCGCAGGGGTTTTATCGATTTGACGCTTCGGTTCACGCTGCAAAAACTCTAACGTATAGGCATTGGGGTCATAGGCTTCCGGATTGGCGGTGTTGGCACTAATGAGAACGGTGTCTTCCTTGAGTTGGAAGAATAAGGGGTCTTGCTGGAACAAATCTTGCACTTGGTCTAAGCCTTTATCCGTCTGACCCGTCAGCGCTAGCAGCACACGCTCTTTATTCCAAGGCGAAATCATTTGCTTGATTACACCGTCATTATCGGGTGAGGTTTGAACCGCACTTTGGTTGCGCTGACGTGTAGAGCCATCCTTCAGGTTAAAACCCCCGGAAGTGAACACTTCTGGAAAGGGAAATTTCTTTTGTGTGCCAATCCCCACAAGATGCTGGGTTTCTTTCAGTTTGACTGGCAACGCATCGGCGGTGTAAACGCCGAACTGAACAGACTGAGCCTTAGTGAGCCGTCCGAGTCTTTCCCCAAACTCCAGTAAAGCCCTCAACTCACTCACCGAGGGCGATTTTGGAACAACAATTGCTGTCGTCGATAAATCCTGGGGCGCGGCAAAGGGAAAACCTGTCTGTAACAGCTTCAGGTTTGGCAAATCAACGGTATTGGTTCGCTTGAGGTCAAAACTTGTATCCGAGTGCAAAGTCCCCCAGAGTTGTTGGTCGGTCACCCGGCTACAGGAACGACGCTCCCGCGCATCGAGGCGGAAATCGACCTGAATTTTTGAGGTGGGTTTGATTAAGTTTTCCGGGAGGGCAATCTTTAGGGACTCTCGCGTACCGCCATTAATCGAAGAGAGGCGCTTACCAACCAGCGCCACGCCATCCAGCTTCACTTCTACTAGGGAGGTTTTGGGGTTAATTTGGGGACCATAGCTGTAAACCAGATTCATGGTGTTCCCCGACACAAAGCGATCGTCTGGTAAGGCTTTGAAGTCGATTTCAATGGGTGGTGAATCTGCCCCTCGAACGGTTACATCCTCAAAGAGTTTGCCACTAGGGGCATTGAGGTCAGCGAGTTTAAAGGATTCAGCGCGGGGTAAATACCCAGACCAGTCGCGAGGATTGGGGGACGGCACAGGGGAGAGCTTATCCACAAGGATGAGTTGACCTGTCGCAATTTGCTCGTCTTTGGGCTGCACTAGAAACTGTACAGCTTTGGCGACAGCCGCAGGACTATTGCCTGTTGCGACCAGCACAGGGGCTTTATTGTCTGAGGTGGTTGTCAACATCAACACCCCAACATCTGGCGCTAACACCTTCTGCTTGCTATCCAGGAATTTGTTGTCTTTCTGGGTGAGCGGGAGTTCCAGTGATTTCAGGGCGGGTTGCTGTTCTGGGGTGCCGACAATCACCAACCGCTCACTCAACGCTACATCATCAATGGA
The DNA here is from genome assembly GCF_014849525.1 of Microcoleus sp. FACHB-SPT15. Lineage (NCBI taxonomy): Bacteria > Bacillati > Cyanobacteriota > Cyanophyceae > Oscillatoriales > Microcoleaceae > Microcoleus > Microcoleus sp. FACHB-SPT15. The sequence continues at coordinate 18,272 of NZ_JACJNU010000004.1, read as the reverse complement.
TTTGATGAGGCGGGTATCGAGGCGACGAAAGTCGGCTAAGCGTCCTAAGGTGGCTTGGAAGCGAGTCGTTGAGGTTAGCCAAGCTTCATCAACTTTGGTGGGTAGCAGGTGAGCGACTTGATTGGGGTATAGGCTGAGTTCGTCAAAGATGGGATAGGGAAAACGACTGAAGTCGAGTGAGATGGGTTGAGGCGTGTAGTCAAAGGTGATTTTGGAATCGGGGAGTATCTCTGTCCACAGCGACGGGTCGTAGGGGTCTTGGGTACAGGTGGGGGAGTTGTTTTGGAGTGCGCCTAAGGTGAGTTCGTTATAGTTCTGAAGTTGCGCGAGTGGCACGTCGTAGACGGCAGTACCGATTTCCCCTTCTTTGCGGTTGAGGGGAATAGTGCCAACACTCGCACCGTTAATCAGTACGGTGAGGTTTGAGCGTGTGGCGTAAAGCGCTGGCGAATGCCGATAGCGGATTTGGGTTTTGACGGTTTTTAGCTTCCAGTCACGGGGACGGGTAAACCCTAGACGGGCTTCGTCATAGATTCCTTTTAGGCTAAAGCGGGTGCCAACCACGGGAGCGCGGTTGAATTCTAGAACGTAGGGGTCGCCTGTGGGCAGGGCAGCCACTTCAGGTGCTTTGTTAGCGGGGTTGGGCAGACCCGAATCATTGCGACCGCGTTCTTTGCGCTCTTCTGTATTGCTTTCGCGGAGTGTCTCTGTTGCAGGGGAGGCGGACGTGTCACTCTGGGCAAATACGCGAGTAGCTGTCAATCCGAACGGGACAGCGCAGCCGAGTAATAACAGTAAGACTAGAGAGTATCGTAGGAAGCGAGGTCGGCGGGGTAAAGGGCGACCATCACGTCGGCGTGACCCTCGATTTAAAACGGGTAGATGGGCAAATGCCTTATGAATAAAGGGTTTCATCAGGAGGAGTTATGAAGTCGGGTTACGGATGCAGCCCCTGATGCCCATCCCAGTTGAGGGAATTGGCAGTGTTAAAGAAATCCCAATAGTTCTGTCAAAAGTCTGGCACAAGGCATTGACGATGTCATGGATGCCTCTTACTTGATACAACGGCGAGATGACTTAATCCGGAGAGAGCTTACTCGTTGAAAGTCCTCTGACTCCTCTTGATCCATGGTAGTTATATTGCGCTAATCATGTTATTGCAGTGGCGAATCGCGTCAAATAAGCCTTGAGTAGACCACTGGAGGCGGTGTTGGTGCCGTTCTTCTTCTTTTGCTGCCCAGTTGTCTTCTAGACAGACTTTGAACCAGCCTTCGGGTTTACGGACTCCGTCGCGGTTGAATAGGAAGTAGAGAATGGCTTTGAGTACTTCTTGTAAGGAAAAACTACGCAGAAATTTGGCATCTTTGGGTTCGTAGTAAATTCCGGCTTTTTTGCAAGCGTCTAATTTTTGGGTAAAGTCGTCGGTTTCGCTATCTTCTAAAACTGTTGTTGTTGTTATAGCCTCGTCAACGGGTGATTCTGGGTTTGAGGGGTCTAAATCAGGAATTTGCGGTGCTAAAGCCGATTTTTTTTTCGTAGGGCGAGAAATGGGGAAGAGCAGTAAGTTGATGGATTTGAGTGTCCAGCGCCAGACGTAGGCGGTGTAGCTTTTGGGGTGGATGAGTACGCCTGCATCTCTTAGTTGTTTGGCGGCACTTTTTACGGTTTTGGGGTCATGGGGAAATCCGCGTGTTTTTTTGACCCATTTGTTGAAGTCGCGAAGGTCGATGATTTCGCTGCTTCCTTCGGGGATTTCGTCGAGTAGCCATTGCCAAAGTTCTCTGGCGGTGGGGGTGAGTCGGTTCTGTACGCTGAATGTTGTGTGTTTTTTCGTCCAGATGGTCATGGTTTCTCCTTGATGGGTTGAAGAGACCTAACCCCCCAGCCCCCTTCCCTGCGAGGGAAGGGGGAGCAAGAAAGATTCCTCCTGTTGTGTGCTTTGGGAGGAAAGGGGAATCTTGCTCCCCTCTCCGTTTCGGGGAGGGGCTGGGGGAGGGGTCTTGTTTTGATTTGCCCTCAAATGACTATGCCCCTACGGGCGGCAGGGGCAAGTGTAGGGGTGTATTAGGCGGCTGTTGTCAGGTCGCGGATGTTTGATTCTTCGACGTAGAGGGTTTGCTCTTCTCGATACCAAGGGTCGTCTGGGTCAACTTTGATGATGTAACTCCAGCCTGCTTTGATGCCTTGCCATCGCACTTGGTAACTGTCGGGTTTGGTGTATTCTAGTCCGACTATTTCACCGGTCTGGATGCGTGTGGTGTTGCAGATGACGGTGGTTGTCTGGACTTGGGTAGCTAGGTGAAATTTTGGTAAGCTCCAATCGGCTGGAATGCTTACGCACTGGCGGTTTTGGCGATTTTCTGACACTATAAAATGGCTCCTTTCATGGGGTAAACATGGGAGGGGAAGTCGTCCTGGGCGGGTGTCGCAAGCACCTAGCCGGGGCGCGTTTTTTTATTTAGTTACGGAAGATAATAACCCGATTTGGGGAAAAGTGCGATCGGGTTGGGTTTGCGTTAAGACGTGTTGTTTAACTCGGAGATACCACTAAATACCCGGAGATCCCCCTAAATCCCCTTATGCACGTTGTGCAAATCTTGCAAAATTAAGCTACAACTCTTGACCACTTGGAAAATGTAGTGTTTTACTAGTCAGGCAGCATAAGGACAACAGACTTTTACTATGGTTCGAGAGCTTTAGCGAGAATGCCAAAGTACTTTGCTGTATATGTCTTGCAGCTAACTACCTCATGAACTACAAGCTTATTATTCTTACCTAGGAAGAAGCTCTGTTGAAGTGCGTGGTATCCCACAAAAAACTGTAGTGGAAATACTGAGAATGGAAGTCAGAACCTACTTGGTCAGCCTGTACAACTCCCAAGTAGGATCGGCTCCCAATATGTCCTTAGAACATATGTCCTTAGAACTTTAGAACCAAGGAGATTTCCTCATGGCTATTAAACCAAATTCCAAGAGAAAACCAAGCTGTCATCATAATTTAGCAGACAAGCCAGATTCTGACTCACTTGATTTGGGCAAATCAGACGCAGGAAAGAAGACCCCTCCACCGCCTAGAAAAATCTCAAAGATGATCCTCATAAGCCTTGTTTTGGGAGGAGTTGCAACGACAGCAATATTCCGTGGGTTCGATGGTCTCATCGAAATCAAGCTGGGGCTTGAGGGCGGTCAGGTATTGATTGATGGGCGTAAGCCGCCCCTATCTTCACCTATCACGGACAACTCATCTAATAAAAATTAGAGCAGATATCAATCGGATAACGGGCATCTGGTGGGTTACGGCTACGCCTAACCCACCCTACTTACATCGCCACTAATTCACCTTTACCCTTAACAGTTGAGATTGAGTACAATCTGACCTAACCCCCAACCCCCTTCCCTACAAGGGAAGGGGGCTAATTTCAAAGCCTCTCTCAAGAGTAGGAGAGAGGTTTTGAGAGAGGTTAAAACTGTACCGCGCACAACTGAGAACCGCTATATCAACCCAAGAAGCGATATTGACCTCAAGCCGCTTTCACCCGCTTTCCAATGAACGATGTGATGAAAGGCGATCGCATCTTCAATCTCTTTGTAATCACTTCTATTTATCAATTACAAAAAAAATAACGTTTGTTCTGATTAAACCAGCTCCCTATAGTGAGGTTAAGCCTTCATAAACCAACCAGATAAGGAGTGTGTCGCATGAAACGGTTTTTTGTACTAGTCGTCGCGGTCGTTTCGGTTTTCTTCGGATTAGCAACAGCTCCGGCTTACGCTTTTAATCAAGCTTCTTTGAACGAGTTGCTATCAACCAACAACTGCAAAGATTGCGACCTATCTGATGCCGACCTAACAGGAGCAAACCTGGTGGGAGCTGACCTAGAGAGAGCTAACTTGACAAGAGCCAACCTGACAGGAGCTGACCTAACAGGAGCTGACTTGGAGAAAGCCAATCTAGGGATAGCTAACCTCTCACAAGCCAATTTGACAGGAGCTGACCTGGAGAAAGCTGACCTGAAGGGAGCTGACCTGACCGGAACTAACCTGACAGGAGCTGACCTGGAAAAAGTTACCATGCCAGACGGCTCGAAACACGCTTGAGTATAAGCCATTCAAAATGCTCATATTCAAAATGGGAAAGCCGAGAAGTAGAAAGCATTTGGGCTGTTCCCTATATGCAATTTGAATCGACAACTAGCTCACGTCCAAACTTCTAAGATTGACGCGATAAAGAAGTAGCACTAGAGCAGTAGGGTGGGCAATGCCCACCCTATTATTATTGGTACTTCCCAATGAACAAGAGAATCAATGAGCCATGTGATGAAACGCGATCGCATCTTCAATTAAAGGTTTCACTAGGCTAGAACCGCCGACAAAATCCCCAAAATCTTCGGTGCATCCTTAATCGTGTACTCGTCCAAATCAATAGACAAAGACTTGCCAGAGAGCTTAAGGAATTTCCAGGCACTGCCAGTGGTTACAGTTCCCAATAACTCAGGAATGATCAATCCTTTGCGCTCATTAAAGATTTGTGCCGCTACCAACGTTGCGACACACTGCCCTAACCCATTATTGATATCTTCCTTCTTGGCTTCAACTATTGTGACAACTGGCGCTTTGACAAATAGCTGCTCTGGATCTCGGCTAACTAGAAAATCCACATAACCCACCAAGCCCTGACTTGGGTCAACATTAAATTCCACTCCAGAAAACAATCCATAACCCGTAAGCTTCTTAAGTTCGACCAAAACTGGAGCAATTATCAGTTCTGACCTAGCTTTTTCCGAGTTTATGGCTAGAGCTAAAGAGATATTGTAATTTAGTGTTTCCTGTAAGTAATCACTGATTGGAGTCGATGGTAAACCAGCAAATATCCCCACTCCTTCTGTGATACTCAAGTTAAATAGCTCTTGGACTTCTGAGAGGGAGAATTGACTATAGGACATCAGGAAAATTTTTACTAGTTATTTTAATAATGATTTAGAAGAAGAATTAGTTGGCTATAGGCTGGGCATTGCCCACCCTACTCATCTTGGCACTTGCCGACGACCAAGAGAACCAATGAGATGCGATCACTAGGTGACTCAAGCCATACCAAAACAAGTCACAGACAAAAGAGCCTGACTACCTGAGTCACTCGCATTCAGGCGCATGGCACAAGGAAAAACCTTATGCCAATAGAATTCTCCGCAAATATTTAAGTAGATTTACGGAGGAAATCTACGCCACTTAGCCTACACATATCGAAGCAAAAGAGGACAAACTAAATAAAGAAGATGTTGTAGCCTAGACTACTAAATTAAAAATTATGCTGTTATCCATCGCTCTCCCACTCCCAACCAAAACTGACTTTCATTCGGTCGCGGCAGAAAATTTTTACCAAAAATTACAAAGCCTTTCAAACACAATAATCTCTCTCCAGTACAAGCCTGATAAGTTTCTAACTTTCAAAGTTCAAGAAGCAAATTTTGGATCTATCGTGCGCGAGGGAAATAAAACTATTGCCATTCAATGTCAAATTCGTGGGACTACCTACACCTTTACCCACGAACATTTAGATCAGATGAGCAAGCGCGAACTTAATGACCTGCTTAACCAATTAGGAATTGACAGCCTCTAGGTTTTCTAAAGTAAATATTTACTTCTATAGCTGTCGCCACAAATGTTAGGACATTAGCAAGAGCTTGCGTTCCTGAGCTAGAGCCGATTTGACCCAAAGCTGATTGCTATATCTAGTTTTTCTCTTCTAAGCTATAAAAATTGTTATTCCGACACTCAATAATCCGAGTTAAAGCAAAGCCACTGAGAACAGCTCTCGGTGGCTTTTGCGTCTCTGACGACAAATGAAATTTTACTTAACAACAGCAAGCCACCCATTGCGTAGGGCTTCGTAAACCTGATTAATTAAATGTTCTTGTTGATAACTCAGAGAACCCTTGAAGCACAGTGATATTAACCAACGCTGCTCTTTAGGGGTAATTTTTCGAGACGTGAGAATTTGCTCAAGAGTCGGCTCGATGGGAGATGGTGAAAGAGAGGCTTGGGCTAGCATCATGCTGTCTTGAAAATCAATACTTTTACTATCGGGGATTACTGGGTTTTGCTAAGTGACTTCGCAACCGTTGGGATGCGATCGCTATCTGTCTATGTCAGTAATGCAAGTCACAAAGGCGCTTTATTAATGAAAAAAATTGTACATCCTCATAAAGCCACAAAATCGGAACGAAGAAGGCGCGATTTCGGTCATTTCTAAAAAAATCCATTCGCTCAACCTCCCTTGAGAAGCGGGTTAAGGTCGTTTTCGGTTCCCCCTAAAACCGAGAGAAGGTCACATCAGTGGTTAATTTCGCTTTTATATTTCCTTTATGAATGCCGCTTAATGTCTCTTAACAAAGGAGATTAGGAGATAGGGGAAGGGGAAAAGGGCAAAGGAAAATAACCCCGACTTTTCCCCTCTCACCTGGCTTTAGTACCGTTCCCAGTAAGGCTGGAAACCTCGCCGTTTCAGGATATCCACTTCCAATCTCTCAATGCGGTTAACCAACTCTGGGTTAGTTGATTGCTCCTGTTGCAGTTGTCTGAACCGTTCAAGCGCGATGAAAGGCTGGTCTTGAGCAACCTCCAGTTCCGCCAAAGCACGGCGTACCACTAAATCATTGGGCTTCAGTTCGAGTACCCGCTGATAAAGCTCATTGGCAGCCGCAAATTGCTTTTGTTGAAAACGCACGCCAGCAAGCGCCGTGAGCGCATCGGTGTTATCCGGCTGCCGTGCCAAAATTGCCTCGTAAGCAAGGGTTGCGAGTTCAAAATCCTCCAGCGCTTGCGCTAATTCTCCCTGAACGAAGTACGCACCCAGGTTGTCGGGATTGCGGTTAATCAACTCTTGCACCTGGGCTTTTGCCAGTTCGGGGTCACGAGTAGCGAGTACTTGAAGCCGTCGCAGTTGTACTGGGATGTTCTCCGGTTCAATAGCAAGCAGTGCTTCATACAGTGCTTCTCGTTCAGCCGACGGAGGCAGAGTTCCTACAAGATTGAGCAACTCTTGGGGTGTATTCGTTGCAGGTTGGGTGGAAAGCCAGCGTTCGAGAACGGCTTCGGCTTCTTCCTGAGAAATGCGTTGAGCTTGGTAAGCAATCGTGGCACGTCCCAAGGTAGCGACTAAATCATCAGGATTACGACGAATTAGTTCATCGTAAAGTGCGATCGCATCATCCGCACGACCCTGCGCCAGTCGAATTCCCGCTAACCCCCGTAGGGCGCTATTGAGCAGGGTATCGCTAGGATTGCCATTAATTAAGGACTCATACCTAGAAGCACTTGCTTCTAAATTCCCCTGGCGACGGTCAATCTCAGCCAGCAATAACTCTGTTGTTAGGTCAGAGGCTCCAATGGACGTAGCACTGTAAGCCGCCAAAGCTTGCTTTGCCGCTTCAAGCTCATTACGTTCTAAGAGGATTTGAGCGACACGGAAATTCAAGAACGGAACGTCCACGCCAGCGTCTAGCAAACTCTGGTAAACAGGGAGCAGTGCTGGGTCAGGTGGGTCGAGGGGTAGTATAGCAAGAGCAAGCGATCGCAATTGAGCCGAATCGCTCGGTAGCGGTTGCACAGCAGCAAGGAAACGTTGCTGAAATTCAGATTGAGAAATCCGACCCAGTTGATTTTCCAACACCAGTTGCTTCACCAACAAGCTCTGGTCATTCGGCTGCACAGCCGTTAGCTGTTGATACAACGAAAGCGCTGCCGCACGTTCCGAAGGCAACTCACTCAGGACATCCGCCACTTCTCTGACTAAAGACTGTGGAGGTTGGGACGTTGAAGCGAGAACCTGACGGTACAGCGCAGCGCCTTCCTGATACAGTTGTGTGTTGCTCTCACGCCGACCAATCGTTGTCAGCGCCCGTGCTAAAGGCAATGCCGCCTCTGGTCTACCTCGTAAAGGTTCTAGGACAGCCAACGCTTGGGAGAGTTGTTGATTCGCTTGATACGCTTGGGCAAGTGAGGAGCGAATCTCAATTTCTGCGGCATCAAGCTTCTTGGACTGCCGAAGCTGATTCTCTAGGATTTGGATTGCCTGAGAGACATTACCCGTCTCTCGAAGTGCTTGGGCGTAAGCCGTCAGCGCGTTGTTGGGAATCGCTTTCCCTGTCCCTTGGTAACGATTAAAGAGAGCCAATCCTTGCTCGTAATCGCCACTATAGGTATAAATTTGGGCAGCACCAAGGATGGTGTCGGGTGAAGGATTCGCTTGCAAGACAATTTGATAATCCGCTAACGACTCTGCATAACGCCCTTGGTAGCCCAACAATAAAGCACGTTGGGCGCGGGATTGGTTGTCGTTTGGATTCTGGTTTAACAACGTCGTTAGTGCTTCAATCCCCCGCGCTTGCCATTCGGGGCGATAGCCACCCAATACACCTACCGCTTGGAGTGCCGGTGTATTATTGGGGTCTTGTTCTAGCACTCGTTGATAAGCTGTCCAAGCTTCAGCGTCTTGACCCGCTTTTTGATAGGCTTGGGCGAGACCTAACTTGGCATCCAAGGAGTTGGGAGAACTACGCAGGGCTTGTTGAAAGGCTCTAATCGCATCATTCACCAATCCTCGTTGGAGTAGTGATTGTGCCTGACGGACTGCGGCTGGCACGCTTTGTGCTTGCGCCGCCGGGACGACTAAATCAATCGGTGCAACGGTCAGTCCGCCAGCTAAGCCGAAAAAGAGGCAAAGTAAACTTAGCGCTCGCCGGAAATTCCTGCTACCCAGTCGAGTTGAGGCGGGAGGTGTTAGCCGTGCGGCTTGAAGAACAAAGCGAGAAACAAGGATGGAATCCTTCCTCTTGTCTCTAGCAAGAAGTCCCTCACCGGCCAAAGGCTTGCATCTATTCATCGAAATAGCCTCCCAAGAAGATCAAAATCAGCTCTTACCCGGAACCCCGCGACAAAATCGGAGAACTCGTCTCGTGCTTGCAGGGTCGCACCTGCCCGGAAATTCGGGGAAAGCCGGACATCATAGAACAACTCCCAGACATCGGGTACTTTGTCGTCATTGTCACGGCGCAGTTCATCGTTGGATAAATTGCGTCCATAACCAAAGCCTAGTCGGTCATCGGGCATAAATAGGTCTAAGAAGTTCAGTCCCACGCTGTAGGTATCTGCTCCCTCGTCCAGTTCCGTATTTTCGTAGTGACCGTAACGCGCAAATAGCCCCATGTTGATTTGCGGGATAAAATATTCCGCATTCAGTCCGAAAGCGTTTTCGCGATCGCCTGATTCAGGACCAAAGACACCATTGCCTCGGTCAATTCCAAAAATTTCCTGGAAGCCATCTCGTCCCGCATCGCGATCTGAGGCGAATGTTCCCCGGATAATGGCATTGCCAACCCGGAAACCGAGTTCACCTGCAAACGCATCAATGGCAAAATCGCTCAGGTTCCGAGACGAAGAAAAAGCAGCAACTTTCGCCTCGACATTATCTGTGATATTCCAGTTCAACAGCGCTGCCGGACGAGGACCAATTCCCGCAGCGGCAAGGGCAGGATTCGTCTGAAATACAGGGTTAAAGAAATGGGTTCCGACATCTTTTGCAAAGCTATTGCGGTCAAAATAAGATGTCAAATCCACTTGCCCGACGGTTAAGCGGAGATTGGGGAGACTCGGAAGCGAACCTGTAAAATACAGCTCATTGATACTTAATGACCCAACTTGCGAATCCGAAAAGTCATCTCCAGCAGTTAAATCAACCGTGCCACCCACCAGCGCATTGGTAGAAAAGGGGTAAATTCCTGTCACCCGCGCCCGTGCTGATGAGCCATCTTGATTCACATAAAGCCCTTGAAGCCGCAGTGTGGGCGCCAACGGGTCAAGTTCTGACGTAGGACTTTCTCGGAGTGTGGGTGACTCTTGTTCGTCATCTACAGTTGTTTGTGCCTGAAGGTTATCTCCTAGTAGCGACGCGCCACCTGTTCCTCTATAAACAGTGGAGTCACTAGCTGTCGGTGAAGGTGTAGTCGCTAACTTAACCGTAGGAGATTCTTCTTCTGTAGCTACTTGTTGTTGAGAATCACCTTCAACCGAGTTCAGCGTTGGTTCGCTACTCGTTTGCAAGGGTGCATCGGCTAACTCAACTGCCGGAGATTCCTCTGTTGCAGCCACTTGTTCTGAGGAATTACCCTCAACTGAGTTCTGCGTTGAATCAGCAGTCATGGGAGAGGCGGTACTCGCTACCTCAACTGTAGAGGAAGCTTCTGTTACAGCCACTTGCGCTTGAAAATCGCCCTCAACTGAGTTCTGCGTTGGTAAAACAACAGGCGGCGAAGGGACATCAGCGGGTTGAACAGGGTTTAGCTTATCTGGTGCCGGAACTGAGAAGTGAAAGTTACCGTTGTCTACCGTTTCAGCCGATACAAAGGATAAGGAGTTTGCGATCGCCCTTGGCGGGCGCGCTAGCGCTATCGGTGTAGTGTTAACAACTACCCTAGCGCTGGGTTGCGGTTGAGCGGGTACGTGGGGAGCAAAATTAAATTCTCCAGCCGCGTCAGCCTTTGGAGTCAATGCCACTGAGGCATCGGAAACATTAAGGTTCAGCCTATCGAATTTGTCAGCATTGTCTGTGACGTTGCTAGATGGCTCTTTAATGTCAGCTTGAGCGGGTTTGGTGTCCAGGATTGCAGCAACGGAAAAGATTGATAGCCCTCCGGCTGAAATGGTTCCCAAGGATAATAGGTAACTTAGCCAAATAGAATGCCGTATGGCATTTGTTATTGGCTTATCAGTATCACTAGCTTTTCGATTTATGTCTCTCATGAGCACCGCAGTTGCCGATAGGCGTAATTGAGCAGCAAAACTGTCGATAGTTTTATTTTTCAAGGCGGTAAAAGAGCCTCCGGATTTTTTTCGCAATTGTTGCTAATTAACCAGGATTTGATAATCCAGTTAAAAAAAAACACAAAATTTTTCTTGCTTAGCTACAAGGGATAACTAAAGAAAAAATTCATAATATTCAGCCTAGAATTAGGCAAAATAACGTTTATTCACCTAGTTATTTATCTAGCTTCAATTTATTCAATGTAGTCTTGTGCAAAGAGATTTACAACAATAGATAAAGTGGCATTAAAAAGCAGAAGTCATTAAGCTAAATAGCTTCAACTGCTCTAAAATTACCTCGTATTGCAATCCCTAAAAATCCGTTAATTTCTGCAAGTATCTTGAAAAGCACACCCCGCAGAAACACCCTCTATCCTACTATGTCACCAAGTTGGCTGTTAACTAATGGCAAATACTCTGCCACTCTTTAAACAGAACTACCTTAGTAATTTATTTGCAATTAAGCTATGAATTTTAGTCAAACTCATAGAATTAATCAAGTAACTTTTACTGAATACTAGACGTTTTTTACTACTAGTTTGTTCCGGTAAAAGAAACTACAGATTCCAGTATTTTTTTTGCTACCTCTTACTTTTTAACTCAATTATTTAAAGAGTTAATGAAAAAACATTGGAGAAGTATAAAGAAACAATAAAGTTTAACGAATTTACAATAATCATGCTGATTCCTGAATAGCTCAGAAGAAGAATAGCAAAAGGGAAACCCTAGAAAGGCAAGGCAGAAGCCGTTTTACACAAGAGGAGAGATAAGTAGAGCGAGTTATATCGAAGACATTTAGACCTCAGGTTGTATTTTTACTCTCTACGTCAGACTAGGAAAACTTCAATCTAGCAATTGAGGAGAGATTTTTTTTGTTGTATTACACATCAAGAGCTAACTGACACAACGCGATCGCGCCAAAAATCAGAACTTCTTTCAATCGAGAAATTACTGATTCTGTCGGTTACGTCCAACAGATGTATTACATCAACTCACCGAAGATTGACCTCATATTTCTACTATCGCATTATAGATACAGGAGCTTCTTTTGAGGCATCCCCTCTTAGACACTCTGCACGTTACTCAAGGGAAAGCATCGTCAACTCGGTTCATCAGGCAAGATAGTCCCCTTTATCAGTAATTAATGTCTGACAAAGTAAGAGTTTCAAGAGTTTTTCAGGTCAGCAACTTACCTTGTGCAGAAGACCTTAGCCAGTTGTCACCATTCCACAAAAGTATCTTGGGAGAAATCTTGGCTTCTATTGACGTTGAAGTATTAAAGTTTGGAGATAGAGAACATAGCATCCCTCAAACCTTCAATAAACTTCTAGCAATCAGCACTCAGCAATCAGCGGTCAGCTTTGGGTCAAATCTGCTCTAATTAAGGAACGCTCTTCTCCCCTTAATGTCCTAACCTTCGTGGTTACTTCTATAACATCTGAATTCTTAGCTATTAGGTAGTTTTTATCTACCCAATTTGTCACTCAAGTTGTCAATCCATTTAACGGTCTTCCATGATTATTTTGTCTTGCCATCTTTTTCTCAAGAAAGTCTTCTCTATACCCGCTTGGTTTCTGGGTCGAGGGTTAGTGAGCTTCGTCCTCCTGTTAATGTTGAGTACGGGATGCTCTCAAGTTGGCTTAAAAGCACCACAATTCCCGGTTCTCTTACCCAACTTCTTAACTGACGCAAATTTTCAAATCCGTGTGACACCATCAAGTCGTTCAGGAGTCTACACCGTAGCAGGAAGCACCAATTTGCCAGACGAGAGTCGCCTTACAGTCGCAGCAATTCGCTATTTGCGCTCCTCAGAGTCGCTCTCTGCCAGCCTCAACCAAAATCCGACCTATTCAATTCTGGCTTATCAAGATGCCGAGGTAAAGGACGGGAAATGGCAGGCAACTCTAAACCTTTGGAAAGTCGCACCCGATGGTCAGTTTAAAGAAGCATGGCAACTGGAGCAAGCAAAACTTGGACTCTCACTCGCTCCAGAGCCTGACGTAACATTCCTTGCTACCCTCGCACCGACGGATTCTTTGTCAGAACTAGAGCCACTACTAGAGAAGAAAGGCATCAAGCTTGTCAGCAACATTGTCCGCAACACATCTGATGGTGAGCGCTATGTCCAAGCTAGCCAAGTTTTACCGATTGCCTTACCAACCGGACAAACCACACTTCCCGCTCCAAAAGAGGAAGTGAATGGGGGCTGGGGTCCTCGCTACCTACTTCTACCAGAACCAGAGAATACCAAAAAACTCGAAAACCCAAAAGAGCGCCGAACGGATGCACCGCTTTCACCTGCTGAGTTTTTGCAGTGAAAAGCGATCGCACATTTGATTAGCACTATCAACCGACAGGGAAAAGGAGAAAATAGTCCTTTTCCCTCCTTAGAGCTGCCTACATTAGTTTGATGGCTGCACAGGGTTGTCTTGACCTTGTATGATTCGTGCGTTTTGTCCCGTTGAAATATTAGATTCATTCTTGGTTGACTGAGCAAGCCCTGCTGCACCCGCAATCGCTGTTCCCGCCAGCCCAATTGCGGCTGACCATTTAGCATCGTTATCTTTAGTGTTAGGTGCAAACAAAACAGCAACACCAATTACTCCACCAATAGTCGCTATGAATAGAGGAGTCACAGCCCGAATTATCTCAGCGTTCATCTTTCTCGTGTAACCGTTAATTCTTACAAAACTCAGCTTTTCTCACGCTTGCTGTAATAACTTATCTCCCGGCTTCTGAAAACTTACGCAAACAGTTGAGGTTGGTGAGAGTGCGTTTCTGGGAGGTTAAGAGCGCGTGATAAATTTAACTACCGCTGAATTTTTACGAATTTCAGGAACCTTTCTAGAAAGTACCCTAATAGGTACCCTATGCTTGTCCCACAGCTTATCCTTCTGAGATAGGTCGCTTAGTACTCCGTTGTGCCATAAGGGCTTGAACCATCCGGCATCACTGCCATACGCAAGTCAGCTCCCTTGAGGTTGGTATCACGCATGATCGCTTTGTAGAGATTGGCGTAACGCAAGTTAGCATTACTGAAGTTGGTACCTGTGAGATTGGCTTCTGTTAGGTGTGCGCCGTATAAACTCGCGTTACTTAGGTTAGCTTTTTCGATCTTTGCTCCTGTCAAGTCAGCATCTCGAAGTTCACTACGGTGGAGAGTTGCTGTACTTAAATCGGCATTAATCAAGGAGGTATTCAGGAGAGTCGCCTCACTGAGGTCAGCACCTTTTAAGTCACTGCCTTGAAAATCAGCACCATCTAAGTCGGTATGAGTCAGGTTTGTCTTATTGAGACGAGCACCGCTCATTTTGGCATCTTTCAATTTAGTACCCTTGAGATTAGCGCCGGAGAGGTCACTGTTTCTAAAGTCAGCGCCGCTCAAGTCAGTACCACTCAAATCAACATCCCGAAGGTCACATCCGGTGCATCTCTTCGTTTTTAGAATCTGTTTTGTGTCTACTCGCTTGGCTTTTAGGGGTTGAATCGCTTTTTGAAACTTTTGCAGTGGCGTAGCGACTAGGGGCTGGGTGATGTTTTCAGCGACTGATAGACGGATAGCAAGCGGCAGTGCGGCAGCAGAAAAGAGCGTTGCGATAATTAGGAAGATTTTTAGGTTCATACGCTTTCAGTCTGCTAGGTTTGAGTTATGACAGTCCCTTCATTTACATAGATCGGGCAATCCCTCACGCATACAGGACTCAGAGCTTAAAGTTTCAGTTAAGTAAGAGGCGATCACATAAGCGCTGCCTCTGAGGTAGATTGCATTCAAACCAATACAGATTCTTTAACCAGGCAGGCTAATTTTTTCCTCGGATTTGCCGAGGGAGTAAAACGATGAAGATTGTCAAAAATTACCGGAGCAATGCGAGTCAAAGAAGTTTTGAGATACATCTGTACTCGTAAATCTGGAGGGATGAGGCACAAGGAACACCTCGTTGAACACGCTGGTCTTTAAAGGCTAGACTCTTTAAAAAGCGATTAATTTAATCAGTCAGTCAAATGCACTTCGCACTTAAAAATACCTACTGAGAAAGGCTTTCAATTCCCAGCAGCAGCAATCATTGAGAGTGAATCCGCATTGAGTGCGGAATATGAGAGACAAGTGCAAGTTTTTGGTTACTACAGGGGGTGCGCTACTCCAGTTGTTCACTTACGCACCAGTTACCACGCTTCATGACTTGGAGCCGTTGAATATGTCTAGTTACTCCCTTAGCAATGTTTTACTACCCGCTGTATTTGTCTCCAGTGCCGTCTTTTCTACGTTGACTGTGCCGTTTGCTTTAATCAAATCCGAACCCGTTCTTGTTGAAATCCCACCCATTTATAGCGGTGAAATTCAACCCATTTTTGATGGCGAACATAAAGATGTGGCGATTCCCTATGTGGGATTTGCGATTGTCGTCAGTGTTGGCGCAGGGATAGCTTGCGTTGAAGTTCATCGGAGATGGCACGCCGCCCGTGCTTCAGAAGAGGAAGATGAGTCACGGCAAAGTGTCCAGCAAACCGCTTTAGGACAGGACATGAGCCAAGAAGCACTCGACCGACCAGAATACCGACCAGAAGTTTCAGCGATCGAATTTTCCTTGAAAGATGAAGACTTCAATCGTCAATCTCTAACAACTCCTAATGCCATAACCGAAGCCGTTGACATCGCTATTGAAGAGTCTGAACACGCTTTTGATGCAGCTCATCTCGGTCTTCCGCCACTGGTTTTTCCAGAAATAAGCCAAGCAGTTGCCTCTGACACTCCAGAAATTGCGATCGCCACGCTCTCCGATAAACTGAATTTGTCCCAAACACCTCAGGAAGCTCAGTCACTTCAGCAGGACGAAGAGCAAGTCGGCTCTTTTTCCTGCGTCCAAGCGGAAGACTTAGCCTTGAGTAAAGTCTTGGAATCACGAACTCTGTACCAAACCTGTCGAATTAAAGTACCCCATTTAGAACGACGTTTATTTGCCATTCTCGTTGAGGGTCAATACTACAGCTTTTCCCGTGCTGAGGAAACAAAAGAACATGTTTTAGAAATCATGGCGAGGTTAGGAGACAAACTTGAAAAAACCGTGATTACACAAAACGAAAAAGGTTATGTAATCTGGGATTTAGAGCCTGAAGTGTCTTCAACAATTAGCTAATGCACACAGAGCGCTAACTTCCACAACTTGAGGGGGAAGTTGCTGGTTGTTAAGCGACTGTGCATCTAATTTGCATAATCTGGGCGAGCTTTTCGGTTCATCCCACAAGAATTATATTGATCATCAACTTGCAAGTTAAAGTAGATAATTTTGGAGGAGAGCAACCAATCGCTCTTTAGGCGCCAAAGCAATATAAGCCAAAGAACCATCAAAAATCTTCAAATGTCAATGATATGGATGCTGACGAACTTCGGGAGCGATATACAGTAGGGGAAAGAGATTTTAGTGGCACCGACTTGAGTAAAGCCAACCTTAGTGAGATAGACCTCAAGAGAGTCAGCTTCTGGCGAGCCAACCTGAGTAGGGCAATTCTGACAGGAACCAACCTCAGTGGAGCTGATTTATTTGGAGCCAACCTCAGTGAGGCTAACTTAAGTCGTGCCATTTTGTGCGGTGCGAACCTGAGTGAAGCTAACTTGAAGAGTACCGTTCTGCAAGGAGCAAACCTACAAGCCACACTCTACAACCAAGCCACTCAGTTCCCCGCAAAGTTTGACCCAACCAAGGCAGGGGCTTATTTAATTGCACCTCAAAGTTTACTCATTGGGGCAAACCTCAGTGGCGTAGACCTGAGTTGCGCCAATCTAAGTGGTGCAGATTTGAGTCATGCAGACTTGTGGAAAACAAACTTGAAGGGTGCCAACTTGCGCTCTTGCAATCTCAAGCAAGCGACCTTGAGTGAAGCGGATTTGAGCCAAGCGGATTTGAGCCAAGCGGATTTAAGACAATCGAATCTAGTTGGAGCCAATCTTCGCTCAGCAATTCTTGTAGAGATAGACCTTCAAGAGGCACTCTACGACGAAACAACTCAATTTCCCGAAGATTTTGACCTACCTTCAGCAGGCGCATACTTCATTGCTCCTGCTGTGTCACTTCGAGGGGCGAACCTCAGTGGAGCCAACCTCAGTGGAGCCGATTTAGAGGAAGCCGATTTAGAGGAAGCCAACCTGAGTCAGGGAAATTTGTTTGGAATCGCTCTTGAAAGAGCTAATCTGAGGAAAGCGAATTTGAGTAGAGCTGACCTCTGGGAAGCTGACTTAAATGGAGCTGACTTGAGAGGAGCGTCACTCAGGAGTGCTGACCTCTGGCGTGCAGAACTCAGTGGAGCTGATTTGAGTGGAGCCGATTTAAGTCAAGCAAACCTATTTGAAGCAAATCTCTCTACCACTAACCTGCACGAGGTTAACCTTCAAGGAGCGATTTACAACAAAACCACTCACTTTCCTGAAGGGTTTAATCCGACTGAGCTGGGGGCATACTTAATTGCTCCAGAGGTGTCATTAGTTGGGATAAATCTAAACAGAGCCGACCTCCGGGGAGCAGATTTAAGTGGAGCAGATTTGAGCAAGACAAATTTGTTTGGGGTCAATCTTCAGACAGCAACACTTGAGGACACAAACCTTCAGGGAGCGATTTACAACGAAGCAACTCAATTTCCTCAAGGGTTTGACCCAACGGCACAGGGAGCACACTTAATTGCTCCTGGCGTGTCACTTCAAGGAGTCAATTTGAGTGAAGCGGATTTGAGTGGAGCTGACTTGTGTAAGGTCAATCTATTTGGCATCGACTTACAAAACGCGACCCTTGAGGGGGCAATCCTTCAGGGAGCGATTTACAATGAAGCGACTCAATTTCCTCAAGGGTTTGACGCCGCTCAACAGGGGGCATATTTCATGGCTCCTGGTGTATCGCTGGTTGGAGTAAATCTGAGTGGAGTTAACCTGAGTGGCGTTGACTTGAATAAGGTAAACCTGAGCCAAACTGACTTAAGTCAAGCTGACCTCTGGGGGTCAAACCTGAGTGAGGCGAACCTGGAAAGCGCGAATTTTGAAGGAGCTAATTTATGGGGGGCAAACTTAACAGGAGCGAACTTAAGTGACGCCCATCTCAGTGGTGCTAATTTTCAGGGAGCCGACCTAACGGAGGCAACTCTAAAAGGCATAGACCTGAGTGAGGTAGATTTAGCAGATGCCATCTTGAGTGGGGCAATCATGCCCGACGGCACCATTCACAATTGATAAGCTGATGGGCATTTAAGGCGATTTCTACTAAAGAGGTTATAGCAAAGCGCCCAGCTTTGCAAAGCTGGGCGCTTTCTTCTGAGAATTGACCTGGCACCGAGCTATTTTCCCGTGGGGCAACCCCCAAAGTATCTTCGCCGCAGCAACGTTTCACAACCGAGTTCGGGATGGAGTCGGAGTGGAGCCATCGCGCCAATAGC
>NZ_JACJNU010000039.1:0-11857 GCF_014849525.1 Microcoleus sp. FACHB-SPT15 | reverse complement strand
GAGTTCAACAGCTCATTCTCAACAATCCTGTCAATAAGCTGACATCTTGGCGTAGGTTAATGGGGTAGAAATCTTGACTTATCAAGCTTCCAGCTTACTCGTCACCCCTTCAGGCTAGTAGACATAAAGCCCTTTCTTATCGTCAGGTATCACAGAATCTTGATCAGATGAAAGGCTGTCTCGCGGAAGGCTATCCTTTTTCCTTTGGCATGACTGTTTATGAAAGTTTTGAAGGAAAAACTGTTGCTCAAACTGGTGTGGTACAAATGCCTGCCCCAGGAGAGAAAGAAGTTGGTGGCCATGCTGTATTAGTCGTTGGTTATGATAATGCAACCCAAAGATTTCTTGTTAGAAATTCTTGGGGAACTGAATGGGGTATTAAAGGTCATTTTACCCTGCCTTATTCCTACATTTTGAATCCAGATTTAGCCACTGATTTCTGGACAATTAGATTAGTTAATTAATGGAATTTGCAACTTACTTGTAGGGTGCGTTCCAAAGCACCCTACTGGACAATAAGATTAATTAATTAGTAAACAGTCTTGTCAAGGTTTGATTAAATTGTGCCTCGACAATACGGGTATATCGGCAAAAATGGATGCTCCTAATTGTTGAATTAAGTCTCCATCTCAGCTAGCTCCATCCAGCGTTCAGTTGCCGCGTCGATCGCTTTTGTCAAAGCTCCCACCTGTTCATAAAGTTGTTGCACCTTGGTAGAAGAACCTGGCGGTGCATTGTATAGGGCTTTTTCAACCTCAGCTTTCTCTGCTTCTAGTTGGGCAATCTTACCTTCTAATTGCTCAAATTCCCGCTTTTCCCAATTTGAGATTCTGCGGGACTTACCATTATTTGAAGATTGACTGTCTGACTTTTCAGCTTTAGGCAATTCTGCTTTTTTCGCTTGAGAATTAGCACTCTGTTGAGATGCTTCAGCTTCCTCTGCCTGCCTGTAATCTAGATATACTGAGTAGTTGCCAGGATACTGACGCAAGTTGCCGCCTGGTTCAAGGGCAAAGATTCGTTCTACAGTACGGTCAAGAAAATAGCGATCGTGCGAAACGGCAATTACACAGCCGTTAAACTCTTCTAGATATTCTTCCAATACTGCAAGCGTTTGGACATCCAAATCATTCGTCGGTTCATCGAGAATCAACACATTAGGAGCGCTCATCAACACCCGCAGTAGGAACAAACGACGTTTTTCGCCTCCTGAAAGCTTGCTAATTGGTGCATATTGCTGGTTGCCAGGAAACAAGAAACGCTCCAACATTTGTGAAGCTGTAATCACTGTCCCATCTGCCGTTTTAACAAGTTCCCCAACTTCTTTGAGGTAGTCAATCACGCGCTGATTTTCATTAAGTGCATCCAGTAATTCTTCTGAATGTTGGTCAAAATAACCGATGTGAATGGTTGAACCAATTTCAACACTGCCTGAATCGGGTTGAATGCGTCCGGTGATAATATCCATCAGTGTAGATTTACCTGCACCATTGCCTCCAATAATACCAATGCGGTCATCAGGGCTAAATTCGTAGGTGAAATCTTTAATTAGAGTGCGACCATCGTAAGCTTTAGAGACATTTTTTACCTCAATAACTTTCTTCCCAATTCGACGACCAGGAGTAGAAATATCAACCTTACCTTGAACTTGTTTAAACTCAGTGGCTTGCAGATCGTGGACGCGGTCAATTCGAGCTTTTTGCTTAGTACTACGTGCTTTAGGTCCTCGTTTGAGCCATTCCAACTCCCGCCGCAACACGCCTTGATGTTTCCGCTGACTGCTGATAGCAGATTCTTCTGATAAGGCTTTTTTCTCTAGGTAGTAGGAATAGTTGCCAGAGTAGGTGTAGAGGTCGCCTCGGTCAATTTCAAGAATCCGATTCGTCACACGATCAAGAAAATAGCGATCGTGGGTAATCAGGAGAATTGCCCCTCGGTAGCGGTTCAAATAATCCTGTAACCACTCAACCGACATTGCATCCAGATGGTTTGTCGGCTCATCGATCAGTAACACATCCGGCTCAGAAAGCAGAGCCGCCGCTAAGGCGATGCGTTTACGATAGCCACCGGATAAAGTACTAATACGGGCATCGAAGTCTTCAATTCCCAACTTAGTCAGAATAATTTTCGCCTTTGTCTCCAGTTCCCAAGCACCTGTGGCTTCCATTCGTTGCATCACACGGGAGAATCGCGCCATCAGTTGGCTATCCTCTGAATGGTGAGCTAATTTGTGCGATAGTTCCTCGTACTCACGCACCAGCGTCATCTGATCGCCACTGTCTGCAAACACTTGTTCCAAGACAGTGTGATTTTCATCCAAGTCTGGCTGTTGAGGTAAGTAGACAATTCTCACTCCAGAATTGACCAAGAGTTGACCGCCGTCAATTGGCTCTAGTCCGGCAATCATCTTCAACAGCGTAGATTTACCAGAACCATTGGTGCCAATTAAGCCGACTTTATCAGTGGCATCTAGACTAAAACTTGCCTCTTTGAGGATTTCCTTGATGCCAAAGTCTTTTTGAACAGATTGCAGCGTGAAGATACTCATGAGGTGAAATTAACTGAGGCAGAGGATAGAAAAAAGTACAGGTGACTGATTCAATGAACTAGAAGCACCTGAAAACCATTATGAACGCGAAGTTGTTTGACCTGTCGGGGAAGGTCGCTATTGTTACTGGGTCGGGGCGTGGTCTTGGAAAATGTATGGCTGAGGGTTTAGCGGAGTTTGGGGCAAAAGTTATTATCTGCGACCTATCCGTGACAGAGGCTCTTGAGACAGCGCAGGCAATCAATGAGGCTGGAGGCGTAGCTGCTGCCACTTTTGTTGATATCTCTAAGCGACAAAGTTGTGAAGACTTAATTAAATTCGCGCTCAACGAGTTCGGACGGCTTGATATCCTCGTCAACAATGCTGGAATTGACATCATTAAACCAGCAGAAGCCCTTAGTGAGTCAGAATGGGATCGAATTCTGGATGTTGACCTTAAAGGTCACTTTATCTGCTCTCAGTTTGCAGCTATCCAAATGATGGAGCAGGGAGAAGGCGGTTCAATTATCAACATTTCATCAATTGCATCAGTCGTTGGTATCCACGGATTAACTGCCTATCCCTCTTCTGTCACTCTCCGAAAACTTTTGCCATTGCTGAAGTCTAGAACTAACCTATGGTAGGCGATCGCAGACTTTTTCCTTCATAGAAATTGATCCGAGTAGGGAAATTGCCAAAATTAGATGGGCAAACGCTGTATTCCCTAATACACCTCCTTTGTAGAAAATATTAATAATAGGAAAAACCGGAGAGTGACAGAAGAGGGCTATGGTGCTGCCAAGGGCGGCATCAACCAACTGACTCGAATGATGGCTATTGAGTGGGCACCTAAGAAAATTCGCGTGAACGCCATTGCGCCAGGTTATTTTGAAAATATTATGCGTGGTGCCGATGTGGAGCATGACAAGCCCGAAAAGCAGCAGCAGATTGAAACGTTCACACCGATGGCTCGTCGGGGTAAACCGGAGGAGTTGGTTGGTCCAGTTGTCTTTTTAGCCTCAGATGCCTCATCTTATGTTACAGGTGCAGTGCTATTTGTCGATGGTGGCTACACGGCTGCTTGACGAGGAATTTTATTGAGATTTTCTAGTACTGCTCTGATCTTTGTGGTCGGAACAACATAACAATCATAAATCTAAGCTTTATTAGCAAAGTAGTAGGGTTCGTTAAATAATGCACCCTAGGAATAGAGTTGTGGCATAAGTCTTGTCAAAAATCGTAAATTTCAGCTCTGTTTGCCAAGTCGATGCTGTGAAGAAATCTTACAGAATAAGAGCTGCTACAAAGCCCCAGAATGCACCGACGCTACTGAGAACAAGCTCATCGCACTTTCTGGAACTTGCGTCAGCTCTTGAAAGCGCTGTCCTCGTACTCCCCGAAGTCGGGAGCAGGCGAATGAACTCCGATTGGCAAACGCAGCATATATCCTAGTACTAAAGTCACTAAATTTCTGGTGATTTCTGTAAGCGATCGCCAAACCTGACCAACAGGCAAAGGGAGTTCTCATGAAGCACAAGAATCTAGGTATCTTCGCATGGCTGGCGCAATGCAGTGTCATCCTTTCAACTTTCCTACTGTCTGTTGACCTTGCCAATGCCCAGTCTGCCAACCCTAACGCCCCTGAATCAACCCCCACCTCAGTAATTTCAAATCAGGAGCGGCAAGAACTGGAGCAATTGCGAGAAGAAAGGCGTATGAGCGAACAGGTTCAGGTCGAGGCAAATCGCGCCTTTAGCCGAACAACAACTCTCTTCAACATTATGCTGGCAACCTTGGCACTGCTTTTAGCTGGATCACTCGTTGCCTTGTTCCTGTTGCGGCGGGCGGTGATTCGAGAAGTTGCAGAGCTTGTGAGAACTCACCTGAATGAAGTAGGAGACTTGGAAGGTAAGATCAAGAGTGCCAATCAACAAGCTCAAACCCTCCTCCAAGAGACGGAAGAAATTGGCGATGAGATTA
Organism: Microcoleus sp. FACHB-SPT15; assembly: GCF_014849525.1. Lineage (NCBI taxonomy): Bacteria > Bacillati > Cyanobacteriota > Cyanophyceae > Oscillatoriales > Microcoleaceae > Microcoleus > Microcoleus sp. FACHB-SPT15. Next base: position 7,350 of record NZ_JACJNU010000039.1, on the reverse strand, counting down.
ATACTGAGGCAGAAAATTTTCAACAAGAGCTTGGGTCAAAACGAGAACATTTATCCCAGCTTCTCTCGGAAGTATCTCAGTCTAAGAAACAAGCGTTAACTGAACTAGAGTCGCAAATCCAAGAGGCTAAACAAGCGCTAGAAAAATTAGAGTCAGAATTTACGGCGAGAATTTCTGAACTGCACATAGATGCCCAGCAACAAAAAGGCTTAATTTTAAAGAACCTAGAACAACTAAGCGCAGGATTTACCCCAGAACTTGCTGCTATTCAGGAAGATGTCCAAGCCCGGAAGAATACCGTCCTACAGAATCTAGAACTTTCAGAAAATGATTTTGCATCAGCACTCTCGGCACTGCATTTAGATGCTCAACACCAAAAAGGCTTAATCCTGCAAAACCTAGAAAAACTCAGCGCAGATTTTGCCCCAGAACTCTCTACTATTCAGGAAGATGTTCAATCGCAGAAGAATGCCGTCTTACAGAACCTAGCCACATCAGAAACCGAGTTTGCGGCTCAACTGTCCCAACTCCAGGCAACTGCTCAACAGCAAGGCGATTTAATTCTTCAAAACTTAGAAAAACTCAGCGCAGATTTTGCTCCAGAACTTTCTGTTATTCAGGAAGATGTTCAAGCGCAGAAGAATACTGTCTTACAGAACCTAGCCACATCAGAAACGGAGTTTGCTACTCAACTGTCTCAACTCCAGGCAACTGTTCAACAGCAACGGGACTTAATCCTCCAGAATCTAGAAAAACTCAGTGCAGAGTTTGCCCCGGAAGTTTCTGTCATTCAGGCAGATGTCCAAGCACAGAAAGATACTATCCTACAAAACCTACAAACCTCAGAGAGAGTATTTGCGGCGGCACTCTCTGAACTGCATTCAGATGTCCAACACCACAAAGAGTTAATTCTCCAAAACCTGGAAAAAGCAAACGCTGAGTTTGCCCCAGAACTTGCTGCCATTCAGGGAGATGTTCAAGCCCAGAAAGAGGCTCTCTTACAGAACTTGAAGCAATCAGAAACCGAGTTTGAAGCTGGACTATCTGTACTCCAGGCAAATGTTCAACAGCAACGAGACTTAATCCTCCAGAATCTAGAAGCATTAAGCGCCGAATTTACCCCTCAGTTTACGGAACACCAGTCTGATCTTCAAAAACAGAAAGAGGCTGTCCTACAGAACCTAGCAACATCAGAAACTGAGTTTGTGGCTCAACTGAGTGAACTTCAGTCAGAGGCGCAAAAGCAGCGAGATATAATTCTGCAAAACCTCAGAACGCTACAGACTGAGTTCTCCCCTCAGCTTGCTGAAATTCAAGCCGAAGCCGAACAAAAAGCTCAACAGCAGAGGGATGTAACTCTTCAGAATTTGGAACAATTAGGCAGTGAGATAGCGACTCAACTCTCACAATCGCGATCGCATATTCAAGAGCAGATGGCTCAGATTCTCCAAAATCTGAAAACTCAAGAAACTGAGTTTAGCTCAGAGCTTTCAAGCTCACAATCAGGAGTTCAAGAAAGAAGAGAGCAAACTCTACAGAGCTTAGAACAAGTAGAGACTCAAGTTACAGCTCAATTTGCCCAACTCCAGTCCCAGATTCAAGAGCAAATGACTCAAACACTCCAGAACCTGAAAAATCGGGAGACGGAGTTTACCACTCAGGTTTCAGCCTCGCACTCAGGGGTTCAAGAAAAGCAGACGCAAACTCTACAAAGCTTAAGACAAATAGAGACTGAAGTCACAGCTCAATTTGCCCAATTACAGGCACAGGTTCAAGAGCAGATGGCTCAGATTCTCCAGAACCTGAAAACTCAAGAAACCGAGTTTACCACTCAGGTTTCAACGTCGCACTCAGGAGTTCAAGAACGGAGAGAGCAAACTCTCCAGAGCTTAAAACAAATAGAAACTGAGGTGACAACTCAAGTTTCACAATTGCAATCGCAAATTCAATCTCGCAAGGATCTAACGCTTCAGAATTTAGACAAATTGGAAACTACACTGGCGGCAGAGCTTTCTGAAGTTGCCTCGGATGCTCAAACCCAGAAGGAGCAAATCTTGAAGCAACTGGCTGAACTTTCAGCCGCCTCGATTACAGAGGCAGTTGTCCCGGAAGTGACTGAGAAAATCCAAGATTTGACGGAACAACTGGAACGCCTCAAATCTAACCATCCTCAGTTATTCCTGAACCCAGACGATTACGTCAATCAGGGGAATGAGTTATTGTCTCAAGGGCGCTACAAAGAAGCGATCGCAAACTACGAGCAAGCCCTTGATATTAAACCCGATCACCATCATGTTTGGTATCAACGGGGTGTTGCTCTATGGGAATTACAACAGTACGAGGAAGCGATTGGCTCGTTTGACAAAGCACTTGAACTCGAACCTGATCATGCTGATAGCTTGTACTACCGAGGACTTGCCCTGAAAGAATTACGGCGCTATGAAGGAGCGATCGCAGCTTTCAACAAAGCAGTGCAAATCCAACCGGACGACTACAAAACTTGGCTACATCGAGGCATGACTTTGGGGCGGATGAAGCGCCCTGAAGATGCGATCGCGTCTTTTGACAAAGCCCTTGAACTCAAACCTGATTATCATGAAGCCTGGGTCAATCGTGGGGTGATTCTAGGAACATTACAACGGCATGAGGAGGCGTTCAAGTCCTTTGATCAAGCGGTTCAGGCTCAGTCTGATGATGCTGTGGCTTGGTTGAATCGAGGCTTAGCTTTAGGGACATTAGAACGATACGAAGACGCTGTTGCTTCTTTTGACAAAGTGATTGAATTCAATCCTGACTCCTACAAAGCCTGGAACTACCGGGGTGATATGCTTATTAATCTAGAGCGTGATGACGCGGCACTAGATAGCTTTAATCGCGCTTTAGCGATTCAACCCGATTTCGCTAAGGCTTATTACAACAAAGCTGCTTGCTATGCCCTACAAGGACAAGGAAAGTTAGCTGTTGAAAACCTGGAGAAGGCAATTAAGCTAAATCCCAGCCATCGAGCAGAGGCAAAAACTGACCCTGATTTTGAGGCAATTGCAGAGGATAAGCGGTTCCGGCAGTTATTCAGGACTAATGGCAATGGCACCAACGGCAAGGCACCAACGGCTTCACCCCCTCCTACTAAGGTAAGGATGAAGGCGATCAGAGAGTAGTTGCGATGTGGCAGAAAGCTGTCAGCTATCAGCTATCCGCTTTTTTGTTTTCCTTGCTCTCTCTAAGAATGCTCAACAGCAGATGAACACTCAGAAGTTGTTGGGGAACCTCGATGCGATTAAACCAATCAGCACGAGTAAACCTAGCGCTCGACGAAAGTAGTTAACGCCCTCGAATAGCTCCTGCCACGCCCAAGTAAACAAAGAGCCAAAAGCTATTGCGTCTAGACCTGTATGGATGTTGCCACTTTTCACAATTAATGTGAGTACAGTTGCTGTAATTCCAACCAAAAGCGGCAGATTTGGTGGTTGAGCAATAACAATATTGCCCTCACTGTCTCGGAAAGTTTTATCAAATAAGCTATTTTCCATGAATCTAAGCGTACTTTGTTCTGGGATACTCAACTTTCACTCGTTAGTCGTAACTCCTTAAAACCGTTGGGAAGAAATCATCATAACGAAGTGAAAAAATGGGTGCTTCTGCTTGTCTCAGTCCCTAGCGACCCGACCCACACGGGTAGAACCATTTCCGGCAGGGGAGAGGGGTAAAGGTCAGACAGATTCCTTGACCCTTTTTCTTTTACCCTTCGATTGAATTGCCCTAGACTCAAGGGTAAACTCCGGAATCTCTTGAAGTTCAGTTTCGCTCAAGCTGTACTGTTCACAAACTAAACTGAGGCGAGTTCCTGGAGTTGTGACTTCATTAACCGAATGAGTCAAATCACCCTGAAAGTACAGCAACGTGTTCAATTGAGGGCGGATTTGACCGACTTGGCGTTTATTGTGGCGTAGTACCAATTCCCCTCCTTGGAGAACTGGTGGCACCTGAACATAAAGGACGCTGACAATCGCTGGCGGCTCAATAGTTTTGCAGTAGGAGCGCAAACTCCGGTCAATGTGGGGGTCTACGCGAGAACCCGTTGTTAGTAGCAGTGGATTGAGATAGAAGGCGTTGCACGTTGATTGTAGAGCAACACTTAGATACGTTTTGAAGAAGGGAAAGCGTTGTTCGACTTCGCCTAATCCTGAACGCTGGAAAACAACTGAAAATCCCTTAGTTCCTACAAAGTCGCGGTTTAGGTTGTTTACTGCAAAGTAGGGGCAAGCAAGAATCTGCTTCTCCAACTTATTGAGATATTTCAGGGGAAAGGCATTGTGCTGCTGGTTATAGTAGCTCAAGAAATTAAGGGAACGCTGTTAGTTGTAGGACATCTGCAATATACCCTCTGGGTGGGAGCATCTCAATTGTGCAAATACATTTTCTTGTGGGACAGGCTGGAAAGCCTGTCAAAGCTAAAGGGCGGGTAGGATGCCCACCCCACAATGACTTATTTCTGCAAAAATGGGATGCACCCCTCTGACTTCTCTTCCCAGTCAATTTTTTACCGCAGATAAAGGCAGACAATTCTTAAATTGATCCACGTTTATCTGCGGTTTCCAGTGTCTTCACCTCAGACGTATGCTAAGTGACGGCAAATCAGCGATTGGCTACTCAGGCATAGACGGTTGCTGAAAATTACCCAAGTTGAAGAGAAATGGCACACTGCTATTTGAGTCACCGCTCATCACTAGGACATTTGGCATCTGAGAACCGCCTTGCCTCCAAGCTTCGATCGCTTCTTTCTGAAGAACGAGCTGACCGCCTTGCGCTCTGAGGGTTTCAGCCAAAAGGCGTTGAGCTTCTGCCCTTCCTTTAGCACGATTGATGTCTGCTTGCGCTTCTTGTTCCGCTTCCTGTGCTACATAAACCGCTCTTTGCGCTCTTTGTTCAGCAATTTGTTTCTCCTCAACTGCCTTGGAGAACTCTGGGGAGAACGCCAGGTCAACAACGCTGGTATCAAGTATGATGATGCCGTACTTATCTAAGCGATCGCCTAAAGCCGTATCAAAGTCTTGCTTGAGTTCCTCCCGTTTGGTAATCGCTTCTTCAACAGTTCTTCTTGCCGCCGCAACTTTAAAAGATTCCTGTGTCTGAGGTGCAATAATTTTCGACACGATATTCTGCAACGTGCCTTGTTTCCTTCTAATTTCAACAACCTTCATTGGATCGAGACGGAAGTTGATCGCAAAGCTAGCGGACAAATCCTGCAAATCCTTGGTAGAACTCTGCGCTGGGACTTCAAACTTTTGCACCGTCAAATCGTAGATATCTACAGTTGAAATCAGTGGCGGTTTGATGTGGATGCCCTCTAGTAAAGCTCCATCCCTAGCTTTACCCAAGATGCTGATTACACCTGCCTGACCTGGGTTGATGATCACAAAGGAACTAAAGCTCAGAAGAAGGAGTGCTGCTGCTAAAATCCCCCCGACTAATGCTTGCCAATTTTGTGAATATTGATTCTTCAAGACCATTACTCCTTGTATGTAGCCACTGGGGACTATTTCCAGCCTAACAATGTTCAGACCAGACTTGCTTGAGCATCGATCTTTAGGTCAGGAGTTAGAACTTGTGGTTCTTCAGATACTAGTTGGCGTTAGAAGCTTAAAAGTTTTTGCAGCAAACCTGTCACATAGCGTTACGCTTAGGTCAAAACGACTAAAAACACACTTGTCCTAATTAGATTTTCCCACCCAAGGAGACAACGATGACAGTGACCACATACAAGTCTGGTCTAAAAGTCCCTGGTCCTCCTCCAGCACCAATCTTTGGGCGTGCCGCCAATGTGTTTCTCTTCGCTAAAGACTCAATCGGCTACACCCAAAAGCTCTTCCAAACCTATGGTTCAGTCGTCTCCCTGGTAGAAGGTGGGGGCACCAATATCTATTCACCGCTTCCCAATTGTCCTGGTACTGTGTTCGCCTATGGATCGGAACTGGTTCGCCAAGTCTCAACCCAGCATGAGATTTACTACAAACATGCCTTAACAGGGAAGTTGTACCTCAAGAAAGACGTTTCACCACGCACTGAACCCCTGAAGCATTTTGCTGTAGGGTTATTTGGTGTCAATAGTGATCAGCACCAACAGCATCGCCAGCTTCTGATGCCAGCCTTTCATAAACAACGGATCGAGTCTTATCGCAACGATATGGTTGCTATCACTCAATCCATACTTGACCAAATGGCAATTGATAAATCTTGTGACATTGCTGAGGTAATGCGACTCCTCACGATGCGTATAGCAACCAAGACGCTATTTGGCTGTGACATTAGTGAAAGCGGCGGCAATACCGGGAGACTCATACAGGATGTCTTAAGTCTATTAGGAAGACCTGCGATCGCTTTATTGCCCTTTGACTTACCAGGCTTGCCCTACCACCGCTTGCTTGATCTGATGGCGCAACTTGATGAAGAGATGCGTGCGATCATTACGCGAAAACGGGCGGCAGATAGAGATGATGGGGATGTACTGTCAATGCTACTTCAGGCTCGTGATGCGGAGAGTGGTGTCGGACTGAGCGAGGATGAACTGCTTGGTCATGTTAGCGTAATCTTTGCTGCTGGTCACGAGACTAGCGCCAATGCCCTGACTTGGACGCTGTTTCTCCTCTCGCAGCACCCAGAGGTAGCTGCTGACTTGCTTGATGAACTAGAGAGTGTTCTACAGGGTGAAGCCCCAACCATTGAGCAGTTGCAACAGTTGCCGTTGTTGGAGCGAGTCATCAAAGAGAGTATGCGAGTCTTGCCACCAGTACCGTGGAATGGGCGTGTCACCTCAAAACCCACTGAACTTGGAGGCTATGCTTTGCCCCAGGGAACGGAGGTATTTGTCAGCATTTACCATACCCACCATATGCCTGAACTCTATCCCAATCCTGAGGCATTTAACCCACAGCGCTGGGAGACAATCGAACCTACGCCCTATGAATACAATCCCTTCAGTGCTGGTCAGCGCCTTTGCATCGGTGCAGCCTTTGCGATGATGGAGATCAAAATTGTACTGGCAATGCTTTTACAACGTTACCGACTGCGACTTCTACCCCAGTTACGCATTGATCGCTTTGGCGTAATTATTATGGCACCAAAATATGGGATGCCGATGGTGGTTCATCAGCAAGATCGCCAGTTTGCTCAGGGTGTGGGTGGTGTGCGTGGTAACGTGCGAGAGATGGTAACCCTGTCTGAATACTAGACCTCTTCCTAACGGGACTTAAACGAAAATCAACAAGCAATAAAGGTATAATCCAGGCAGGGCAGATATTTTACGTTAAGGTTTGAGCGATGAAAGAGACAACTCCTGCCGCCATGCCCCCT
>NZ_JACJNU010000038.1:0-132296 GCF_014849525.1 Microcoleus sp. FACHB-SPT15 | reverse complement strand
AGAACAGCTATGTCTTTTCGATTTTTTGATTGGTTGAACCTAAATCGTGACGTGTTTGCTGCTTACAAAGCCAGTTTAGGGTTTATTTGGGCTTAATTTTTGTCTAAGTCCCGTAAGCAGTTCATTGCAGCAGATGAGGGGATTTCAACGGCATAGTGATTTCCGCAATGCTGCACTGAGGTTGCCCTCATGTATTTTGTAAAGGGAATATTCTTTACAGAATGCTGTTGTTAGTCGAAAAGACAGACTTTTAAGACCAGCCAGTTATCGTACATAATTTAAGTGATTTTGCGGAGGCAGCAGGGTCAGAAAAAAAGGAAAATTAAAGAGAAGTTTAGATGAGGTTTTATCCAAAATAGGAGAAAAACCTATGAATTATAATCAGCGCTACGGCACTTTTAAGTCTTAGCAAGATGTGGATACCATGCTTGCCGTATCAAAAACTCAATCTCCTTATAAGGCTGGGGTGCTATGGCTGAACTATCCAACCACTTATTCAGCTATTTTTAATCTTTGATAATAATAAAGCTTCAAAACTTTATCATTTCCTCGAAGAAATAAAATAGTTATAAAGAATAAGTAAAATAAATGTCTATCTATTGGCAGATGCTTCTACCTCTAGATTATGATGAACAAGAGGTTCAAAGAGCTTAATAACTAACACGTAAGCCCTACCCGTTTGTTGTCAACGATTGTTTGCACTTGAGTCTAAGAGCATGTAGTAGTCAGTACGGAAAGTTAAGGCTTATCGAAAGCAACATTCAGCTATGTAGCAGAAGCGGTTCAAGCGCTTCTGTTGAATTGTGGTGAGTTGCTTGCTAACACGTGAATAAATGGAAGGAAGTTCAAAACAAATGACGACTGTAGTTCAAACATATCCCAATTTCTTATCGAAGCTCTCTGATTACTGCAAGAAAAACTATCAGTGTCTTGTAGAAAAGCCGGGATTGTTTTGGTTGCGTAAAATTGGTCGGTTTGAGCTAATTCGCAATGCCATTAGTTTATTTTTCCAACGAGCAGAGAATACCTATCAACTAAGTCAGGCACAGCCTACCGTATTTCAAAATGTCGATGTGGATGCGGTAGTATCTGGTTTGAACACGGATAGTTATGGCACGGGGGTTAATCTTCCTCCCAGCGTTGTGAAGGAAATTCGGGATTTTGCTAACTCAACACTTTGCTTTGCTAATCGAGACTCGAAACTCGGCTTTTATTACCCTGAGAAAGAAAAAGCCCAAGCAGAGTTGGGTCAACAAATTCGTTTAGGAAGCTATTTGCACAACTTGAAAAAGTGTGAGGTGGTTAAGCGTCTAGAAACTGACCCAACGTTGCTCGCGATCGCAGCGAAGTTTTTAGGTGCGCCTCCGGTACACATGGCGACAGAGTTGTGGTGGAGTTTTCCGGTAGAAGCCACACTCAATGATCAGCTAAAGGCGGCGCAGGTGTATCACTATGACCTAGATGACTATCGGTTCATCAAGTTTTTCTTTTATTTAACAGATGTCGATCTTTCAGCAGGTCCTCATATCTTGATTCGGGGCACTCACAAGAATAAGAAGTTTCTCCACCAACTGCTAGGTTTGCGCTGTGCGAGTAAGGATGACCAAGAGATTGTTTCTTGCTATGGTGCAGATAAGGTGGTAACGATTTGTGGAGCAGCCGGTTTAGGTTTTGCGGAGGATTCGACCTGCTTCCACAAAGGGACGTTGCCAACGAGTAAAGAACGCTTGCTGTTGCAGATTGAGTATTCCATGAACAGCTATGGCGAAATTAGAGAACTCGATTAGAACGTTCTAAGCTGATGTGCCTTTTGGTTACATCTTGAATAACGTAGGTTGGGTTGAGGCACACAACCCAACCTTAAAAAGGACTGAACTCCGAACTCCTGAACTCCTGAACTCCTGAACTCCTTAGTTGCGATGATTGTTGCTGTAATGGATTCTTGCACCAGCCCATTGCAGCTTTTCCCGTAATGTTTGGTAATAGGAATAGCTTTCTCGCAAGATAATAAACTTTGCGTAGCAATTCGCCATCCGAACATCTACTCGTTGTCCGGGCCAGATGGAGGTTGCCAGGACACCATCCATCCAAAGTTTTGTATTCAACTCATAGTCAGCCAACGGCCAGACACTGACGACGGAACCAGCAGGTAAGACTATTGGACGGCTAGAGAGGCTTAAGGGGCAAATCGGCGTTACGATGAGGGCTTCCATCCCATCGTGCAAAATTGGTCCATTGGCAGAAATGGTGTAGCAAGTCGAGCCAGTAGGGGTAGCGATAATTAGCCCATCTCCCTGATACTGATCGACAACTTCCCCATCGATTTCCATCTCAAGAAAAGAGGTAATCATGCGATCAGCGGAGGCGGGTTTGATGCACATTTCATTGAGTGCGAGGAAGCGATCGCTTACAGGTTCCAGATTGGTGGGTGAAGTAGATCTTGCACTACGTGGATCGCCCTCAAATACAGTCGCTTGCACCATCATCCGCCGTTGGAGTGCATAACGGTCTTCCTGGAGTCGATCCCAAACAAGTTCAGTGTCTGTAAATTTCTCTAGCGGTTCTGTCAAAAATCCCAGATGTCCCCCGACATTCACGGCTAAGATTGGGATTCCTTCTGGTGCAAGATGTCTTGCGGCAGCGAGTGCTGTGCCGTCACCACCCAGAACAATCGCCAAATCAATCTGATCCATGGCAGAGGCTAAAAAAACTGGGTAAGGATTATCCTTTGCGCCACTCGGTCCGATTAAAACGTGGCACTGACGTTTTTCTAGTTGCCGAGCGCATTTTTCGGCCCAAGCGCGACCTTGGGAATCTCCGGCTTTGTGAACAATGATGACCTGCTTTAGCTGCACGTTGACCTCATCCCTAACCCCCTGTTTTCTATCCTATTGAGAAACTTTAAAGGTACGAATGCTTTGTTCAAAATTGGGCAAACGCTGGTCAAATTCAGCGCTAGTTGTGGAATACATTACCAACCAAAACTTCGTGTCATTTTTTACAGCATAGAATAGCTGTTTAATGGTTATTTCTCCAGCCTTCGCTTCTGCCATAATTCGTCCAGCTTGATACTGATCGAGAGGCACGACCTTTTGCTCTAGAACCTTATACTGATTAGCAATCTGTTGGCTAGCCGCTTTCAGGTATTGTTCAACCGTCACGTCCTGAGGAACGTCTTCCTTGGTAATGTTGACGTTCGTCAGAAATCCCGATTTACCACTTTGCGGGTCAAAGGCGAGTAACGCGATCGCCTCCGGGTTTTGTTTAATCACCTCCATACCTTGAGCATAACTAGGTGCGATCGCTTTTAACTTTTGAGTAATTTCATCAATGTCAGTACTAGGGTTGCCGCCCTCATAGTTAGCGGGTAGCGACAACGTAACTCCTTGTCCAGCAATTTCTTTCCAGCCGTCTTGAGGGGCTGTCTGTGATTGAGATGTTGTCCTCCCTTGATTGCTTTGAGGTGTTGTGGTCGCCTCAGGCGTTGTCTTCCCGCAGCCAACAATGGTACTCAACAGTAACAGACAAACAAACATTCCCCGGATTTGCTGGGTCATTAGTAAGGAGTCCTTTTGGTTTAAGCCCTTTTAGGCTATCTGGGTTATATCACACCCAAATTTTTAAGGTTTTCGTCCTTGTGACACTATCGTTGAAGCAAATTGGCTAACTCAGGAAATCGCTTTTGCTCCAAGCTAACTTGATAATTCGATTTGGAAGCGCGGTGTTGATACCAACCCAAAGGGGTTCCGGGTTATTGACCTGAATCATCCCTCAGGTGTAAGGTAGCTTAAACGATAAATCCAATTCTCAATCACAAGAATACACCCGTAGATGGTTGCTTGCTGTTGATGCGTTGCTTCATCGACTTAGCCGCTGTGGCATAGCCACCATCTGCACCATCAACAAAATGTACTTGGCGTCCATTACGCTCAAATACGAGACAGGTCATTAGTACCCGATCTGAAGAGTGTAGCCCATACACCAAATTGCCATTTCTGTATTTTTTCTCCAAATAGCTGACCAATTTTTCTCGTTGCTCCTGGTTTCCAGAAATAATCATTCGTAACATATCATCAAACTTTTTATAATCCGTTGCAGCAAGAACACCTTCCTTATAAAATCCCCAATCAACATCTTGTAACTGAACTTTAAACGTCATCAAAATCCAACCCAAGATGTTCTCTAATCTTATTTTTTGAAAGTAAATTAGTTGATGCCAGAAATTATTACTTTTCGCCCTTAGTCTAGTTTCTGCTTCTAAGTAATTATAACTAAAAGCAAGCTTAAGGTATTTTTTTGCAATTGGATGTAAAGTCTCTTCTCTGCCATATATGGCTTGAATTTTTTTGATAACTTCTCGATAAACTTTATTGTTGACTTCGTTATCTTCAGATATGGCTTTAACAATTAAACTCACAGTTTCTGCGTGTTTGCTGGGAATATCCTGCCAACGACATTCTAAACCAGAGAAATCTACTTTTATATTCGGATCGGGAGGTTCATAGTAGTTGTAAAGACTAGCTGTTTCTGGGTGTTTGATCAATTGAGTAGCGTAGCTCAAACCGTCGCCCGTAAAAGCAGCTTGGTAATAGTTTTCAGAAACTCTCAGTTTAGCGACTTTGATTTCATAGTTTGCTTTGAGCAAATCTACAACAGGAACTGCTCCTACCCGCAAATCCATATTAAATTCTAGTTTTGCCCGATGACGTGTTGCTAAAAGAGCATATTTGCTTTTAATAAATAGGGAAGGTGGAATCAAGATTGCTGCACCATCACCACCGAATATAAAGGGAATTTTTAGGTTTTTAGCTATATTTAAGACCGCAACGATAGAACAAGCTCCAATCAGGTTGACAGCTTTATATTTTCCTGATTCTATTGCTTTAGTAGAACCAATAATGTCAGTAATTATTACATACCAATCGTTGGGTACAGATTTAAAATTTTTGGAAGTAGTAATATCCAGGAAGTTATCTAAAACAGGTAGCTCTGCGTAGAAAGATTCAGTATCCATTCTTTTAGGGCTAATTCTACGTGAATAGCTTTTATCATTACTGGACACCCTTTGATAAATAGAAACAGGAATAAGCAATAAACCCATTCAACTTGTAGATTTAGGCTAACTGTTTTTCGCCTAAGATTCCCTTTGAAGCGCTCAATTGATAATTCTCACAGCCATTACCCTAGCGTTTGTCACAACGAAGTGTCTACTCTAGCCTTTGACAAGGGCTAGGCTAGCGCTACGCTATAGCGCCTTCAAGGTGAAGCACTCTTACTGAAATGAATTTAGCATCACTACCAACTATCTAATGTTAAGTTACCTTATCCGGAGAAGTCACTAATTTTCTTTTACTAAGTTTTAATTCAGAAAACAACAGATATTGATGTTTAGTGATTTAAAGGTAGTCTTACCGTGAATGTAGTACCTTGATTCACTTCACTCTCAACAGTGATTTCTCCTCCGTGCAAGTTCACGCACTGTTTGACAATCGCTAAACCTAACCCTGTACCTTGAATTGTTCCAACATTGGTAGCCCGATGGAACGATTCAAATAAGCGGGATAGGTCTTCCTGCGGAATCCCAATACCTTGGTCTTCAATTCGGAAGATTGCTTTGTTGTCCAGGAATGAAAGATTAAACTGAACGGTGCTATCAGCAGGAGAATATTTCAGGGCATTTGAAAGTAAATTGCTAAGAATCTGTCGTAGCAATTTTTCATCAAGTCGATATTCACGAGAAGGCAGAAGAAGGGAGGCAGAGGGCTTTATGTTCTGAGCAGAAGGGGATTGAATCCATTGCTCCGAATCCGTCGCTCTTATGTTCGTGCTATCCGCTTCAGGATAAATCCCTTCTGCCATCTGCCTTCTACTATCTGCCTTTTCGTGTTGAACGTTATTTAAGTCTTTACTTTCTGGAGAAGCTGCGTCTTGTTCTTGACAGTCCCCTTGATGAGTGAAGATGATTAGCTGTTGTTTTTTTGCTGAAAGTTGTAGGTCTTCTACCAAATCGCGACAAAATTTTACTAAGTTCAGCGGTTGTGGGTTGAATTCCTGTTTTCCAGCTTCGACTTCGGAGATGATCAGAATATCATTCAACATCTGAGTCATGCGTTCAACAGCCGTTTGAATACGTTTGAGATGTATTACTTGTTTGTCGGCTGATAACTTTTGTTGATAGCGTTCTAATAGTTCAGCCGAGGATTGAATGGTTGCTAGAGGAGTACGAAACTCATGACTTGTCATTGCAACGAAGCTTGATTTGAGTTCACCGAGTTCCCGTTCTTTTTGGAGGGCGTTGCTAATTTCCACTGCCCTCTGTTTTTGCTCTGTAATGTCTTCGGCAATGCCAGCCAATCGGTAAACTAACCCTTGTTCATCACGTATAGGAATTACGCGATCGCGTATCCAACGAATTGACCCATCAGACCTTATAATTCGATACTCGATGTCATAATTTCCTTCAGCCTGTTTCTGAACAGCCGCAACAACGTAATCGTAATCCTGTGGATGAACGGCATCTAACCAAGACCTTGGCTCTTGATATAAGCTTTCGCAAGTACGCTCCCAAATCACTTCATAAGCTGGACTGACGTAAACGATTTTCAACGGTTGAAGAGAACCCATCCAGAAGACTTGATTAATATTTTCCGCTAGTTGACGGAACCGCTCTTCACTCTCTCGCAAAGCATCATCTGCCTGTTTACGCTCTGTAATATCTCGCCAGACAGCGGCAAAACCGTCACCAAGTTTAGCAATCCGGACATCGTAAGCTCTACTTAGTTTCGCTTCTCCATAAGTGTCTTCATAAATTAAATCTTCCTTGATTAACGGGTTGCCTGTTTCTACTACTGTTGCGTACTCGTCAAACAATCCTGATTCGCGGTGATTGGGAAGCAACTCACAAAGCCTTTTGCCAATTACCTCTTCCATCACTACCCTGTCACTTTCACAAGCAGCGGGATTGAGATATTCGGTTCGGAAATCTTGGATTTGTCCTGATTCGTCACGAATGCTTGTATAAATCCCAAAACAATCGAGCATCGTCTCGACGGCAGTACGGAAGCGTTCTTTGCTAGTTGAGAGAGCTTCATCAACTTGCTTACGCTCAGTGATATCCTCAGCAAACCCGACAAGTCGTTGAATTTTCCCTGTCTCATCCCAAACTGGAAAACCGCGATCGCGTATCCAACGAATTGCTCCATTCGGTTGTACAATTCGATACTCAATGTCGTATTCTTCCCGAAGTTGTCTCTCAAGACTATTCGTTAAATACTCCCGATCCTCTGGATAGACGCTGGCTGTCCAAGATCTAGGATTTTCGTACAGCGAAGCGCAGCTTTTACCCCAAATTTTTTCATAAGCAGGACTCACGTAGAGTGTCTGGCTCAAATCTGGAGTAATGATCCAGAAAACTTGATTAATATTTTCTGTAATCTGGTGGAAGCGCTCCTCACTCTGACGTAATGCCCCTTCAGTGTGCTTACGCTCAGTAATATCCATCAACAAGCCATCCCAAAGAATATCTCCGTTTGCTTGTTGCTGGGGACGAGAAGCACCAGATAGCCAGATGAGTTTTCCTAAAGCTGTAAGAAACCGTCCTTCCCACTTCCAAGGCTGCAAGGTTGCAATGGATGTAACAACAGACTCCTCAAAACTTACACTGTCATCTGGGTGAATCAATTTAATTAGAGCCATTGCATCGTCTTCAATCAATTCAGGCTCTAATTCAAAAATTTCACGACATCCAGAACTGATGTATGGGAAAGACATTGAGCCATCAGTGCGCCGGAGGAATTGGTAGATTATTCCTGGCACATTCGCTACAAGTTGTGAGAACCGTTGTTCACTCTGCCCTAATGCCTCAAGGGTTTGTTGATGTTCGGCTATCTTACTCAGGAGTTGCTGATTTCTCTGTTCTAGAGATTCAGTTCGTTCTTTAACTCGCTCTTCTAGCTCTTGATTGAGTTGTTGTAGAGCTTGTTCTGCCTTTTTGCGATCGCTAATATCAGTGGACATCCCACAAATTGCATAAGGAACACCAGCCGTATCAAGCAGTGGAAATTTCACGCTAATAAAGGTTTGGATACCCGCCTCCCCAGGTAGTATTTCCTCTCTTGTTAGAGGCGTTAGGGTTCTAAGTACCTCTTGATCATTAGTGACTAAGGAGTGAGCGATCGCTTCTGGTAAAATTTCATCGTCCGTTTTGCCAATTACCTGCTCTCGCTTGAGGCGTAGTGTTTTTTCGCATTCCTGATTAAACAGCAGGTATTTTCCTTGCAAATCTTTTAAATAAACGTTGGTGGGTGAGCTATCTAAAATTGTTAGAAGGCGCTGTTCACTCTCACGTAGTAATAGTTCTGAATGTTTTCGCTCTGTAATGTCGAGTGTTACGCCATCTGCAACCACATCACCATTCTCTCGTCGGAAATAGCAAGCACTATCTTGAATCCATTTCACTTCACCTGATGTTGTGATGATGCGAAACTCATGCTGAACTGACTGAAGCGTTTCGTAACCCGATTTCATGACTTGCTCGAAGTGCGATCGATCATCCGGGTGAACTGTAGCGAATAATTGCTCCGGTGCTTCTATCAGCTCATCTGGCGATAACCCTGTAAGTTTTTGCACTCCAGCGCTGATATAGGGTAAAGACATCCTCCCATCAGGATGCAGCACAGCTCGATAAACCGAACCGGGGATATTGGCAGCAATAGCAGATAAACGTTCTTCGCTCTCGCACTGGGCGATTTGTGCTTGCTTACGAGGATTAATGTTCAGCGTATTACCAACGACACGCACTGCCTGTCCTACTGCATCTCTAATAATTACGCCTCTATCCCAGACATACAGGTACTGATTATCTTTGTTCAAAATCCGATATTCAGTACTAAGCTCTCTACTACCCGCCAAAGCCTGAGAAATTTCCTGACTCACCCGTTGTCGATCATCTGGATGGATGCGACTTGTCCACCAACTGAGGCTAAGTTCCGCTTCTTCAGGACAATAGCCTAAAACATTTACAAGTCCCTGTGTTCTGTGTACTAGACAGTTCTTGATATCCCAGTCGAAGATAATGCAATTGATGGCATTAGTTGCCAAGTGAAAGCGCTCATTGGTTTGCTGTAGCTCTAAGTTTGAGGAGGAGAGTTCTTCGTTAGTGGTTTGCAGTTCTTCAAGGGTGGCACTTAGTTCCTGGAATGCTGCCACCATTATTTCTAGCTGTTGCTGTGTTAAGGTTAGCGTTGGCGCTGGCTCGTCAACACTTGCAGCTTGAAAGTTAGTTGTATCAGGGGGGATTTGCTGTTGCGTCGGTGCTTCATTCGTGCGTCCTCGAATTTGAGCAAGACGCTGTTGCATATCTTGTATTTGCCGGACGAAGGTATCCACGTTCAAGCTATTTCTCCTCATGTAGTGCTTTTCCAAACACTTTTGGCGCTTTCTGGGTATTACAGCATTACAGCTTTGTCAGGACTGACGCATAACCTCTACCTGTAGGGTGGCACTGCCCACCTTACTACTACGATGTAAACGAGTAGTCTGTGAAAGTCCTATTTATCTTGTTTTTAAGTTACTATCTCAGCTATTTCGGCTTGGCGATATGATCGCGATCGCATTTGGTAATACAACATCCTGTCAGTTCATTCCTTCAACGACTCCACCCTGCTACACTTCGCCTGACGGCTCCGTTTCGCTGAGGGTGGAGATTGCATCTATCGTCCACCTCAATTGTGAGTACCTCGAAAGGCGCTCACCTTTGGCTTCGTCCGACGACGCACCAGGGACGGCTGAAAAACGCCCCGTACTCTCCCAGTCTTGCCGAGAGAGCAACACTCTAAGTGCAATATTCCTAGCTCCCACAAGATCGGCGTGAAGGGTATAACCACACGACTGACACACAAAGGTTAGACCCTTATTGGGTCTATTTTCTTTAGATGTGTGACCACAGCACGGACAAGCCTGAGAGGTGTAATGAGCATCTACCTTCATAGCTAAACTTCCAGACAACACAGCTTTGTAATCAATAAAGCTGTGTAGCTCTGCAAATGACCAACGAGCCTTGTTGCTGTTAGCTCGACGCTGTTTGGCGGATGCCTTTTCGCCCTTCTTCTTGGGTTTTGTCCGCTCTCGGATGTGGGTTAGATTCTCTAATCCAATTAGGGAGTTAGGTGTTACAACTTGTGAAGCAATGCAGTGATTCGTGTCAGCGATAAACCGTCTCTCCCGTCCAGATAATGCAACTAATTTCTTGGTTGCACTGCGGGTGCCTTTACGCTGCAAAGTCTTCCTCGCTTTGACATAACGAGAAGCTTTGTGTCTCACTTTCTTGCCACTGAAAAATTGAGTCTTGTTTCGGGTATCTGCGGCAACAGCAATATAGCGTTGCCCAACATCTACGCCCAAAACTCGATTGATATCGGTTGGCGCTAATTCTGGAACCTCCACCTCCATGCTTACCAATAAATAGTAAGTCTTGGTGGGTTTCGAGTACCAGAGCTTTGCCGCTCCAATTTTGGCGACTCCAGAAGCAATCATCTCCAGATGCTTGGAGTAACCTTGGTAATTCACTTTGATTCGACCATCTAGAGTGACAACACTCACTTTCTGGTCTTTAACAAATGAATAGTCGCGTTGGTAGTTTAATGTACAGGTACGAGAAACATACTTGGGTGGTTTATCCAATCCCTTGTACCGTTTCTTGGTACGACCTGATGCAGTCGCCTCCTCGTTCTGCTTCAGTTTTGTCCGCAACGACTTATATGTTGCTCCCACTTGGCGGGGGACGTTACAAGCCATCTGCGACGGGAGTTTAAACTTCTCCCGTAGTGTGTAATAAACTTCTTTCTGAATCTTAGTGCCGTTATAGGTTTTACCCATCTGGTAGGCGACACCAGACGTGTAATTTAGCGCTTCCCTATATGCCAAAGAAGTACGGGCGAGCTGTTCTTTTTGCTCAGCCGTGACTTCTAGTTTTAATTTGGCGGTTAGGGTTTGATGCATAACACCTTCACGAATTGGTTCTATATTAATACTCTCGTGAAGATACGGCAAGTGGTTTGGATGCCTCCGTCCCTACGGCCTCCCGCTTACCTCCCCGGCGCGAGACCTTGTTCGCGCTTTCGCTCACTCGTCTTGAAGTCGGGGAGGTAAGCGGTTCTGTTGAACTAGACAGCTCAAATTTAACGTATCTGTGGGAGGATGAGAATTCATTTAGCACATCTTACCTGAGGAGTAGCACCCAACTCAGCATTAAATACATATGATGTGTTACTGAAGTAAAGTACTAACAATTTGTGTCGAATCCGCAGAAGCCTTCTCGCTCCTTGGCTGGCATTGCCGGGATTGTGGCAGTTGCCACGCTGATTAGTAAAGTATTTGGATTAGTGCGTCAACAGGTAATCGCGGCTGCCTTTGGGGTTGGGCCGGCTTTTGATGCTTACAGTTTTGCCTATGTCATTCCTGGCTTTTTGTTGATTTTACTGGGTGGCATTAATGGCCCGTTTCACAGTGCGATTGTTAGTGTACTTGCCAAGCGCGACAAATCAGAAGCCGCTCCGATTGTCGAAACGATTACTACGCTTGTGGGCGCGATACTACTTGTTGTCTCGATCTTTCTAATTCTGGGTGCGGGATTTTTCATCGACTTGGTAGGGCCAGAATTAAGTCAGCAAGCCCGTGCGATCGCAATTTCACAGCTTCAGATTATGGCTCCAATGGCTATCCTTGCTGGCTTTATCGGTATCGGCTTTGGCACCCTCAATGCTGCTGATATGTACTGGCTGCCCTCGGTTAGCCCTTTATTTTCTAGTATTACTGTCATTGGCGGCATTGCAATTTTAGCGTTGGGACTTGGGGAGAGTATTACTGCGCCGGAAAACGTTTTACTCGGTGGCAAGGTGTTGGCTTGGGGGACATTGGCTGGTGCAGTTTTGCAGTGGTTAGTGCAGCTTGGTGCCCAGTGGCGATCGGGTTTGGGCAAGTTACGTCTGCGATTCAACTGGAAATTACCGGGAGTCAATGAAGTTCTCAGAGTGATGGGGCCAGCGAGTCTTTCATCTGGGATGTTGCAAATTAACCTCTACACCGATTTATATTTTGCCTCTTCCATTCAAGGGGCGGCAGCGGCGATTAACTATGCAGGGTTGTTGGTACAAACGCCATTGGGAATTATTTCCAATGTAATTTTAGTACCCCTGTTCCCCTTATTTTCTCGCTTAGCGGCTCCCGAAAATTGGACTGAACTTAAGGCGCGGATTCGTCAAGGATTATTCTTGACGGCGCTTACCATGCTGCCTCTCGGTGCTTTAGCGATCGCGTTGGCTGTACCAATTGTCAGGGTGATTTATGAACGCGGAGCCTTTAAGTCTGAAGCGTCCCAACTGGTTGCCTCATTACTCGTTGCTTACGGCATCGGGATGTTTTTCTACTTAGGGCGCGATGTCTTGGTACGAGTATTTTACGCTTTGGGAGATGGCAATACACCCTTTCGGATCAGTATTGTGAATATCTTCCTGAATGCTTTACTGGATTATTTACTTGTCAGTCGTTTTGGCGCACCCGGTTTAGTATTAGCAACGGTAGGAGTGAACGTTACTTCAACGATCGCACTGCTTTGGTTTTTGGATCGGAAGTTACATGGATTACCTTGGCGAGAGTGGGGTTTGCCGTTTTTGGGTTTAACGGCTGGAAGTGTACTTGCTGGGTTAGCCAGTTGGGGTGTCAGTTGGGGCTTCCAACACCTTTGGAGTACTCAGACTTTATTGCTACAACTATTACAGTTGAGTTCAGCCGCGCTAGTCGGTTTGAGCGTCTTTGCCCTATTTGCTGCTCAGCTAAAATTACCAGAGGTAGATATTATTGTCTCCCGTATCCGCCAGAAGTTTGTTCGTTGATTCTTGGCGACAACCAAGCTGATGTGCATTCAAATTACATCTATCTAGAAAATAGGTGGTAGGTGGTAGAAGAGAGGAATTTTCATTCTTTGATAAGGGTGATAGGCAACAGCCTATCGCCTGTTGCTTTTTTGATTAAAGTAGTACGTTAGGAAGCAACTCCCTATGAGCATTTGTAAATTGTTGCCAATTTGTTTCTCTCTGTAGGCAAAAATGACCAACCAGCCTGACTCAAGAATCGTTCAGCCATCTTCAAGTGATACATTAGGGCTTCGATCTAGTCCCTTAGGCTGGCTTAAACAGCTAACTCAGCGTCTCAGTATTGGTACCAAGATTAGCTGTGGGTATGCGCTTGTTCTTAGTGTTGCCTTGGGAGGAACCTCTGCCGGATTCGTGTTTGGAGGTTACTACCAGCAACAGGCTACCCAGCAAAAAGAAATTGCCGAAAAAGAACTGATTCTTCTCCATCGTTTGGAAGCTGGTGTGCTAAAGGCGCGATCGCATCAACAACAGTTTATTCCTTTGACAGAGAATCCCGAACTATTGCGAGCAGAATACTCTCATTTTTTGGAACATTCCCGTGAAATTGAGCGAGTTTTCTTTGAAATTAAATCTTATATCAAGAGTCAGGATTACTCTCAACTAGCAAACCATCGTCATGATATACCAAGCTTTATCCAAACTTATGAAGATGTACCAAAAGTATATTTTCAACAGGTAAATGAACTATTAAGAAAAATCGATCCGCTTTATGTAAATTTAGAAAAGCGTGAGGAAGCGAGAAACCTACTTCTAAATTTCACCAATGGTTCTGTTGCGCTCAAGTTTGATGCTCTCGGAGATGACCTAGAGGTAGTCATTGATGGCGCTTATCAGGAAAGTAAAGAGGCACAAGCCAACTTAATAGCGGCTGAGGCGCTGCGATTTGAAATTATTGTCGCCAGCTTACTCTTATCCGTTGTGACGGCTATTCTTTTAGGCATCTACACCAGCCGTGCGATCGCTCAACCCATTAAAGTTATAACTAATGTCGCCCAGAAAGCATCTACGGAAGCGAATTTTGACTTGCAAGCATTTGTGACTACTAAAGGTGAAGTGGGTGTCTTAGCAACGTCCTTTAACCAACTTATTCTTAAGGTCAAGCACCTTTTAGTAGAACAAAGAGTAGCGACAGAAGCACTGCAAGAGAGTGAGCGGAAACTGCGTCAAGTGATCGATCTCGTCCCTCATCTGATTTTTGCCAAGAACAAAGACGGACAGTTTATTCTCGCTAATCAGGCAATGGCAAGGGCTTACGGCACCTCAGTTGAAGAGATACTGACTCACAAGGATGAAGATTTTGCACAATCGCCTGAGGAAGTTCGCCAATTTCGGGAAGCTGACTTGCAAGTTATCAACAGCGGACAGCCCAAACATATTCCTGAAGAATCTCTAACAGACCCTCAAGGGAATGTCAACGTCCTTCAAACCATAAAAATTCCTTTCCTTGTTGGTGATTCAGACGTGCCAGCCGTCTTAGGTGTTGCCACTAATATCACCGATCGCAAGCAGATAGAGAAGGAACTCCGAGAAGGAGAAGCTGCAATCCGAGCGCTCTATAAAGTCGCTTCATCTCCCAAGCTTAGCTTTGAGCAGCGTTTGCAGGGACTTTTAGCAATGGGACGGCGGCAGTTTCAGCTTGATATTGGTGTCCTAGGTCAAGTCCAAGGCGATCATTACGAGGTGATTGCAGCACAAGTGCCTCCCAAGTCTGTTGTTCAAATTAAGCAGGGAGATGTTCTTGAGTTAGAGCAGCTCTTCTGTTATGAAACATTCCATTCAACTGAACCGATTAGTTTTGAGTCGGCGATAGACTCCCCGTGGAGCAATCATACTTGCTACGAAAGGTTCAAGATAGAAGCCTACGCTGGTGTCCGGGTGATGGTAGAAGGGCAGCCTTACGGTATTCTCTGCTTTTACAGTCTCAATCGACGCTCCACACCTTTTAAGGCAAGCGATCGCCAAGTTTTGAGATTAATGGCTCAGTGGATTGGCAATGAGATTGAACGTCGGCAATCTAATGCCGCCCTAGAACGGCAATTCCAGCGAACTTTACTGCTCAAACAAATCACTCAAGAGATTCGTCAAAGCTTAGATACCGAGCAAATTTTTCAAACAACAGCGACGCAAATTGGTCAAGCCTTTGGAGTAAATCGCTGTGTGATTCAGACCTATATTACCGACTCAACTCCAAAAATTCTCTTTATTGCTGAGTATTTGGAGCCTGGATATGAATCCGTTCGTAACTTTCAAGCCCCAATAGCTAACAACCTCTACCTTGAGGCATTGCTGGCACAAGATCGGGCGATCGCGTCTCCTAATGTTGATGCCGAACCCTTGCTGCAAGAGGCTTTAGATCTGTGCCACCAGATTGGGCTGAAATCCATGTTGACCATTCGCACTTCCTATCAAGGGCAACCGAATGGAATTATTGCCCTGCAACAGTGTGATTCATACCGTCAATGGCATGATGCTGAAATCGAGCTACTCGAAGCTGTTGCCGATCAAGTAGGGATTGCTGTCGCCCAAGCTCGTCTCCTAGAGCAAGAAACTCAGCAACGAGAACAACTAACTAAGCAAAACCTCGCCCTAGAGCAAGCAAGACACGCAGCAGAATCCGCCACTAAAGCCAAAAGTGAATTCTTGGCAATCATGAGCCACGAAATTCGCACCCCGATGAATGGGGTGATTGGCATGACGGGACTCTTGCTCGACACCGGGTTGACCTCCCAGCAACGAGACTTTGCTGAAACGATTCGCAGTAGCGGTGAGGCACTACTGACCATCATCAACGATATTCTGGACTTCTCCAAAATTGAGTCCGGCAAGCTGGAATTGGAGGAACAACCCTTTGAGTTACGAACCTGTATTGAAGAATCCCTAGACCTACTAGCGACCAATGCAGCCGAGAAAAAACTGGAATTAGCCTACCTGATCCAGCCTAGTACCCCAAACTGGATTGTGGGAGATGTCACCCGGCTACGGCAAATTCTGGTCAATTTAATTGGGAATGCCGTTAAATTTACCCCATCTGGGGAAGTCTTGGTTTCTATTTCGGCAGTTGCAACGGACAACGGAGAAAAATACGAAATCTGCTTTGCTGTCAAGGATACGGGAATCGGCATTGCACCAGACCGCCTCGATCGTCTGTTCAAGTCTTTTAGTCAGGTTGATGCCTCAACGACTCGCCAGTATGGAGGTACAGGTCTAGGTTTAGTAATAAGCCAACGCCTTAGCGAAATGATGGGCGGCAGGATGTGGGTTGAGAGTCAGGGAGTATTAGGCGGAAATCCGCCAGTAGATTTTAGATTGAGGAAGGCTGACAAACATCTAGAGCTTGCTAGTACTAACGAGCAACCTCATCATCTAAGCTCTCAAATCCAAAATCCCAAATCGGCAGGCTCTACCTTTTATTTCACAATCGTTGCTGAGTCAGTTCCCCGTTCACTACAGGTTGAGCAACCACTACAACCGCCTCACTTAGCTGGAAAGCGACTGCTGATTGTGGATGATAACGCCACTAACCGACAAATTCTGACCCTGCAAGCGCAATCGTGGGGCATGGTCGTCCAGGCCGCTCAGTCAGGTTCTGAAGCTCTAGAATACCTCTCTCAAGGAGAAAAATTTGATATTGCGATTCTGGATATGCAGATGCCTGAAATGGATGGTCTGACTTTAGCCACTCAAATCCGCAAGCAGTCTAGTTGTCAGCAATTGCCCCTAGTCATGTTGACCTCAATGGGGAAGCCAGAGGCACCCTCTCAGATAGCCGAGGCAGAATTGGCGGCATTCTTAAACAAGCCAATCAAGCAATCCCAGCTTTACAATGTCTTAACTCAAAGCCTGAGCGGACAGCCGATTAAGGTGAATCAATCTTACCCTCAACGCCAGCAACTTGACCCGACAATGGCTCAACGGTTACCAAGAAAGATTTTGGTTGCTGAGGATAACAAGGTGAACCAACAGTTAGCCCTACAGTTGTTGGGACGGATGGGATATCGGGCTGATGTCGCGGGTAACGGACTAGAAGCGATCGCTGCTTTGCGTCGTCAGCACTATGACGTTGTGTTCATGGATGTTCATATGCCAGAAATGGACGGATTGATTGCTACACAACGCATCTGTAAAGAATGGTTACGCGAGCGTCGCCCTTGGATTATCGCGATGACTGCTAATGCGATGCAAGGCGATCGTGACAAGTGTATCGCTGTCGGGATGAACGACTATATTAGCAAACCAATCCGGGTAGACGAGCTAATCCGCTCCTTAAGCGAGTCACAGCCTCGTGTGAAGAATCCAGAACCCGTCCCTGTGCTAGAGGAGGCGATTGACACTTTGGTACTACGAGATTTTCGGGCTACCCTAGGTTCGGATGGCAATCAGTTTCTGGTGCAATTAATCGAGCTTTACCTAGAAGATGCACCATCACTACTGGCAGCGATGGACGAGGCTGTGACCCAAATCAATCCAGCACAAATGCAAGAAGCGGCTCACACCCTCAAGTCGAGCAGTGCTTCCTTGGGTGCAATGAACCTCTCAAATCTTTGTGAACAACTGGAAATGTTGGGACAGACTGGAACGACAGTAGGGGCACGAGAAATCATAACGCAGGTTCAGTCAGAGTATGAACGAGTCAAGACTGCTTTGCAACTAGAGTGTCAGGAAGCTTGAACTACCGCCAGTGTCACTGCTGCTGGAACTGCTCATAAGCGCGATTAATCGCTACCGCTCTTTCGTGAGCATCGACACTCTTATTGATATCCGGATGATACAGTCCCACTAGACGGCGATAAGCTTTTTTGACCTCATCTTTGTCTGCGTTTGGTTTAACGCCTAAAACTTCCCACCATTCTCCAGAGTTAGGAATCAGGATTTCCTGAATTAACTCCCAAGACACACCATAGACAACCCGATAGATGAGCTTGAGACGATTGATACCCAACCTTAATTCAGCTACCTCATGCCACTCAATAAAAGCTTGCCGGAGCATATATTTATCGTTTCGATCAGCAAGGCGACCTCTTTTAGAGAATTCTCCAAAGGTCAACGTTGGGACTCTAGATTTTCGTTCTGGCATGAAGAATGGGTTCTTGCCATCTGGTAGTGCTTGTAGCACTAAACGTGCGAAATCATCGGGTTCTGGTAAGGTCAAAAGTAGACTCAGTTCAGGACAAACCTGCTGTGATTCAGGATGATCTGACCATGACCAGTAGTGAATATTTGGCTTTGCTAGCAAACTTGCATAAGTTTCCAGCAACGTCATTTTCCGATCAATTGTCGGCGGCTCCACACCTAGCTCAGACAAGCTTAAGATTTTGTAGAAGTAATTGACGCGAATATAAAATCCTGCTCCTGAATCTTGCATCCGGATAAAGCCACCACCCCACTGACGCAGGTACTCATGGAAATTGTCTCGATCTAAGGTCTGATTGGGGATACCATTTTGCAAGAGCTGATCAACAAATTTCTTAGTGATTTGAATCGCTTCGAGATGAGTCGGTAAGCTCAGATTCGTTTCCAGATCGATCGCACTAAATTCACCCGGAAGATCGCCGACTCGTGCCCTACCTCTGAACCCAATAAACTTGTTCCGCACCAGTGGGATAGCTTCAATCGCCACATCTCGGTGAACTTGGGTATAAATCTCTCCCGCTTCCCAGAGTCGTTTGGCTTCAGATGCGATCGCTCTTTCTTGTGTTAACGATTCTGTCGTTGTCACAGTACGCTTGTGCTTGGGGACAGCCTGCCGTTCGTCATAAAGCCAATAACGCGGACGCTTATCGTTTTTTGTTTGAAAACACCCATCTGGATCGCCTGTATCCCTTGGTTTCAATCCTGCCTGGAAAAGTTGCCCGACTGTCTTTAAGGGGTCTGGGATATCCCCCCACCGACCAAAGCGGGGAACGCCTGGACAAGGGCTTATGGGAGGTTCACGCCATTGCCAGCGGCAAATTGTACAGCGGCAACCGTATTCATTCTTTGTCAGATAGTGTTTTTTCATCACAACCCCCCAGGCACTTCCACATCGGCTTAGACTACCTTCATAGAGAAACCCCGCTTAGTATTGACTAGCGGGGCATACAAGAGAGTAGAATACCGAATTGATTTCGAGCAAGGATATCAAAGGGCTTTAACAACGTTTTCACAGCGAATGTAGGTAAAGAAGCTGCAACCTAAGCAGTATCTCAAGTGAGCAAGAGCCTAATTTTATCTTTACAGAAGCTCACCAGCGTTGTCCACCTCAAGAGAGCTTCTGTTCAATCGAGTTCTTGCTCAAAGTCAGGGGAAAGCTGAAAGGGGAAGATTAGGCAGCAGTGAGGAAGACAAAATTAAACGAACACAATCTTTCTAATAATTTATAGAGAATCTTGATACTCTTCGAGCAAATCCATCAAATTCACCTGGCACTGCATGGGTAGCAAATCAGCTAAGGGGACTTCCCGTTTACCACCCCCTAATTTGACAGGAATACGTTGGAGGATTTGTTGCACTTGATCTTCTGACAAATTCTTGTTAGTCAGCAGAGGATAAATTTGTTCAGCCAAAGTGGTATGGAGATGAGCATCCCGCAAGTAGAGGTGCCACTTGGCGACATCAATGTAAATGTTTTCGCCAATTTCCGCCGCGAGGGCTTCAATTGCTTCAGTGGTGTTTGAACTAGCCATAGCGATTTAATAAGTGTTTAGTTGAGTCGCTGGCGTTAGGTTACGCCAGTTTGTGATTAAGAGGATTTTGTGGAAGGATCTTTGGCAGCCAAGGGAGAATAATCTGCGATCGCAAAGATATAAATGGCGTGTCCGATCAAAATCCCTGCCCAAAGTCCAGTGATTAAGTACGCCCAACGCCAGTCAGCATACTGTAGAGTTCTAAAGAACCAAATACCGGAATTACAAGCCGCAAACAGGGCAACATGTACGGCAAAGTTCATCCGGTCATCTAGACGGCGGTAGCTGGGGTCACTCCGATCAGGTTTACGGGGCCAACGAGGAGGCATAGATAGATGGTTGTCAGTTGTCAGTTGTTCGTTATTGGGTCTAATAACTAGCTTAATTCTACGCCTCTACCTGTCATCCTCCGTCAGATGGTAGTCACCTGACTTACCGCCAGTTTTGCTCAACAGGCGAATCGATTCAATCTGAATGGACTTTTCTAAGGCTTTTGCCATGTCGTAGAGAGTGAGCGCAGCGACAGAAACGGCTGTCAAGGCTTCCATTTCTACACCAGTTTCAGCTTTAGTCGTGACAGACGCTTGAATCTGATATCCCGGTAACTGGGAGTCAGGCATCACTTGCACTTCTACTTTGTGCAGTGGTAAGGGATGGCACAAGGGAATTAGTTGGGAAGTCTGCTTAGCTGCCATAATCCCGGCTAGTCTTGCTGTTCCCAGGACATCGCCTTTGGGCGCATTGCCAGCTTGAATTGCCTCAAATGTGGCAGCTTGCATCCGCACTTGCGCCACTGCAACAGCCTCCCGCTTAGTTGGCACCTTGGCAGAGACATCAACCATCTGAGCCTGACCCTGAGTATCTAAATGACTTAACGGTTGAGTTTTCGGAGATTCTTGCGTCATTGAATAAAGGTATGATATTATCAATAATCGGTGACTGAATAGAAAGTACACCATTCAAGCAAGGGCTTGTAGCTCAGTGGACTAGAGCACGTGGCTACGGACCACGGTGTCGGGGGTTCGAATCCCTCCTAGCCCGTCCCAGAAGAAGGCGAAAGATGTAATATCTTTTGCCTTTTTTATTTGCCGTTGTTGACAGATTACTGTCGTTTTGTTTAATTGGGTGTCATCTTGTCAAATTTACTGTTATTCGGTTGATGTTGACAAATTATTGTCACTGCATGAACTCGCATCCGCTAAGCCCAAATTGATGTAGATACTGTAATGATAAAGCTTCAATTAGCGCTAGGAGGGATTTGCTTTCAACCCACTCTAAAGCAGCCAGATTAGCAATAAATCTGGCTGCTAAACTTATGTTGTCAAGCAATCTTCAACCTACCCCTAGCTGGGATGGCAATGGGTCAATGGCGTGTGATCGCAACATATCCTTAAGTTTAGTTGGGGATATTCCTTCCCTCTCAAACTGATTGAGGTAAACCGAAGGGGGTTTGGAGCCGATTTTTTTGTTAGTACTGGCTGACAAAGGGGTGCGATTGACTAAGCAGTTGTAATATTTGGGGTCGATGCCTTGCTTTCTACACCAGGAAACAGGGAAGAGCTGGTGCGATTTAACCCGTTCAGTATTTTCACGGATGTACAACTGATGAATAGATCTTACTTTGAATTATTGAACATATTAAAAACTATGTCTTTTTTTATCTAACCTTCTAACTTTCAAAGGAGGCAAAAATTACTTTTACAAATGATTTCTGGCGAGATAATAACTTTCGCCTTGAACCTTGGGGGACTGATTACGAACCCCCGATTGAGCTGAGTGAAGAACTTTCTATCTCTGAAAGCGAGGTTGACCCCACAGTCGAGACAAAAGACTGGACGGCATTTAAGCCTCAACAACAACCTTCACTCCCCAACCGACTCATCTTTATTGATGGTCGTCGCCGCATCGATGCTGCTCTTGTGGGAGGAGAGAGAGACACCGTTTATTACGGAGCTTTTGGCACCATTGCTGTTGGTGCTGTAGACGTGAATCGAGCAATTGGTACAGCAACTTACTCACACTTGACGATTCGTAGAATTCTCGGTTTCGGTGGCAACCAACAAGCCCCACTTACCTGTATCCCCTGTCCTCTGGGTAGCACGGCTGAATTAATCTATGAACCCATCGAACCGACCTATGACAATACTCCTCAAGTTCGGAAGTCTCTCATCCAAAACGTGATGCTGAAAGCCGAGGATCGACTAGCGGCTGAACTGCTGGCAAAGGAACCTGAAACCTTGGTAATTCGAGATGGGCAATTGCGCTGGTATGACAAGCCCAATGCCATGCTGGGTTACGTCAAAACGATGCATAAAAACTACTTGCCTGGAGACTGTGCCGCTCTCCTTTGGAAGTTAGAACCAGGAGAGAGAACTCCCATTTTCTGCATCGGAAAGGAAGGCGATATAAGACGGCGTTGGAGTTGGTATCTGCGTTCTGGCACCTCGGATGTCTGCCCAAAGCGCTTGGGCTATCACAAGCTACAGGGAATTGTGCGCTTGGAGTTGTACCGCGAAGCGGTTCTCTTAGACAAGGCAGTAGAAATCGCTGACCAAAGTACCTACCTAATTCCACAGTATGCCTCCCATCCTTCCCGTGACCCCCGCGCCCCGCAAAATCTCACACCTGTTGGAGCGCTAGAGAGGGAACTGGGACGACGGATGGGCGATAGAGCAGTCATTGAACGTCGTTTGCGGTCTTTCTTTGCCTCTTTAGGAGTGATGTCATGACGATGAGTATTGGTTTTGTTCTCGGCACCCTGGAAGCCACGCCTTTAGAGTTTTGGGTTGCCGTTTCACCGGGTCATGTTTTGCGACTGGATGATGTGGTGGAAGTTCAGACTCATCGACCTGATGGTGAAGGTGTTGTCCGCTTTTATGGTGTGGTGGACTATGTCCGCACGATGTATGAAGGAGCGCAATTTGACACCGACACTTTTCTGGTCAAAAGTGGCAGTTTGCCTGCAAACATATCTTATGCCGCTCATGTCCAAGTTACCCGGATTGAACCGGAGGAATATTTACCTCCCCAGCCTGGAGACTCCGTAAATCTGGCTGTGGATGAAGATTTGAAGCGTGCCTTGCACTTTGATGGCATGGAAAAACGCATCCCAGCAGGCACGATGCGTAACAGTTTTCCAGCTTACTTGAACTATGAGTTCATCAATGGCGAGAAGGGCGCTCATATCAACATCTCAGGTGTATCGGGGGTAGCAACCAAGACTTCCTATGCTTTGTTTCTCCTCCACTCCATCTTCAATTCTGCTGCCCTTGGCGCTCAACGAGCGAATACGAAAGCCCTGATTTTCAATGTTAAAGGTGAGGATTTATTTTTCCTTGATAAGTCCAATAGCAAACTTCGTTCAGAAGATTACACCAGCTATCAGACTTTGGGGGTTCCAGTCGAGGCGTTTAAAGATGTCCGCTTCTGTGCAGCTCCCAGGAAAGGCTCTCACGATGTCGATCCCCATCTAGATCAGCGTCCCGATAATATCTCAGTATACCTATGGAGTATCCGGGAATTGTGTCGCGATCGCTTATTCAGTTTTCTCTTTGCTGGAGAGGACTTAGAACGCGGTAACTTAGGCTTTTTGGTTGCTGGTGTTGAGGAAAAACTCGCACGGTTAGCTGAAGATAACGATCGAGCAGACAAAAAAGCAAACCGCAAACCTGGAGTGCATTTGGAGGTCGAGCCTTTTGGCGCTCTCGATAAGCAAGAAGTCGAAACCTTTAGAGACTTAATCGAGTTTCTAGAAGACAAACTGGTAGACAATCCTGACAATAGCTGGTTGGGGCGCAACGCGGCTTCTACTGCCGAAGCATTGATTCGCCGACTGTGGGGAATTAACAACGAAATAGGTCACTTGATTCGGGGAGATTTATCCCCAGAACGAATGACTAAATATCAGCTTGACCCACTTTCAGACGCACACCGGCTTACAGTTGTGGATATCAACAAACTGGGAGGAAAAGCCCAAAAGTTTGTGGTGGGTGTGCTGTTGCAAAAACTGTTCTCTGAAAAAGAAAAGCGAGGACAAAACCCAGTTGTCTTTATTGTCTTAGATGAATTGAACAAATATGCGCCTCGCGAAGGTCGTAGTCCCATTAAAAGTCTACTGGTGGAAATTGCCGAACGCGGACGTTCTTTGGGCATTATTCTGATTGGCGCACAACAAACCGCTTCAGAAGTCGAGCGGCGTGTAGTTGGACAAGCGGCGATTCGGGTTGTTGGCAGACTCGATTCTGCTGAAGCGGAACGTCCAGAATACAACTTTCTCACTGGAGCTTGCCGAAAGCGATCGCTTCTCCTCAAATCCGGCAGTATGTTCGTCCATCAGCCCGAAGTTCCAGCACCGCTACTGATTAATTTCCCCTTCCCCGCCTATGCCACTCGTGAGAGTGAAGCCAGCCGCACGGAAGCAGAAATTGCCCAAATAGAAGATGACCTTGACCGTTTTTAGCAGGAAAAATTATGCGTCTAATTCATACGTCTGACTGGCATTTAGGAAGACGACTAAAAGGGGTTGATCGTACCCCAGAAATTGAAGCAGCACTCAATGAATTACTTGAGTCAGCCAAAACTTTAGAAGTTGATGCTGTCTTAGTAGCAGGTGACATCTTCGACGTACCTAGCCCGACGGCTGACGCTGAAAAAGTTGCCTATAACTTCTTCTGCCAGCTACGAGAAGCCAAAATTCCAGCGGTTGTCATTGCTGGAAATCACGACTCAGCCTTTCGTATTGATGGTGTATCCAGACTTCTATCTCATGTGGGAGTTCATGCATTAGGTAGACCCCGAAAAGCCAATCAAGGGGGAGTCATTCAGCTAGATACGCCTAGCGGCAAATTGTCAGTAGCTGCGATGCCTTTTGCCTCAGAACGGCGTTTATTGAAGGCTGAAGATTTGTGGGACAAAGATGATTTAGAACAACGCCAGCACTACAAACAGTTAGTTGCCTATCTATTTGACAACTTAGCTAGCAACTTTCGAGAGGATAGTGTCAATGTGGTGATGGCACACCTCACCCTGGATGGCGCTCTTAGAGCTTACTCAGAAGTGGATTATTACACGCGAGATACCTACAGTCTGGCGGGGCAAACCCTACCCCCAGAAGCTCAGTATATTGCCTTAGGTCATATCCACAAACCTCAACAGGTTTCCAACGCAGCTCCTACTTATTATTCAGGTTCGTTAATTCAAGTAGACTTTGGAGAGGCGGGGGAGGACAAGGGGTTTAATTTAGTGACCGTTGAACCCGGAAGACCCGCTAAAGTTGAGTTTAAATCAATTCCCTGCCAGAAACCGTTAAAGATTATCCAATGTGATGAAAATAACCTAGATGAAACGTTGGAAGCGAATCGAGAACATCCAGGTTTTTTGAAAGTAATTGTTGAACTCAATACCCCCAAAATTGGTTTAGCCGACAGTGTGCGTAAAGTCTGCCCTCAAGCCTTGATTATTGAACCGCGCTACCCGGAAGCTAAAGCCCAAAAGCGGCAACAATCCCAAGGCACTAATCAGTTTGATGCGATTGAGGAGTTCCGCAACTACTGGCGTGACCGCGTAGGAACAGCTCCCGACTCTTCCGTTTTAAAAGCATTTGAAAACTTATATCAGGAATTGAGCGATGCGACCCATTAGACTGACTTTAGAAGGCTTTACCAGTTTTCGCACCCATCAGAGTCTCGATTTTTCCACCCTCGATTTATTCGCAATTACGGGGCTAACTGGAGCAGGAAAGTCGTCTTTACTCGATGCTATTACCTATGCGCTTTACGGAAAAGTTTCTCGAAAATCGAATATCGACGAACTGGTGAGCCAAGGAGCTACTGAGTTAAAAGTCGAATTTCAGTTTTCTGTGCAACAGACAGAGTATAAAGTACTCAGAACGTGGCGGTATCGTCCCAGTACTCCAGTTACAAAGTGTCTGCTGGATAAACTTCAAGATGGGAAGTGGGAACGCTGCGATCGCACGGTGAAAGTAGAGGACATCTTAATGATGGATTTCGATACCTTTACTCGCGTTATTGTCCTTCCTCAAGGACAGTTTGATGAGTTTCTTAAAGGAAACCCTCCAAAGCGTCGAGAGCTTCTGCGCCAGTTAGCTGGATTTGAAATCTTCGAGCGGATGCGGAAAGAAGCGAGTGAGCGTGTCAAACAGTTAGATACTCAACGCAAGTTGATGGAGGGACAATTAGAGAGTCTTCAAGCTCCAACAGAAGCTGAAATCAAGGAAAAGCAAGAGCAATTGAAAGCTTTAGAAGACGAAATTCCTCAATTGGCTCAAGCAGCTACCACTGCCCAAAAATTACTTGATGATGAAGAAAGACTATTGACTCAAATCAAGCGTCAAGCTGAATTGCAAGAAGATTTAGCGACGCTAGAAGCTCAAGCTCCTAAAATTGCGTCGTTGCAGCAAAAGTTAAAAGAAGCTCAATCTGCCAGTACTCTTCAATCAGATTGGATACTCTTACAAGATGCTCGGAATCAAGCAGTCAAGGCAGAGAATGCCGTAAAAGCCGCTGCTGAAAAACTGACTCAAGCTCAAGCCGATTTAGAAGCCCAGCATCAAAAATACGAGCTTTTCAAATCTCAACAAACAGAAGTAAGAGAACAGCTAGAGATTCGCGAACGTAACTTAACAACGGCTAAGGCTTAC
Source organism: Microcoleus sp. FACHB-SPT15 (assembly GCF_014849525.1). Lineage (NCBI taxonomy): Bacteria > Bacillati > Cyanobacteriota > Cyanophyceae > Oscillatoriales > Microcoleaceae > Microcoleus > Microcoleus sp. FACHB-SPT15. The sequence continues at coordinate 106,044 of NZ_JACJNU010000038.1, read as the reverse complement.
GAGGAACAGCGCCAACAGTACGAGCAGGAGGTGACACAGGCATCAAAAACGTTTAAGTCAAAAGAGCAACAGCGTTCGGACGCAGAAAAAGAATTACAATCAGCTCAGAAAAAAGAAAAAGCCGCTCGCGCACAGCTTACTGAGACTAACGAAAAACTGGCAAAGTCCTCTCCTGGAGGCTCTCGCCTAGAGATACTCAACCAAGTTGTCTCCCCATTAACTCAATGGGAAACTATCAATAAAACCACCCAAACAGCCCGGAAGAAATGGGAAAAAGCTCTCAAAGAGCGGCAAAAAGCTGAAAGTGATTTTAAAAAGGCTACCTCGCAGCGCCAACAAGCTGATGCTAATTTCCAAGCAGCTAAAGCTGCACTCAAAGAAGCCGAACAAGCCAATACGATTGCAACTCGACACAATCATTCTGCTGCCTTGCGTGCTTCACTTCAACCTGGAGAACTCTGCTCAGTTTGCGGTGGTGTTTACCCGGAAGCTCATCAGCTACCCCCACTGTCAGAATCTGCTGAAGTGGATACCACCCCATTGCAAGAATCGGCAACAGCAGCAGAACAGGCATACCATCAAGCCTCTACCGCACTGACAAAGGCACAAACGAAGCTAGAAACACTCCAGGAGCAGGAGTCCGAGTGTCGTCAGGATTGGGAAAGCCATGAGGCTGAACTAATTCAATGCCACGCTGAAATTAGTGCTGTTTTAGATACCGAAAACTGGGAAATTTCCGCGCTAAAGCAGGCACATCAGACACTGATTGAGAGTAATGCCCAACATCAAGAGGCATTAGCTGCACAAGCCAAGACAGCGAATGAACTAGAAAAGTGGGAACAGACTTTACAGTTTGTCCAGAAAAACCATGCTGCCGTATTAGAGGATGTACAAGCTACCAGCCAAGAAGTTGAACATCGTCAGCGTAACCTTAAGGAAGTACAAGCCAAGCTACACCAGCTAACTGAAGGTAAACCCTACGAAATACTGCGCCAAGCACTAAAGCGAGATAAGCAAGACTTGGAAAGTAAACAAAAAGCCGTAGAAGAATCTTATCAAGCTGCGGATAAGCGTGTGGCTCAAGCAGAAGAAGCCGATAAACAAGCGAGAGTTGCAGCTGAGTCTACCCGTGCTAAAAGACAACAACTTGAGGCTCAGTGGGAAAAGGCGTTGCAATCAGTCAACTTCTCTGAGGAGAGCTTCCTAGATGCTCAAGTTACTCCTGCCGAACAGGAAAAGTGGAAGAATGCGATCGCACATTACAACAACGAAAAAGTTGCGTTATCAAGCCGCATTAAAGAAGTAACCAGCTCAATTGGAGACAGGACAACTGACGAGGAACTATTAGAGCAGCGCCGCCAAGTCAAATGTTATGCCGATGAACAAGTTGACCTGGCACGTTCACAACGAGCAGAACTATCAGCAGAGATGAATGTAGCTCTAGACAGGCAACAGCAAGCCAAACAACTCTTAGAGCAGCAATCCACACTTGCTGCACAGGAACAGACTTATCACACCCTATCACGCAATCTCAAGTCTGATGAATTTCAAGATTACATCTTGGAGCATCTACAAGCCGAGTTAGTTGCTTGTGCCACAGAACGACTCAAAGAGTTAACAGATTCTCGCTATGCCTTGAGAATTCAGGACGGAGAATACTGGGTTGAGGATAATTGGAACGGAGGCGAAATTCGGCGAGTACGAACCCTCTCCGGGGGCGAAACCTTTGCCACTTCCCTATCGATGGCGTTAGCACTGTCGGAAAAACTGTCAATGGGTGTTGAGTTAGGTAGTCTGTTTTTAGATGAAGGATTTGGAACTCTGGATGCAGAAACCCTTGAAAGCGTTACCCAGATTTTGCGATCGCTGGGACAGCAAGATCGACTGATTGGGGTGATTACCCACATTCGAGCCTTGGCAGAGCAATTACCCACCCAGATTAAGGTTCACAAATCTCCAGAAGGTTCGCGGTTGGTAGTTGAGGCATTTTAGAAGGGATGCAATCTATAACTGCTGCCTGACCCAGTTGTGGAAATTCCGGGTAGAGGTCAGTTCACCAACCTTTCGGCTCTCTTTGATAAACCGGGGAATCTCTTTGACTGGCACAGGGGCAAAGGCAAGACTGGAGCCGGACTCTGTATACTGCCCTGATTCGAGTTTGTAAATTCGCAACACACTCCCGTCATAGCGCCAAAATTCGGGAATTCCCATTGCGGCATAGAGGGAAAGCTTATCTATCTTTGACCTAGAGTATTCCACTTCTAATACCAAGTCAGGGGGTGGGTCAGATTCTAGATCGATCTTTTCTTTATCTCGAACTAAAGGCTCATTCTGGATGTAGTAACTGCTATCCGGTTCAGCTCCACGCTCTAAGTCATCTCGCGTTAAGGTTAACGAACCAGTTCGTTTGATCTCCAAGCCCAACTCTTCGCACAGCACGACAACAAAACCTTCAATAAATCGGTTGGAGTTCTCCTAAAGCTTTCGATAGATTTGCGAAAAACCTGAGGGCTTTAGTCAACCCCCAGGTTTTTACTAAATTCGAGACGCGCTTAAATTACATTAGTCCCCAGTAGTGCAATACACCCTGTCCAGAGAAGAATTCAATAGCGATCGCAATCACAAATCCGAGCATTGCTAGCCGTCCGTTCCAAATCTCTGCTTGTGGGCTAAATCCGCCTACCCAAGCATTGCGTTCTTCGGGATTGGTAATGGGTGGTGTTGGTGTTGGTACGTTACTCATTTGCTTCTTTCCTTACCTTGATTAATTAGTCAGTTCTATTCGACTTACATCAAGCCCCAGAAGTGCAGAACGCCTTCGTTTGAAAATAGCTCAATCCCAATAGCGATGACGAATCCCAGCATTGCAAGGCGACCGTTCCAGATTTCTGCTTGTGGGCTGAAGCCAAACTTAACAGCGTTGCGATCTTCAGGATTGGTAATTGGTGGTGTTGGTGCGTTAGCCATTGGTTTGATTCCTTTTATTGATTACTATGTGAAAGGATTGCTCTTGATACGGATGCTTGGGGCTTATAGAAGACCCCAGAAGTGCAGAACACCTTGGTTCGTGAATAATTCGGTCAGCAGTGCGGCGACAAAGCCAATCATGGCGAGGCGACCGTTCCAATTTTCCGCTTGGGGTGTGAAACCTGATTTCCAAGCGTTGCGCTCTGCTGGATCTGTAATCGGCGGTGTTGGTGCGTTTTGCATGGTTACTGATCAGCTTCCTGACGACTTGGTTGTTTCTTTTCGTCTTATATTAAGTAATGTAACGCAAATTTTGAAATTAGGCTCTCTGCCTGAAGTTAGAGGCTACCAAATTTGTGAAAGCAAAGCAGGATGAAGTCCCTCGTTCCTTATAGATGCCAGAGGCACGAGAGAAATCGCCTATTTGTTTCAACGGCTGATTAGCCGGAGGAGGTAACAGTTGCTTTTGGTAGTCAGCGTAAGTCCGAATTCAATCCAGTGGGAATACCCAGTACTGAACAAGGGAAATGGGTACCTAGTTGCTGAATGATCGGATGACTAACCGAATTACAACCCAAGAACAGTAGAGTTGCCGCTTCTGATTCAACAACTTCTCTCAGTTCACTTGCCACGTCACCAAACCGTAGATGCGCTTTGAAGGAACCCCGCCATTCTTCTGCCAAACAACGTGCTTGCCACAAAATTCGATCAGCCTGCTCAAATGAATCTGCTTGGCAAGAGGTGGATTTGGGACGGCGTGATTTTACTGATTTCTTGGGTGATGTAGCTAAGGCTTGGGGTTTGGTTTCGGTCAAAACCGATAGCTTAGACTTCTTTAACGATGTGTTTATGTTTAACAACTCTGATGGCGACTGATGTTTTGACAAGTCGCTAGCACTAGCCGTGTTCAAGCCATCTGAATACTGATTCTTTTGATTTTCATCAACGACGTAGACAACTTGAACCGTGACTTGCTTTTGTGTAACCAAACGAGTTTGATGAGCAATCCACATCGTCAAGTCCAAAGCCGTTTGACTGCTAGGAGAGGCATTGTAGCCAACAACCAGATTTACCGATTTTGTAGAGTTTGACCACTTGGCAGCCGCTGAAGCGGGTTCAGGCAGCAACACCATTTGTTCAATTAAATCATTGCGATCCATCGCGCCTTCAAGACGCACTAACATTGGCTTGATGTTCACTGTTTTTAACCTCTCTTAGAAGAAAACGATAGATAAGTGAGAGGTGGGTCAAGAACAGATACCTCAGTTGTGTCCCAGAACATAGAGGTATCTGTAAGGAGACTCCAATTGCTTTTTGTTACAAAAGCGATAGTCTTGGTACTCCTAGCATCGCCGACGGAGTTTGTTGACGGGCTAAAACTGGAAGATGCCTCTCTCATGCCGGAGATTAGCCCCAAAAATTGGTTCCTCCGCTCCCAACCGAAAGCTGACAGCTAAATTCTGTCAGCTTGTGATTGAATTAGGCTGCCCACTCAAAAATAAAGTTAAGGGATTGTACGCTACTCGTCTTGGTTGAAATATCGATCCAGGAAGTTCAAGGCATGGTTACGCAATTCAAAATACTCTTTTGATTCGCGTAGTGCTTGGCGATCGCGTGGATGGGGAAAAGGTACCTCCAAAATCTCTCCGATTCTAGCATTCGGTCCGTTCGTCATCATCACAATGCGATCGGACATATACAGAGCTTCATCGACATCATGAGTCACCATCATTACAGCTTGCGGGTTGTTCTCCCAAATGTCGAGTACCTGTCGCTGCAACTTACCGCGAGTTAAGGCATCAAGCGCCCCAAACGGTTCATCCATCAACAACATTTTAGGACGAATTGCTAACGCTCGCGCAATACCTACTCGTTGTTTCATCCCACCAGAAATTTCATCCGGATATTTATTTGCCGCTTGGGTTAAATTCACCATTGCCAGATGTTCGCTGACAATCTGCTTTTTCTCAACAGGAGAAGCATTTTTAAGTACTTCATCGACCGCTAATCGGACATTTTCTGTAACTGTCAGCCACGGTAGGAGAGAATAGTGCTGAAACACCATCATCCTCTCTGCACCAGGCTTGCGAACCTCTTTGCCCTCCAGCCGTACCATTCCGGAAGTGGGCTTTTCCAAACCAGCGACCATCTTGAGTAGCGTTGATTTACCGCAGCCAGAGTGACCGATTAGAGAGATATATTCATCATCAGCAATGGTGAGATTGACATTATCTAAAACAACCAGCTCCCCACCCTCTGAATTGGGGTAAGACTTTACAATATTTTCAATTTCGAGAAATCCTGCTCCATTAACGGTTCGAGAATTAGTCTTGTCAGAAAAAGAAGTAGATTTTGTCATAGAATGCTCCGCGAAGAAGTTTAAGGTTTAGGGTCTTAATTCAAAACTCAGCACTGACCTTTGAAAAGCTTGTATAAAGCGTGTATAAAGCTTTGATGAATTTAAGACATGAAGAACGATTTAGGAGCATTGGCTCTAATTTCAAAGCTGTTGAGATACCCGACTGGATCGCTAGGGTCAAACGCTTTGTTGTCGATAAAGAATTCAGCAGGTTCAACTTTGTAGTCTTCCTTAGGACATTCAATCCCCATTTCCTCAGCAATCTCTCGATACAAGTCAGTTTTCCAACCTTGACGCGCCTTTTGTTCGGCATCTTTGGGAAATTGATCGATTTGTCCCCAACGAGTTGCCTGGGTCATTAACCAGATAGCTTGTGATTGCCAAAGAAATGTGGAATGGTTGCCTGGGATGTTGGCAAGTTTATCAGGCAAATCGAAGAAAATGGTGCTGTAAGGGTCATTAGCCATGCGCTTTTGCCCGTCAAAACCGCCGTAGTTGTATTCCCCAACAATTGCTGGTGCCGTGAATTTATCGATTGGGGCATCTTTCTTCTTCGGTTTAGCACCTGTAAAGGAGGGACTAGTAATATATTTGGCGACTTCAGGACGATTTTTGGGGTTACTGCAATACTGGCAAGCTTCAATCATTGCTTTTACCAAGCTTCGGTAGGTTTTGGGATTTTCCTCAATGAAGGATTCCATAACCCCAAGCAATCTATCTGGGTGTCCATACCAGATTTCCTTCCCTTGGGCAAAGGTAAAGCCAACACCTTCGTTACCAGCGATCGCTCTCGTGTTCCAGGGTTCTGCGACCATGTAAGCTTGCATCGCGCCAATCCGCACATTATTGACCATTTGGGGCGGTGGAATGATGATGACTCGAAACTCCTCGGCTGGATTAATCCCAACAGAGGCAGATAAGTAGCGGACAAAGTACTCATAGATGGAAGAACTTAAAACCACAGCCCAGATGCGTTGCTCTTGAGGTAGGCTTTGAAAGTAGCCATGAAAATTCTTCCCAAATTCTTCTAAGTTGCCGTTATATGTGTTCCAAGGTCGTAACCCAGAGTTCCACATAGCTTTGTTCATGGTCATGGCGTTGCCGTGCCGATGAATGGTCATGGCAGCACACAACGACGCATGACGTGCCCCTTCAGCACCAATTCTGGCGTTGGTGACTGCCCCAGAGACAACGGGTGAGGCATCAAGACGCCCAAAAATGATGCCATCACGGGAGTTTGCCCAGCTTGCCTCGCGGCTTAGGGTGACGTTTAGTCCGTATTTGCGAAAGAAGCCTTTTTCCCAGGCGATCGCAAATGGCGCACAGTCATTAACAGGGACAAATCCTACTGTAAGATTGGGTTTTTCCAGGCTGCTGGGATCTACAACGGGTTCGACGGCTTCGGCAGTTTTCGAGAGTCCGTAGGGTGCGGTAACTCCCTTGATGGCACAAGACGACAAGGCGAATCCTGCTGCCGATGCACCCATTTGTTCAAGAAATCTTCGTCGGTTCAAAGAATTCATGGCGGTATCACTAATGTTGTTAGTTCTTATGATGAATGGCTAGCAGTAACGATTCAGCTATGACTGTAGCTGAAACTGACGCAATGTCAGTGAGGCGTAGTTCTAGTTGGTAGTTGCAGTGGGTCGTCGGTGAGTGGCTAGAGATTCAATTTTGCCCAAAATGTAGTCAAGCACTAGCCCCGTTACACCAATCACAACCACTGCCAAGAACACAGAACTCAAATTTAAGCGGTTCCATTGATCCCAAACGAAGAAGCCGATGCCAATACCACCGGTGAGCATTTCGACAGCGACGATGACTAGCCAAGCAATTCCTAAACTAATCCGCAAGCCAGTGAAGATGTAAGGTAAGCTTGCAGGCCAAATGATTTTTGTAATCTGTCGCCAGCGAGGCATTTCTAGAACGCGGGCAACATCCAGATAATCTTTTTGAACGCTGGATACGCCGAGTGCTGTGTTGATAATCGTCGGCCACAACGAGGTGATAAAGATAACAAAAATTGCTGAAGGTTCTGCCAGGTTGAAGATGGCGAGTGCGATCGGTAACCAAGCCAATGGTGATACAGGCTTAAAAACTTGAATCAAAGGATTGAGAGTTAGCATCGCTGCTCTGGACATCCCAATCAGAAATCCCAAAGGAATTGCCACAGCCGCACCCAACGAAAATCCCAGTAATACCCGCCGCAGACTTGCCAGCAATAACCAACCGAGTCCTAAATTACCAGGGCCTTTCCGAAAGAACGGGTTGGCGTATTCTGCGCTATCGAGAAGCGCTTGCAGCGGGGTGGGCATTAAATCTGTTAAGAATGTTGCAGTAAACCACCACAGCAAAATTACTCCCAAAAACCCTAGGGCAGGCAGCAAGACCACATCTCTTATAAGTACTGGTTTTGCTTTTTTCCAGGTAGCTTGTCCAGCGACAGCGACGATCGCTGCCAAATTTAGCTGAAACAACATATTGCAATGCCTCAGACTCAACAACAGGTACACAAAACTGAGCAGTACCAGCCGGAGAAACTGACAAAATCAAGACATTGCTAAAAAATGCCGATCTTTTCAGAAGTCTCCTCTCAATGCCTACGGAGTTAGCTGACGGGCTAGGGCTGAGAGATGCCCCTCTCTACTCACTCTCTGAGTTAGAGAATACGCCCCCAAGGATGGTTCCCCCGTTCCTTACTTCACCTTGTTTACAGATGAACGTGTTGGCGAAGCTTTTGGATTAGGCTGACTTACTCTAGTTAAGGATGAAGAATAACACAATTTTTCCGGATTCTTGTTCCTTCTAAAGTAATAGTTAACATTAACCGTTTATGCGGCTTAAACCCCCTTAGGGATTGAATTACAAGAGAAATGAACTACTGCCAGTGCCTACGGCTCAGGCAGTTTCCGACTTCACGGGGGATTGCGTCAACTTCGACTTGCGTCCAAGTTTCGGACTCACATCCCCTCCATCAGCAGCAGTCCTAGTTCCTAAGACCGATAGCATTCTGATTCCCTCTGCTCTTATGTTCTGACTAGCGTTCTCGTCCCTATCGTGATGAGTGCCACAGCTAGGGCAAGTCCAAGCCCTAACATCTAGCGGGAGTTCACTGATTTGATAGTGACATTTTGAGCAGAGTTTAGAGCTAGGAAACCACCTATCAATTTCTACCAGTACCTTGCCGTCATGGTCTAATTTGTACTGCAAGAAATTGACAAACATTCCCCATCCCACATCAGAAATAGCTTTGGCTAGATTATGGTTGCGAACCATGCCCTTTGTATTTAGGCTCTCGACTACGATGACTTGATTATCGTCAACAAGCTTACGTGAAAGCTTATGTAAGTAGTCTTGACGGACATTACCAACTCGTTCGTGAACCCTAGCTACTAATCTTCTTGCTTTGTTTCTGGAATTTGACCCCGTTATCTTTCTCGCTAATTTTTGCTGCTTCCTCTTTAGGTTACGCTCGTGTTTGGCTAAATGCCTTGGATTGGCAAACTTAGATGTTTTTATACCATCGTGAACAATGGCGAACTCCTTCAGCCCCAGGTCTATACCTGCAACTTTTCCATTAGTATGCGGGGTTGGGTAGTCACCTTCTAATTCCACCAAGATAGCCGCGTAGTAATTTCCTGACGGATTCTGACTGATAGTTACTGTCTTGATGGTGCCTTCAATCTCTCTATGCAGTTTGCAAGAGACAACACCAACACTACCTGGAAACTTGAGACAACCTTCAACTATCTTGACCGACTGAGGATACTGAATTGACTGCCTATTTTTCTTGGCTTTGAATCGAGGGTATTTAGCCCTGCGTTCAAAGAAGTTCTTGTAAGCCGTCACTAAGTTGAGTGTTGTGGCTTGCAAGACTTGAGAGTAGCACTCACCTAGCCAAGATGTTTCCTCCTGTCTTTTGAGTCCTGGAAGCATTTTGTTCAATGCAACTTGAGTCAAGCCTTTGCCTGTCTCCTTGTAGGTTCCGATGCACAAATTGAGCGCATAGTTCCACCACCAGCGACTACAGCCAAAGTGTTGAGCTAGTATCTCTTGCTGTTCAGTTGTTGGATATAGCCTGACTTTGATGGCTTGGTGTCGCATTGATTTACCTCCTCTTAGTACTATATAGTATTTTTGCTAAGAGGTAAAGCAAGCCAGTACATTGATGAGGACTGGAGCTGGAGGTTTCCTCCAGCTAAGGAAGTCCGTTCGCTCTCATCCCAAGCGTGCCTACGGCTCAGGGGGATTTCTCGCTCACATCTCGTTAAAAAAATCGGCATTCCGCCCGTCAATTCCAAATAAGCGATCGCTAATTAAGTTACTCGTGAAACTCTCAAAGCAAAGTACAACAGCACCTGGCTACTTACACCTCACTAGCGTCAGGCGAATCTTCAAAAATTGCCCCTCGCCGGATTAAATCCAGCTTTGTTTCCTCAGAAATTCCTAAGTTGTTGCCAAATACAGCATTCTTCACGCTAGCACTACTTAAATCAGCGTCAATGAGGTTAGCCCTCAGCAACTTAGAATGGCGCAAGTTAGCTCTCACCAATCTTGCTCCTTGAAGGTTGACCCTAGATAAATCGGCACGGCTGAGGTCAGCATCTGTCAAATCTCGTCCCTCTGCTCCCTGATTGACAATTTCCCAAATTAGATGCCATTTAGCATCAAGTTGTGTCGCCTCGTTGATTGTTGCCCCTTCAAGCAGTGTCGTACTCAGGTCAGCACCGTTAATTATTGCTTCCTCTAGATTAGTATTGCGCCAATCGGCACTATGAATCGTTGCTTCCTCTAAGTTTGCCCGCCTCAAGTCTGCTCCCTGAAAATTTGCCTCACTGAGGTTGGCATGACTCAAATCTGCTCCCTGAAGATTTGCCTCGCTGAGGTTAGCATTGCTCAGGTCAGCACCCTTTAGGTTTGCCTCGCGGAGGTTAGCGTTACTCAAGTCAGCTACTTTCAGGTCAGCGACTCTCAAGTTTGCCTTGTCAAGATTTGCTTCGCTGAGGTCAGCGACTCTCAAGTCTGTTCCCCTAAGGTCAGCACCTGTTAAAACCGCACCCCTGAGGTCAGTACCCCGGAAGATAGCTGCGCTTAGATCAGCCCCTTTTAAATTTGCTCCATTCAAGACGGCACCACTTAGATCAGCTCCTTTCAGATTTATCCCGTTCAAATTTGCATCACTTAAGATCGCATCACTTAGATCAGCCACTCTAATGTCAGCACCACTAAGGTTGGTATGGCTGAGGTTGACATTAGTGAGATTCGCATGGCTGAGGTTAACTTGGCTGAGGTCGGCTCCCTTGAGGTTTGCTCCTCGAAAGTCGGCATGGCTCAAGTCAGCCTGATTCAAAATTGCCTCGCTCAAAATTGCCGCCCTTAAGTCAGCGTTATTAAGGCTGATATTACTGAGGTTTGCCCTGCTCAGGTTGGTACTGCGGAGGTTAGCGCCACTAAGGTTTATCCCTTGGAGGTTTGCCTCGCTCAGGTTGCTACCTGCAAAATCTTCAGCCGGATTTAGGTCAGCTATCCTCGCTAATTCCAGAAAGGCTTGGGTTTGGCACTCCATCACTCGCTGGGTCAGGTCTTGAACTTCTAGGCAAAATTCTTCATTAGTCATATCGTAGTTGTTGCCGACTGAGATAAGGCTTTAGTTTTCGCTTGAGCAACAGTTGGGCAATTCCTCTTTCTAGGACTGCTAGCTGGTTTCGGCTAATGTTTGGCGACCACAGTCCCTGCGTCTGTGTCAGATAGACATCTTTCAGTGAGACTTCAAATGTTACTTCTATATAGCAAGGTAAAGCGATCGCTTTTAGGGTTGCCAACTTGACATTGTTTATTGAGCCTTTCAAAATTGGCTCACCTGTTTCTACTTCAAACACCCAGGCGGGATTCTGCTGTGAACCCTTCGTCGTTACTTGAAAGGCAACCAACTGAGACGGATTGGTTTTGTCTTCAGTGAGTTCTGTCCCCCTTTTCCCTAAACTGTTATCTTCGCTCTGGATAACAGAACTTTCTACAGTATTTTGCGCTTGATTATCTTGAGAGTCTTGCTCTTGTTGGCGGTAAGAAAGTTTTAAGGAACCCGATAACTCACGAAACTCATAGGGAATACTACCGTTTTCCAGTCTTAGCTTGAGTTCTCCACCTTTTAAGCCAAATTTAACGCGATCGCCAACTAGAGGCTCACACTGCTCGTTGAAGTTAATCGTTAAGTACAGGTCAATCTGACCAGGCTGAACGGGAATTCCTTGTAGTTTCATCGATAGGCAGCCTGGACATCGGTTCTCAAGCGAGCTTTCCTGAGCCGATGAGGGGAGAGGTTGTTGCATTGCCAAGCATCAAATAAATCGTTCAGTTGGTTGCCTACCAAGCTAGCACGAGGCTTCAGTTCAAAAGTGTTATTTGTTGTTTGTTCTTCGTTATTAATATTACTAGACTCAAACAACTGTTCAGTCATTTGATTAACTACTTTTATAGTTCCTGAAGATGTTGTCTCGATTAATTAGTCTCGCAGAATATGGCACTTTATCTAGATAAAATATGTGAAGAAGTTGTGAAGTAATTCCTGCTGTCAGCTTTGTTAAAAAAAACACTCAAAATTATGGTGTGATTAGAGTTGAATCTTCAAAAATTGCTCCTCGGCGTAAGAGATCAAGCTTCATTTCATCAGAAAGCCCAACGTTATACCCAAACCTAGCCTTTTGTACATTTGCACGGCTCAGGTTAGCATTCCTTAGATCAGCACGACTCAGGTTAGCACCGCTTAGCTGGGCACTACTTAAGTTAGCGTTCATCAATTTAGCAGCAACTAAATTCGCACGGATTAGGTTGACACCAATTAATTTTGCCCCGATCAATTTGGCACTAATTAATTTTGCACCTCTGAGGTCTGTACCACTCAAGTCAGCACTGCTCAAGTCAGCACTACTTAGGTTGGCACTCACCAAGTTGGTACTAATTAAATTAGCTTTGCTCAGATTAGCACCGCTGAGATTAGCACCACTCAGGTTAGCACCGCTTAGGTCAGCTCCAATCAAGTCAGCACTAATTAGCTCAGCGCGGCTTAGGTTGGCACTAATCAAGTTAGCACCACTGAGGTCACCAAGGCTGAGGTCGGCACCACTCAGGTTAGCAAGACTAAGGTCAGCATCACTCAAATCCGTTTCATTCAGGTTTGCCCCCCTCAAGTCAACACCACTCAGGTCGTCGCCACTTAGATCTTCACCACTGAGATCGACACCAACAAAATCTTCAGTAAGATTTAAATCAGCAATTTCCGCTAGCTCAGAAAAGCTCTCTGTTTTTGCTCCCATAATTTGCTGGATAAGGTCTTGAACTTCCAAGCGAAATTCGTCATTAGTCATATCGTAATTGTTGCCGACTCAGATAAGGCATTAATTTTCGCTTGAAAAAGTGACGAACAATCGCTCTTTCGATGATTAGACGGCGTTTCTTGCTGATGTTTTGTGGCCAGAGTCCTTCAGCCTCAGTCAGACAGACATCTTGTGGCAAGACATGAAAGATTGCTTCCACATAGCAGGGTTTTGCTTTTACATTGATAGTTGCTAGTAAGGCGTTTTTGAGTAACCCTTTCAACACAGATTCACTTGGCTCTACTCCAAAAACCCAAACTGGAATTTCCTCTGAACCTTTAATTCTTGTCTGGCAAGTAGTGAACTGAACATTATCAGGTTTCTCGGTTGTTTTTTTGGGGCTGGGGTTTATTTTTTCTTCGAGTTTTCCCTTACCCATGGAAGCTTCTCTATCACTTTGATTTTCAGAGTCTTCTTGCTGTTGCTCCTGCTGGATAGCAAGCTTACAGGAGCCAGATAAGTGACTTGATGACAAGGAAATTTTGCCATTCTTCAACTTGACGCTCAGTTTGCCACCTTTTAGTCCAAATTTAACGTGCCCCTCAAGCAACTGCTCCCGCTGTTCGTTAAATTGGATAGTCAAGTGCAGATTAATTGGTGTTGTTGTCGTAGATTGTGACTGCTTCTGTGTCTGACTCGGAATGGTTTCCAATTTCATGAATAAGCAGCCTAAGCACTTGTTCTCAGGTTCTTGCGGAGGCATTGCGGAGACTGGTTTTTGCATTGCCAAGCACCAATCGTTCAGGTTGTTGCCTATAAGCTACCATGATGCTTTGAGCTGTTGCTTATATATATTAGAGAACTCGGTATCACAAGCTCTCGGCGGATAACGATGCATTCTCCATCTGAAAGGATGAAGGCTTCTCTTTTGCCAGAATATTAAATTATAAATAAATTTTGAGGGAGTCGGGATGTATCCCAAACCAAAAACTCATCGCCGTGCTATCCAAGCTTGTGACTGGTCGATTGAGCAATTGCCTGGATTAAGTGTTCAAGACCAATCAAAGCTCAGAGAATTGGGCATTACAACCACCAAACAACTGCTAGAAGAAACCAGCACACCACAATCACGACAAGCACTGGCAAGTCAGTTGCCAATAAAAGTTCAGTACGTGAACAAATGGGTTGCTCTGGCAGATTTAGCGCGTGTCCCCGATATCGGTTGCCAATATTGTGGGCTATTGTTACACGCTGGGATTTGTTCTGTAACTCAGCTTGCTCAGACTCCTGCCCATAAATTGCATCAACAAATTTTACGGCTGCAAGTGGCAACCCTGCAACGCCGTGACCTCTGTCCTCATGTGGAGGAAGTAGCAGGATGGATTAAACAAGCACGAATGTTGGTGGTTAGTTGAGGGTTGGTGGTTGATGGTTGTTGGTGACTAATCTTTTGCTAAGACACCATTGAGGAAAATATCGGCAATTCCTTCTGCCATTTCTTGCATCGCTTGGGGGGAGGCTCCTGGCTCCATAATGGTTTCATGGCTGAAACCAGCAACAGCAAACATTCCTAAGAACACCTGCGCGACTATCTTGGGGTTGGTGCGACGATAGATGCCTCGATCCATCGCTGTTTGGAAGAAGGCTTCTGCAACATCCGTCATTTTCATGATCACGTCTGACTGAATGCGATCGCGTAACTCTGGATGAAACTGCGCTTCCATAAAGCAAACCTTCATCATGTCAGCGTTTTCACGCATCCGCATCATCCGTCGCCGCATCACTTGAGCAACGGCTTTATAGCTACCCATCTCGCTGAGTTCTGTCAGCAAATCCGTGAGAATCTCTACCCAACCTTGTGTTGCCACTTCGATTAAGATTGCTTTCTTATTCTCGAAATGGCGAAATAGTGTGCCTTCTGCGACTCCAGCCGCTTGAGCCAAATCGCGAGTAGTTGTACCGTCATATCCCCGACGTGCAAATAAACGTTGCGCTGCCTGGAGGATGCGGTTTCTTGTCTCCGTCTCTGACTGAGGAGGCCGATTTAAAATTCGCATCGAAGTATAAAACAAAAGTTGTAGGGCTATTGTGCAACAGCTTGTCTAATAATTGGCAAAAGCGTCATAGTTCCTCACAATTTCCTCCCCGACAAAGGGGAGTATCGTTCTGGCGCTTTCGAGAGTTTTGCTTACAAACAGCTATTCTTTGAACCGATTGTTGGCGGTGGTTTATTCACTGCCGCCGCACCGCCATTAATTAACCGATTTTGGCCAATTCCCGTCTTACTACTTACAAGCGTTATTCTTGCCTTCTGGCTTATGTTTGGTTTGTTGAACTACAGGCAAATAACTAGCTCAATGGAGCCTAAGCAAGGATAACTTCAGGATAGTTATTTCTGCCACGCTGCACTATGGCAATTCTTGTCTCAGTGAGGTATAGCAAAAGGCAGAAGGCAGAAGGCAGAGGGCAGAAGCTTTATTACTGGTACGTGGTTGTTTCAGCCGTTAGATTTGTCCTAACCTTTATGGCGACAGCTATACATCTAAGTTTCTTGCCAATTCCCAATTCCCGAAAACCCAGAAATTTGTACCTCATCCACATGAGAACCGCTATAAATTTATCAACCATTGTGAGCTAGGCGAACCACCAGCCTCACAACGGCTGATTTTTTTTGTCACGATAGACCAATAGCTCAAGAAATTCTTAGGCTAATAACAGTGCCGATCGCTACCGTTTTATGAGTCAGTTGAGTCAATTTATTTTGTATTGCAGGCTTTTTACTGCCCGGTTGAGAAAACACCGATGGCAATCTGTAATTGTGGCTTGCCTGGGAGTTGCAATTTTGGCGTGGGGAAGCTTGCCAACGGCGGCTTTTGCTCGCACCGAGACACCTACGGCTACCTCTGAGTCGATCCAACCTTACTTAGACAGAGTTATTCAGCAAGTCACTGAATTTCAGTTGGATAATGGCATGAAGTTTATTGTTCTGGAGCGACACCAGGCACCTGTCGTGTCTTTTTTCACCTATGCCGATGTCGGTGGTGTCGATGAGCCTACGGGGAAAACAGGTGTTGCTCACTTCCTGGAGCATTTGGCATTTAAAGGTACAACCCGCATTGGTACGCAAGATTATCAGGCGGAAAAACCTCTGTTAGACCGATTGGATGAGTTATCCAAACAAATTCAAGCGGCTTCATCGGCGGGTAAAGAAGCAGAAGTCACGCAGTTACAGGCAGAGTTTGCCAAAGTTGAGGCAGAGGCAGCCAGTTTAGTCAAGCAAAATGAGCTAGGTCAAATTGTTGAGCAAGCTGGAGGCGTTGGCTTAAATGCTGCAACCTCTGCGGATGCCACGGTATACTTCTACAGCTTCCCTTCAAACAAGCTAGAGCTATGGATGTCTCTAGAGTCGGAACGCTTTCTAGACCCTGTGTTTCGCGAATTCTACAAAGAAAAAGACGTGATTTTAGAAGAACGTCGTCTGCGAACTGATAACTCTCCCATCGGTCAGATGGTTGAAGCATTTCTCGATACAGCGTTTCAGGCACATCCCTACCGACGTCCAGTGATTGGCTATAACGAAGACATCCGCAACCTTACCCGTGAAGATGTCCAACAGTTTTTTGACACTCATTATGTTCCCAATAACTTGACGATCGGGGTTGTGGGCGATGTCGATCCAGCTCAAGTGCAGCAGCTAGCTCAAACTTACTTTGGACGCTTCAAAGCTGGCGCTGCACCACCAGAAGTAACGATTACTGAACCACCCCAGCAACAAACACGGGAAGTGAAGTTAGAGTTACCTTCCCAACCTTGGTACATGGAGGGTTACCATCGACCCGCCATTGACCATCCTGATAATGTGGTTTACGACATCATTGGTAGTCTGCTTAGTAATGGTCGCACGTCTCGGCTTTACAAGTCTCTGGTGGAGGAGCAACAGGTTGCGCTTTCTGCGGAGGGATTTAGTGGCTTTCCTGGTAATAAGTATCCAAATTTGATGTTGTTGTACACCCAGACAGCGCCAGGGCATACGGTGGATGAAGTGGCGACATCATTGCGTAATGAAATTGAACGACTCAAGACGGAACCTGTTTCAGCTATTGAGTTGGATCGGGTGAAGACACAAGCGCGGGCTGGGCTTTTGCGATCGCTTGATTCCAATTCCGGTATGGCACGAAATTTGGTGGAGTACGAGGTAAAAACAGGCGACTGGCGCAACTTATTCAAGGAGTTAGAAGCGATCGCTGCTGTTACCCCAGCCGACATTCAGCGCGTCGCTCAAGCGACATTCCAGCCAGACAATCGTACTATCGGACGTCTTTTATCAAGTCAGTAGTTAGTTGTTAGTCGTTAGTCGTTAATGGCTGATGGCTGATGGCTAATAGCAATGTTTGCGTAGTAAAGCAGTGCCATTTGGTACACCGCAAACAATTAGCAACGAAAAATTAGCAATGAACAATCCAAAATCCAAAATCAAAAAACCAAAATTCCTACGCTGGCTGGGGCTACTGCTGCTGACAATGCTACTGGTGGTTGTGTCGCGTGTACCAGCAGTGGCAGCGACACCACGGCACTACACGGAGTTAGAGTTTGCTCCTGTACCAGAAATTCAGATCCCAGAGTACACGCGCTATAAGCTGGACAATGGGATGGTTGTGTATCTGATGGAAGATCATGAACTGCCCCTAGTTGGCGGCACTGTCTTGATTCGTACAGGCGATCGCCTTGAACCAGTCGATAAGATTGGCTTGGCAACGATGGTTGGCGAAGTGATGCGTACTGGTGGTACAAAGCAGCACTCTGGCGATGAACTGAATGCGCTTTTAGAACAACGTGCGGCTTCTGTGGAAACTGGCATTGGTACAGCATCGGGTAGTGCTAGTTTCAGCGCCCTAACAGAAGACTTAGATATGGTTTTTGATTTGTTTGCTGAGGTGATTCAAGAACCCGTCTTTGCCCCCGATAAGCTGGAGTTAGCCAAACGCCAACAAGCAGGGCAAATTGCGCGTCGGAATGATGACCCCAATGATATTGCGGGTCGAGAATTTCAGAAACTGATCTACGGTGACAATAGTCCTTACGCCCGTACTGTTGAGTATCAGACTCTTGATAATATTACTCGTGACGATGTAGTGGCGTTCTACGGGCAATATTTTCATCCTGAAAATATGATTCTGGGAATCATCGGGGATTTTGATTCTGCAAAAATGCGATCGCGCATTCAGGAGCAATTTGGCAATTGGAAATCTGCCTCAAAGCGATCACAACCGACTATGCCAGAGGTATCTCAGGCAAAGCAAACAGGTGTCTTTCTGGTGAATCAGCCCCAACTTACCCAAAGTTATGTCCAGATGGGACATTTGGGAGGACAGTTCAACAGCCCTGACTATCCGGCGTTGGATGTCTTAAATCAGATAATGAATGGATTTGGCGGACGTTTATTTAACGAAGTGCGATCGCGCCAAGGGCTTGCCTATTCTGTGTACGGATATTGGAATCCTAGCTTTGATTTTCCAGGTACGTTCATCGCTGGTGGACAAACTCGCTCAGATGGTACAGTCCCTTTAATTAAAGCGGTTCTCGCAGAAATTGAGGAACTTCGGACAACACCTGTGACACAAGCTGAACTTGCCTATGCCAAAGATCAGGTAGTCAACTCATTTGTGTTCAACTTTCAAGACCCTGCTCAAACGTTATCGCGGTTAATGCGTTACGAATATTACGGGTACCCAGAGGATTTTCTGTTCCAGTACCAAAAAGGTGTTCAATCAACGACTGTTGAAGATGTCCAACGTGTCGCACAAAAATACTTACAACCCGACAAAATTGTGACTCTGGTCGTAGGAAATGCAGCAGCCATTCAGCCACCGCTTACGAGTCTCTCTGCCGACGTGACTTCATTAGATATTACGATTCCAGAGCCAAAAAGCAGTTAATAAGCTTGCTTAGCACCTAAAGAGTTCTACTATAGCGAAGGGTGGGCAATGCCCACCCTTCGCCTTTTCCTTTACCAAGAATAGTGGGTCTAAAGCCTCCCCCTTCCAGGGGGACTTTTCTTAACTTTATAGCAATCTACAGCTATAAAAGTGATATAGTATTCCTATGATAACCCTAGAGTTTAAGTTAAAAGGTAAACAGCAGCAGTATCGGGTCATCGACGAGATGATTCGCACCGCTCAGTTTATCCGCAACAAGGCTTTGAGGCACTGGATGGATAACTCCAGCGTTAAGTTGTCTGACCTCTACAAGCAATGCGCTGTACTAGCGAAAGAGTTTGAATGGGCAGGTAAACTTAACTCAATGGCACGACAAGCTTCGGCTGAACGTGCCATTTTTGCTATCCAACGTTTCTTCGCTAATTGCAAATCAAATAAACCTGGAAAGAAAGGGTATCCGCAGTTCAAGAAGTTCTCTCGCTCTGTGGAGTACAAGACTTCAGGGTGGAAGCTTTCTTCTGATAAAAGAAGTTTGACTTTCACTGATGGTTTTGCGGCAGGAACGTTTAAGTTAGTGGGTTCTCGTGACCTACACTTCTATGCTCCGAGTGAGATTAAGCGAGTGCGGGTGATTCGTCGTGCCGATGGCTACTACACCCAGTTCTGCATTGCCGTCGAGAGGACCGAAGCACTCACTCCTACGGGGAAAGCCCTTGGAATAGATGTTGGACTCAACCACTTCTATACCGATTCAACGGGTGCAACCGTTCCTAATCCTCGCCATCTCCGCAACAGCGAGAAGGCGTTGAAACGGGCACAGCGTAGAGTTTCTAGAATGAAGTTGGGTTCAGCTAATCGCAAAAAGGCGATTAACCGATTGGGGAGAAAACACCTAAAAGTCAGTAGGCAGCGTAAAGACTTTGCTGTAAAGACAGCTTTGTGCGTGGTGAAATCTAGCGATTTTATTGCCTATGAAGACTTGCAGGTGAGGAATATGGTGAAAAATCACAAGCTTGCCAAAAGTATCAGTGATGCGGCTTGGTCGCAGTTTGCCCAATGGTTGCAGTACCTAGGGAAAGTGTATGGGAAGACAGTTGTTGCTGTCGCTCCCCAGTACACTTCTCAAGACTGTTCAACCTGCGGCACCCTAGTTCATAAGGCTTTATCTGTCAGGACTCATGTTTGTGAGTGCGGGGCAGTGTTGGCTCGTGACCATAATGCAGCGCTGAACATCTTAGCTAAAGCCTTAAGGCAAGCAGGTGTCAACTTAAATACGGTGGGGCACACCGAAATTAACGCTTGGGGACAGACCGACCTCTAAAGAGCTGGTGGTGACATCAACTCTTCAAGCCGACTGATTGAACCAAGAATCCTCGTGCCTTCAGGCTGAGGAGTGTCAACCTGCTGTCATTGCTCTGGTACGGCAGAACACAACTTGGGATTAGTTTCCGTGATAACATAGAAAATCATACTTTGTCATACTTTTTATCCAAACAGCGTTCTAGAAGTTGAATTCTGTATAGATAGGCAAAAAGCCTAGGATTGAGTATTAGTTTATTTGTAGAGCTAAAGATAGGCTGGTTGAGAAATTCCCAGATAGGAAACCGAACTTTGACGAGTTTTGGAGCCATAGAAGGAAAGTGATAGAGAAGAGAACCAGTTTGAGAAAGCTTGGTACTTTGCGTTAGCTGACCAATTTGGGTGCTTAGTTAAACTTGCCACACTATCTCGTAGATTTTCTTGGTGAGAATTACGGAATAGTAAAATAGTTTTTTGGCAATGTCTGTAGTTTCACGGAAGGGAAGAAGGCTTCACTGCAAAACTATGCAGTCTGTATAGTTACAGGCTTGGGATTTGGGTATCAATCCTGGCAAAAGTTAGTAAAGTTGTTGCCACATTAATCATTAATATTGCAATATGTAAATACTGAGTCTACGCCTTGACAAAGTGATTGCCTCCTGACACATATCTAATTCACAGTCAGTCCAAAATAGTTGTGTATTTGCACCACAAAGTCTGGTATATGAGTCTGCTACATACTAGCACGGATAAATCCTTGTCGAGTAGGTTTTGGGACATAGCACATCCTCCGAAAGAAGGATTTACTAGAGAATAACCACAATTTCGGTTCTTTTAGTGAACCACTACTTGGCTTTAGGTCAGTACTAAAGGTTTTAGATAAATCTTGTCAATTGCACGCGGTAACGTTCTTTCTTGGTTACAGCGACTTCCCCAACTTCCAAGCGTCCTTTACCGCGAATCGCAATCAAGTCTCCTGTTTTGATGAGGTAACTGGCTTGGCTAACATCTTTCCAATTGACTCGGACATCACCCGCCGTAATCAAATCAGCCATTTTGCTGCGGGAGACTCCAAAGCCAGCCGAGGCGATCGCATCTAGGCGCAGCGATGCCTCTACCGTTGTCATCTCTTTTTTCTTCGGTTCTCGAATCTTCAGTTCACTCAAGTCAATGCGTCGAGTTTTCACGGGTACAGAGCGAACTTGATTGAGTTGCGTCTCCAAAAACTCTGCCATTTCGGGAACGACAATTACCTGTGCCCCTCGTTCTCCTAAGACAATGATGTCGCCAGTTTTTTCTCGAACAATACCACAACCTAGCATTGCCCCTAGGAAATCTCGATGGGTTGGCGGGTCAAAAAGAAAGTTACCTGCAATATCTAAAGCCACGACTTCTACCTGAGATTGCTCAAGCGGGAGTTCTGAACGAGCGATCGCTACACGTTGTCGTTCGGCTTGGGGATAGCCTCCCCAAGCCAGCAGTTGTACTTCCGTCAAACGTCCAAACTGCTGTTGGATTTCGGCTATTACTGGCGGCGAGAGAAAATCACTCAAGACAACTTCCCACGTCTTGATTGCCTGATCAGCTTGGTCGATGACACGGGCAACAGTATCTCGATTTTCGACTCCTTTGAGTAAATCTTCTCTCGGCAGCATTCGTAATCGCTTTTGTAAAATACTTTCTTGATTCTACCTAGGCATAAGCGATCGGGGATGAGGGCTTGTGCATTAGTGATTGGGGATTGGGGACTGGGGATTCAGGATTGGGAGAAAGAGACTGTTGTTATGTACGAGTTAGATACTGGCTGGGTCAACATAGCCTTGAATAGTCTCAGGCTCGAATTGGCGTAGGATTCGGGTAGCTTGCCTAGTCAAACTCTCAGAACCTTTGACGACAATTAAATATTTACCTTCATTAAGCCGATTGCGGTAAGGTAAGGCATCACCGCCACCAAATACTAAGCCAACACCGCCACCGACAAAAAAGCTGCCCATTGCTGCTGCGATCGCACCAAATACGCCACCAATGATGTGGTTACCGATGCTACCTGCCCATTCAAACACTTCTATCCCTGTTTGGAGGTTAAAGGCATAACCAGCTACAAATCCAAAGGGAATTAGCCAGTAAGCAAGTAGACGGCTTTGCTTTTGCGCTTCTAAACCGGGGTCAATCAAACCAAATTCATCAGCACTTTTGTACCCTCTACCCAGAATGGAGATTTTATCCAACGGTAAGCCTTCTTTCTCCAAGGCTGAGTAAGCTTCTTCTGCTTCTATACGGTTTT
Source organism: Microcoleus sp. FACHB-SPT15 (assembly GCF_014849525.1). Taxonomy (NCBI): domain Bacteria; kingdom Bacillati; phylum Cyanobacteriota; class Cyanophyceae; order Oscillatoriales; family Microcoleaceae; genus Microcoleus; species Microcoleus sp. FACHB-SPT15. The sequence goes on along the minus strand of NZ_JACJNU010000038.1, from coordinate 83,886 downwards.
GCAATACGGCGATTAAATAGTTCATTGCTCTATCTAACGATTAAATCGGAATCCGGCTTCCAAAGAGTACGGTAACAGCTTTCGTCTCATAGTGCCCAACCCCCAATTCCCCAATTCCCATGAAACTTAAAAACTTTTAGATAATCAGCGGTTTAGCACCTCCTTTGCAGTTAAAATAGCCTCCTGCGGTACTACCTTGATAGTGAGGTAAAAGTATAGGTGTATCAAAAAACGCCTACTGCATTTAACCGCGATCGCTTGTCGTATTACCTGTAGCGCTCTTGGATTGGATATGATTCGCTCATTGAAGGACAGGGCGTGATGTGTGTAACCCCTTTCAACCCCTCTGCTGGTAATGTCTAAGGTTCTCGTCTCCGACACAATTGATCAAGCCGGAATTGATATTCTTTCTCAAGTTGCTCAGGTTGACATCAAAACCAATCTACCGCCTGAGGAGCTAATTGCGATTATTCCGGACTATGATGCCTTGATGATTCGCTCTGGTACACGAGTTACCAAAGAAATCATTGAGGCTGGTAAACAACTAAAAATTATTGGACGCGCTGGTGTTGGTGTTGATAACGTCGATGTGCCAGCGGCTACCCGTCAGGGAATTGTTGTTGTTAATTCTCCTGAAGGGAATACAATTGCCGCTGCTGAACACGCACTGGCAATGATGCTGTCCCTATCTCGCCATATCCCTGACGCTAATCAGTCCGTCAAAAACAACCAATGGGATCGCAAAAGCTTTATCGGAACAGAAGTTTATAAGAAAACATTGGGTGTCGTTGGGTTAGGGAAAATTGGCTCCCATGTTGCAACAGTGGCACGAGCGATGGGAATGAGGTTGCTGGCGTATGACCCGTTCATTTCTCTGGAACGGGCAGATCAGATAGGCTGTCTCCTCGTTGATATGGATATGCTTTTGCAGCAATCTGACTACATCACGCTGCATATGCCGAAGACCCCAGAAACCACTCATCTGATTGATGCCGAGGCACTGGCGAAGATGAAGCCCACGGCTCGAATCATCAACTGTGCCAGAGGCGGTATTATTGATGAGCAAGCCCTGTTTGAGGCGTTGGAAGCAGGTAAGATTGCGGGCGCAGCATTGGATGTGTTTGAGTCAGAACCACTGGAAGATTCTCCGTTGCGATCGCTTGGGAAAGAAATGGTTCTCACTCCCCACTTAGGTGCCTCAACCGCAGAAGCGCAAGTGAATGTGGCAATTGATGTCGCTGAGCAAATTCGTGATGTCCTTTTGGGCTTACCCGCACGTTCAGCGGTCAATATTCCAGGACTCTCGCCAAATGTTCTCGAAGAACTCCGACCCTACATGCAGTTGGCTGAAACCTTGGGTAACTTGGTGGGACAGCTATCGGGTGGACGAATTGAGATGTTGAATGTTCACCTCCAGGGGGAACTCGCAACAAATAATAGCCAACCGTTAGTAGTTGCTGCGCTCAAAGGCTTGCTGTCTCAGGCACTGCGAGAGCGCGTCAACTATGTGAATGCCAGCATTGAAGCGAAAGAACGGGGAATTCGAGTCATTGAAACGCGGGATGCCTCGATTCGGGACTACTCCGGTGGGTCATTACATTTATCTGCGATCGGTTCCCTAGGCGAACATTCGGTAACGGGGGCACTGTTGGGTGATGGTGAAATCCACATCACAAGTGTTGATGAGTTCCCGGTGAATGTTCCTCCCAGTCGCTATATGCTGTTTACCTTGCACCGTGATATGCCAGGGATTATTGGTAAAATCGGCTCTCTGTTGGGCAGTTTTAATGTCAATATCGCTAGTATGCAGGTTGGTCGCAAGATTGTCCGGGGTGACGCTGTAATGGTATTGAGTATTGATGACCCGTTACCGGAAGGAATTTTGTCAGAGATTACGAAGGTTCCGGGAATTCGAGATGCTTACACGGTAACTTTGTAGTTATTTGGTTGTTGGTGGTTAGTTGTTAGAAGCAAGATTAGCAGAGTTACCTGTCGTTCTATAGCTAAGGGATAATAGCTAATTTCTAACAACTAATAACTAATAACTAATAACTAACAACAAATATGGCAAACAGCTGGTGGGAAATTCAGATTCTCTGCGACCCAGCGTTGGAGGATTTAATCTTCTGGCGATTGGAAATGTTTGGCTGTCGCGGCACATCAAGTGAAACGAAAGGGCATTTGCAACTCATCGGTGCATATTTGCCCCAGATGCAGGCACAGTTGTTGGATTTGGCAGCGCTTTCTCTGTGGTTGCGTCAAGATGCCCTAACGGTAGGACTGCCAGTGCCAGTAACGCAGTGGCACCTGATTGATGAAGAAGATTGGGCAAGTAGTTGGAAGCAACACTGGGAACCGCAAGAAATAGGTGATCGCTTATTAATTTACCCAGCTTGGTTGCCAATCCCAGAATCCTCAGAACGATTGCTGTTACGCCTTGACCCTGGTGCGGCATTTGGAACAGGTACCCATGCAACCACTCAGTTGTGCTTGGAGGCGTTGGAAATGCGCGTCACTGAGGATAGCAACTCTGTGATCGCGGATATTGGTTGTGGTTCTGGCATTCTCTCAATTGGAGCTGTGTTATTGGGGGCGAAGAAGGTTTATGCGGTAGATATTGACCCCTTAGCTGTGCAGGCAGCCCACAGTAACCGCGACTTGAATCAAATTACTGAAGAGCATCTTGTGGTAGGAAAGGGGAGTGTTGAGCTATTGCCGCAGCTTACTGATGGTAAACCTGTTAATGGGATTCTCTGCAATATTTTGGCAGAGGTGATTATTGATTTAATCCCAGCGATCACTGAAATCGCTGCGCCTGAGTGTTGGGGAGTCATGAGCGGTATTTTGTTAGATCAAGCAAAACCAATTGCCGATACCCTAGAACAACACAACTGGATTGTCGCAACGCTTTGGAGGCGTCAAGATTGGTGTTGCTTTAATATTAGGCGGTCTTGAATTGTTGGTTGTTGGTTTTTGGTCGTTGGTTTTTGGTTGTTAGGCAATCTTTCAATGACTGCTATAAATTCCTCCCAACTTCCCCTGCCACAAAGATTCTTGAATTGGTCTTAGAGGGGACAGGGAGTTTAAGGATAAAAAGCGATCGCCTGTTTCCCCTCTACTGATTGACGTGCTGCGTCTGCCACTTTTAGGGCATATAAACTAGCTGCTGCTGACACATACAGAGGTGTTCCTTCAACTAAGTAATCCAACACCATGCCTGTGTCCTTCCCAAACAAGCCACGTCGCCCACCGACTTCAATGGGTATCCGTTCTTCTCCCCGAATCAGACTACCTTGATCACCCTCAAAAACCAGCGTTCCTTGCTCACCATGTACCTCAAAATTGCGTAAACCTTGCCAGAATACTTCCCCTTTCCCATAAGTGACTTCTGCAATGAGATTATTGGTAAAGCGCAGTTGAGCGGTACACAGACAAGCCTTGTAATAATCAGAAGCCTCCCAAAACCGAGACTGACAACTCACTGTTGTGACATTGCCGAACAAGTCAGTAAATCGTTGAATTCGGGAAAGGGCACCACTTAAGGGAAAGCCAAATTGTTCTGGGTGATAAGTCCAGCGCCTTGGTGCAGGATGCTGAGGCATGATAGTGATGTAACGGGCATAAAATGGATTACCAATCTCTGGTAAGGCTTGCCGAAGTGCTTGATGTAAGCCGCCTAATAATTCAATATGCTCAACATGAAGTAGCTTTCCTTGAGCTTCGGCAAGAGCAATCAGCGACTCAGCTTCTACGGGATCGAGGGAAAGAGGATATTCGACAACAACGTGCTTCCCAGCCTCAAGGGCAGCTTGTGCGATCGCACCATGGTCACGATTAATGGTACAAATTATCACCAAGTCTAAATCAGGATGCTCTACCAACTGCTGCCAGGAATCTAAAGCTATGGCTTCGTGGTTCCTCGCAAACTCTTGAGTTTTTTCAGGTGTATGACCACTAACCGCCACTAAATGCGATCTCGAATCGCTCTGCAAGGCTTCCGCCCGTAGCTTCGCGGCAAACCCAGTTCCAACAAGACCAGCTCTAATAGGAAGAGAAGGAGTATTAATCTGCGTCACTAGTAGTACCCAAGAATTTGGAGGTCATTTACTACCATTTCATCATTAGACTATTCAGGGCAAGTTAGCTTTATCAGGAATCAAAGTTATGGCAATCAGCAGTCAGCTTTCAGCGGTCAGCTTTGGGTCAAATTCCCCTACTCTTTCTAGTGCCGCCACAAAGCAATACCGCCCAATAAGCCAGATATATTAGGGACAATTTTGACATTGGGTGGTAGCTCGATAGTGATTTTCTTAGTTTCACCACCACCAATGTAGAGGTAGTCGTAGTTAAATAGATGCTCAAGCGAGGCGATCGCTTTTTCTAAGCGACTGTTCCATTTTTTTTGCCCCCCCTTCTCCAACGCCGCACGCCCTAGCTGCTGCTCATAGGTTTCTTCTTTACGAAACTCATGATGCCCCATTTCCAAATTTGGCACCAGCTTTCCATCTAAGAATAGAGCAGAGCCAAAGCCTGTACCTAGAGTAATTACCAATTCCACCCCTTTCCCAGAAATGGCTCCCAATCCTTGCATATCGGCATCATTAATCACACGAACTGGCTTATCTAAACGCTGAGATAACGCCGTTGCCAAGTCAAACCCAACCCAATCTGGATCTAAGTTCACGGCTGTTTCTGTGACACCACCACGCACTACACCAGGGAAGCCCACCGACACCCGATGAAACTCCCCTTGTCCTGCTGCTAGATTTGCGATCGCATCAATCACCGCATCTGGCTTAGGGGGTTGCGGTGTTTCTACGCGGCGACGTTCTGTCAAGGCATTGCCAGCTTCATCTAAAACCATTGCCTTAACGCCACTGCCGCCAATATCCACAGTAAGAGTGCGGATTGAGCTATCTGCTTGAGCCATTTGGATAGTCCCTCTTTAGGGCTGAGATCTGCTTTTCCTTCCAGTGTAGGGGGCTTTAGGGAGCGGTCAGCTTTCAGCTTTCAGCTTTCAGCTTTCAGCTTTCAGCTTTTTAAGAAAGCCTGCCCTGTCTTCAGATAAAACATCAAACCTGACAAAGGCTTCTACTTTATCCTCGCCCAAGTTGTGGCTTGTAGGTAACTTTTTCTCTGGCTGATAGCTGAAAGCTGACCGCTAAAAGCTTCATTGCTGCATTAATTTTTGCTTAGCTTTTTCAGAACGCGCCTCAGCACTATCCATCACTTCAGCCATCTTTTCGAGGACTTCGCCTGGATAGTTTTCAAGAACTCTGGTGGACAGAGAAATGCGACCTTTTGCTTCATCCAAGTCAATAATTAACGCTTTTATAGGCTGACCAATTTGGAATACAGCCGGGAGGGATTCAATAAAGCTTTGACTGACTTGCTTAATGTGTAGTAAGCCTGTGATGCCTTCAAAATCAATAAAGGCACCGAAAGGCTTAATTGAAACAATCTTGCCTTCTACCAGTTGCCCTAACTCTAGCTGATTGAAATTAGCAGAGCGAGTGGCTTCGCGCTGAGAAAGCACTAGCTTTTTGCGATCGCGATCCACTTCCAGAAACGTTGCGGTGAGGGTTTGACCAATTAACGATTCTAAGTTTTCTCGCTCACTCAAATGCGATCGCGGAATGAATCCACGCAATCCACGCACATCCACTGTGACACCACCTTTATTCACCGCAGAAACGGTCACCTGTAGTGATTTACCATCCTCCTGTAGCTGTGCTAACTCATCCCACACCAGCTTCTCTTCCAACTGACGCCGTGAAAGCGTTACCTGTCCATCCGCATCCTGTTCCTGAATGATCAGGAAATCCATCTCCTCCCGCAACGGCAGTATCTCAGCCCAATCTCCTGTCAGTTTTACTGAAACTTCATTGATTGGCACATACGCTAAAGACTTGCCGCCAATGTCAATATACGCACCATCATTCTCGTAGTTGTGTACCCGACCACGCACCACTTGTCCTTGTTTAAACTCGTAGTCGTGTTGTTCCAAGGCTTTAGCAAAGTCATCCATCGTAAACGATGAACTGCTGGCTTGAGAACGGGTTGATTTTGAATTCATGACAATTACTTTGCAAAAAGAAGAGAAAAAGGGTTAATAATTACCTGCTTAGGTCAGCAAGCGTGAGGCAAAGATACAAGACACCGACCTTAACGAAGTTCCTGCCTAAACAGATGCTTCACTTGATCCCAGGCATCAAAGGCGGCTGCCTTATTGTAGCTAGCTCGTTGATCACAGAAGAAGCCGTGGTCTGCTCCTTCATAGCGAAAAATACGGTGAAGTACTTGGTGTTCGTTGAGTGCGTCTTCGATTTGGTCTACCTGTTCAGCCGGGATACTAGCATCATCCATTCCAAAGAAGGCATAGAGTGTCTTGCCTCCCTTAATGTCTTTGGTTCGTGTAATAGTAGGCTCACCACCACCCGGAGTCATCATTGTAATCCCAGCACCATAGAAAGAAGCTACAGCAGCAATATCGGGTAGGGTCGCGGCAAGATAGGCAACATGACCGCCAAAACAAAAGCCAATACAGCCGATTACATCTGCTTTTGCTGGTGTCTGGCTGATGAGATAATCAATGCTGGCTTTGATGTCACCCAATAGTTCTTCTGCTTTGGTTTGAGCTTTATATTCCTTCCCAACTTGAATGTCTTCGGGGGTGTAGCCAGTTTCAAATCCAGGAGCTTGCCGATGGAAAAGTGCGGGTGCGATCGCAACATAACCTTCTTTTGCGAATCGTTCGGTGACATCACGGATATGGCTATTTACCCCAAAAATTTCCTGCAGTACCACAATTCCTGGAGCTGATTCTACCCCCACTGGCATTGCCAGGTACGCTGGAATTTCTAGATTGCCATTGGTAATTTTGACTGAATCTGTTTGAATTTCTCTATTCGCCATAATAAGGATGTGATGGTTACTCGACGCTCTGTTGATGTTAGAGCGGCTAGCCTCTATCGAGTTATTGGCTTGCTAAGCGCTACAGGAACTTAAGTCTAATTTTAACTCTAAGCTACCCTCTGTTTCTAAAACTTTAGAATTGAATTTATTTTTCAAGTGTATGCCATTAATCAATAGCGGTTTTCAGCAGTTTTATTGCACAATCATTAAATGAATTACTCAATTATTTAAATTGTGTAAACATTGGGTTTATTAAGTATATCTGCATGGAATAAATTATACAATAAGCTAGTAATTTATTAGATTTTACTAGTCTTTGGACAAAATCTGTGCAAACTATTAATTCAATTTAAATTAACTTGCTTATCAAGGTTTTGAATTTGAGAATAGTAAGTTAATAGCATAGAGTAGCCACTGCTGAAGTAAGCTGAAAAAGTTTAATATTGAAGTAAGTGGATATAGATAAACCTCACTGGAGGCTTGTCCGTTTGACCCACTACCAACCAGTGACTCATTCCTACCTACGTTTATTTACAGCTCTTACTTACCCTCGCCCCTTGTTCTTAACTTCAGCTATGATGCTTTGTCACATAGGTTGGGTTTGTAGCTAGCCAATCCTACAGAAACCTAGTGCTGAGTAAGAATAAGCGCGACATTAGACAAAATAGTTGTTGTAAATAGTGCCCATGATAGAACTACCACTCTTATTGATTTACCAGTTCGCTTTGGAGACTCGGTAATGGTTCAGTATCATATTCAGCCAGACAGCGAAATCCCGGCTTCTAAGCAGCTATTTGACCAAATTCAGTTTGCGATCGCCTCCCGCCAATATCCCCCTGGTCATCGACTGCCAAGTACGCGGCAGTTGGCAATGATTACAGGTCTACACCGCAATACGATTAGCAAGGTCTATCGGCAACTAGAAGAAACAGGTTTAGTAGAATCCCAAGCAGGCTCAGGCATTTATGTTAAAGCACAAGGTCATGAGGGTGGTACACAACGCCAGTCTCCTATCCTGAATCAATATCCTGAAGCCTATAAAGTTGTGCAACAGAGCCTTGATGACCTATTAGGACAAGGTTGCTCCCTCAGCGAAGCAAGAGAATTGTTTCTAGCGGAAATTGACTGGCGATTGCGCTGTAGTGCGCGGGTACTTGTTACCGTTGAGTCGCGAGATTTGGGTGCAGGTGAATTGATGGTGCAGGAACTTGAACAAGCATTAGGAATTCCTGTGCAGTTGGTACCGATGGAGGAACTCTCCGAAGCACTGGATTTAACCAACTCTGGTACGGTGGTAACTAGCCGCTACTTTATTGGACAAGCCGAAGCGATCGCAGCTCCCAAATCGGTTCGCGTTATCCCCGTAGATATCTACGACTACGCTAAAGAAATCCAAATTATTCAACGCCTACCCAATAATAGCTGTCTGGGTGTCGTGAGTCTGAGCGTCGGTATTCTACGGATTGTGGAAGTGATCATCCACAGTCTGCGGGGCGATGACATCCTCCTGATGACGGCGCAGGTTAAAGATGCCTACAAACTCAACGCTCTGGTTCGCAGCGCTCAGACCATTATTAGCGACCAAGCAAGTTATCAAACAGTCAAAGCCGCAATCTTAGCAGCCAGAGAGGACATTATTCGTCCCCCAGAACTCATCCTTTGTGAGAATTACATCGGCAGTAAGTCGATTAACTTGCTCAAGCGCGAACTAGGTTTAGGTTAACGTCACTTCTGCTCAGCACAACAGTAGCTTCTTGCAGAACAAGTGAGGGACAAGGCCTATTTAATTTGTCCCGATCGCTAATCTCCAATCCCCAGTTTCCAGTTGACCGTTAACTGTCAATTGCACCATGCTAAGTTTATTTTCACTACTAGTGAAGAGGAAAGACGATGACAACTGAAATGCCTTCAACACTGGGATTAAAAGAAAGTATTGAGCAGCGTCGTGCTGCCAGAGCTTTTCGCAGTGACCCCATTCCCGACCCGATTTTACGAGAAATCTTGCGGTTAGGTGTTCGCTCACCATCTGGTTATAATCTACAGCCTTGGCGCTTTGTGGTTGTGAGGGAGCAAGAGAATAAGGAGAAACTCAAAGCTTGTGCCTTTAATCAGCGGCAAGTTAGCGAAGCACCAGTAGTCTTAATTTGCTGCGGTGACAGACGAGTGGGAGACTCAGACTACATCGAATCAGTTATCCAATTAGGTATGGAGGTAGGTGGAGTAAACGAGCAGTTTGCGAATGTGATGCGTGAGCAAATCCCTGCTTTGTTTGAATACCATTCCTCCTTTGAAAACGTTGAAGCTTGGACAAACCGCCACACGATGCTAGCTGTTGCTCATATCATGATTGTGGCAAAGAGCTTTGGTGTCGATAGTTGCCCAATGGAAGGGTTTGTTAGCGCTCAAGTGAAAGAAGCCTTTCAGATTCCAGAGGAAGTCGATGTCTGTTGTCTGCTACCACTAGGTTATGCGGCTGAGCCATTCAAGGCATATGGTGGGCGCTTTGAGATTGACCAGGTTTTCTTTGCTGAAAGTTACGGTGAGTATTTCGAGCTATAGGAACATCAAGAGACTTCTTGCAAAGGTACTTGTATTCAGGCGGTGTTGGAAGGGCGATCGCATCTCTATCAAAACAGCTAGGGTAGAGAATAACCAGACTCTACCCTAGTTAGTATGCAGAGGACTTTCTCGAAAACTAACAAGCAACGCGATCGCGCCCGATTATGGCAAGTCCCCTATCTGCAAGGGATAGATATTTTGCACGCCCATTATGTCACGCAATCCTTCACCCGTCATGCTCATGATGCTTTTGTCATTAGCGTGATTGATCAAGGAAAGGGAGATTTTTGGTACCGGGGCAGTCTGAGGAATTCATCAGCGGGATGTGTTGGATTGCTGAATCCTGCGGAACCCCACACCGGACATGTAGTGAGCGATTGCGGCTGGGCTTATCGGGCACTTTACGTCGATCCAGACGTGATTTTTAAACTTGCTCGCGATATTACTGACAAGCCTTGGCAGGGTTGCTGGTTTCCTCAGCCGATCATCTATGATGAACAGCTTGCCCAACGGCTGCGGCGTTTGCATCACACCCTGAGTTGTTCTGGAAGACTAGAGTGTGAATCTGAATTCTTAGCCGTTTTGTCTCACCTACTGTTGCGCTATGCAGAACATCCCCCAGTTGGGCAACAGCTTGGGCAGGAACACAAAGCAATTGTTCAGGTGCGAGACTATATTGATGCTCACTATGCAGAAAATATCTCCCTGCAAACCTTAGCTGATATTGCTCAACTCAATCCCTTCTATCTCTCCCAGGTTTTCCGCAAAGCCGTTGGGCTACCCCCTCATGTTTATCTCAATCAGGTGCGGGTGTCTCATGCCAAAGCATTAATTTTAGCTGGAGAAGCGATCGCTCAGGCAGCTTACGCAACAGGTTTTGTTGACCAAAGTCATTTAACTCGACGGTTTAAGCAAATTTTTGGCATCACACCGGGACAACTGGTTAGATCCGCCGCTTAGTAATCCACCTCAAGAATGTACAAGATCGCTACCTGTGTTGTCTGCAAAGGTAGAGACAGTTCTTACCAGAGGTGCCTGATGGTCAAACCATCGAACGAACGCAGCAAGCAGCAGGGGACAGATCATGTCGTTGCGTCAACGAAAAGCGGTTCTACAGCTAGTCAACCTTTGACACTGATCTACCTCAAGTTGACGGGAATGACAGTCATTTGGGGTGGGACATTTATTGCAGGACGAGCAGTTGTTCAAACGGTAGGGCCATTCTCAGTGGCTTTCTGTCGTTATGCGATCGCTACATTGCTCCTACTCCTCCTCTCGTTCAAACTTGAAGGAGGACTGCCACGGTTGCGGCAACATCATCTATTGCCGATTGTCATGCTGGGCTTGAGTGGCATCTTTGCCTACAATGCCTTCTTTTTCTTGGGATTGCAGACTGTTCCGGCAAGCCGAGCTTCTCTAATTGTCACGATTAACCCAACCGTGATTGCTCTGTGTGCTGCCCTCCTGTTTAACGAGCGGCTTACTCCGATTCGGTTGACTGGAATTGGTGCAGCGCTTTTAGGCGCGGCAATTGTAATTAGTCAGGGAAATCCTCTTGCAATTCTGGCACAGGGAGTTACGGCGGGAGATTTGTTCTTGCTTGGCTGTGTTGGGACTTGGGTGATTTACACGCTAGTTGGAAAGCAGGTTATAAAAACGCTGTCTCCCTTGGCGGCAACAACCTATGCTTGCCTAGTAGGAACGCCACTATTTCTAATCCCTGCTATTCGAGAAGGACTCCTACAAAACTGGCAAACCTTTTCTTTTACAGTTTGGTTAGGGATTTTGTATCTTGCCGTTTTGGGAACAGTGGCAGCGTTTTGCTGGTACTACGAAGGACTAAATGCGATCGGGGCGACAAAAGCCTCCATTTTTATCAATCTTGTACCTGTGGTTGCAGTACTCCTTGCAATTGTTTTACTGAACGAACCGCTTACTCCTGCTTTGATTCTTGGCGGAGTACTCGTAGTTGTGGGTGTTTCACTAACCAATCGTAAATAAGTCAATCTTTGTAACAGGACGAACCTACTGTTAAAAAGACTTGATAAATGTGGCTGCACTGTTAAAAAATAAGCAATGGTTGTTAGGTAATCTTAAAAGTTGTCGCGCCTATTCCAAATTAGCAATTTGTTGAGCAAACCAAGTCGCGGCACTGCCATTTGTACCCTCATTTAGAAGTGCTAAAGTTTGCTCTAGTAAGGAAATAGGTAATCCTTCGAGCGTTAATGATTGAGTACATTCCTTATACTTACAATTTTGCTGCAACTGAAACGCAATTACCCGTTGCCCCCGAACATCAACTACCCAATACTCAGGAATTCCAAAATCAGCATAGAGTTGTTTTTTCTCGTCTAAATCAGTTGCCAAAGTAGTGTCTGCAATTTCGCCAACTAAGTTAGGAACTCGCCATTGATTTAAATCAATGCGACGTGATTCTCCTGTTTTCCAGCGGGGGTAATCTTCACCTAAATAAAGCACTAGATCGGGCGCACCTGCTTTTGTATTAGGTTTTTCTATCAAGCAACGCCCTAGCGAACTAAATATCTGTTCTGGTTTCTGGTTGAACCAGATAAAAAACAACATAGTAAATAGATCGCTAATAGTAGCGTGATTAATTCCTTCTCCACCCATGTCAATAACTAAAAGATATCCCTGATGAAAAAACAGCCTTACCCTCTCTGTCGTTGGATCATCACGGTAGGTTAAGTACTCTTCCCAGGTAGCAGGTTTCCATATATGTAAAGTCTTTGTGGGGTTTGTCTCAATGACTGTAGGGATTGAGGCAGTCATGGCACTGACGCTGATTAGGGTTGTAGAGAAATTATAGCGATCGCTCTTTTCAATCGCTGAGCATATGGTTGCCGTGCATCATTGACGCTGCTTATAAGGCTAGTTAGGATCGAAAAAATCTTGATAATCTTAGTTATCCGTGAAGAAGCCACAGGCTATTAAGCTACTTGAGGGTGAAGGATGGACAAAAGCAGACGCTATCCGAGCTGTAGAAGTAATTGACTTCAATACCAATCCTGATGAGCTTACCATTCGCAGAGCTATTTCGTCATTTTCCGGTTCTGAACTAATTAAGCGTCAGCGTCTTCAAGCTGCTCAGAAAGCTCTTGTAACGAAGAAAACCAAAGAAATTGAGCGAAAGGATAAGGAATATGCTGTCCAAATTGCTCGACTTGAGAAGGAGCAAAAACCGAAATCAGAGAGAGGTGAAGCTGAAATTCAAGACTTGGTTTCTAAAAATCAGACCCTAGAAGTTGAAGTTAAGACTTTACTTTCTCAAAACAATGAACTAATTGACGTAAACAATCAACTTAAAAAAGATAATAAAGCTTTAAAAAACTTAGTCGATCAAATTAAGCTCCAGCTCGCGAAGGATACAAAAAAGCTTCTGCAATATGAAGATAGTGAAATTAGGAAAGCACTAGTTAAACTGTTCAAATGGACACTAGGCTAAGGAACTAAGCCAATGACAAAGAAAAACAACAAAGCTAAGAAGTTTCAGGAGATGAGTTATCGCGAGGTTCAACGTGCTAACTCGAAGGAGCGAAGTAAACTCCAGAAAGAAGACCAAAGGTGGTTGAAAGATAATGGTTACAGAAATGTTGGCTGGGATAATATCATCAATCTTCATGAAAAAACTAAGGAGTTCCTAGATAAATATCAATTAAAAGATTTAACAATTGAAGAATTGTTTTTAGAAGCTGATCGAATTGGGAATAAATATCTAACTAGTCAAGAGATAGAAAATTTTAATCAAAGGTTATCTAAAGAAGTCGAGGGAATTAACGACGAGATCGATAAACAGTTCCCTGATACAGAGATTGAAATCATTGATTTCAGTGGCAAGACTAACAATAGCTCTCGGAATAATTACAATCAAAAGTCACATAAAATTGTCAAATTTTAGCGAGAGACACTGTGAACCTTGAAGACAAAGAACTTAAGGAATTATTTGAGCTTGCAGACAAAATTGGTAAAAGGCGATATCACAAACTAACTTCTCAAGATTTTGAGAATTATAGGAAATTTGATTACTGGCGGTATGTTAATGGTGATTATGAGTGTGGAACAACCCAGGAAAGCAAAGAATGGGTGAAAGACCATTCAGACTGGTACTGTCCAATCTGTGGAGAAAAGTACTCTGAAAAGGGTGGTAAGACAATCGATCACAAGCTACCTCGATCACAGTATCCCTGGTTGGCAATGGAAGTCAAGAATTTGTGGGTCATTTGCCAAGTTTGTAACAAAGAAAAGGGTGAGATGCATTGGTACGAGTATGAACACTATATGTTCGTTCATCATCTCGATCTCTATCTTGATGTGAAGGTTGCACGTCCTAGCCAGTTGCTCCAATCTCTAAAAGATTAAACAAACCAGCGTGATCACCTATCGCCGTCAATTGGATTCATGCCCGTTAAGGCGATCGCAAATAGGCAGCTACATCTCATCCAAGATGGCTCAAAACTATGCGATCGCCTTTTCAACTACCTGTAATCTTGGGATTGAATAGTCCACAAGCGAACCTCAGAACGCTTAAACCTATGAAAAAATTGTTACCTTCTTCCATTAAGGACATTGAGGATGTTGCCCACCATTAGCGCAGATAAACTTAATTTGCTTAGCATCTAAATTCTTAGCTTTGGCAAAATTAACACCCTTAACGCGAGCAGCCGTTGCGGCAGATGGTGGTTTTTCTAGGAATTGATTCGACTGTCCTGGTGTTGCAGCAGCAAAGGTGACTCCCAGAAAATCAGCTCCCGTTAGATTAGCGCCCTGCAAGTTTGCTGCACTTAGATTGGAGTTGCGGAGGTTGGCATTTTGCAACTGGGCATTGCTAAGATTTGCCTCAACTAATTTAGTAGCGCTGAGGTCAGCCTCTCGGAGATTAGCATTGCTCAAATTCGCTCTCGAAAGGTCTGCGCCTTGCCAGTTGGATTGACTCAAATCAGCGTAGGAGAAGTCTCCTCCCATGGCATTAGCCTGTCCTAAACGTGCGCCATGCAGATTGGACAAGCCTAACTTTGCCTGTCCCAAATTTGCACCAGTCAGGCTAGCATTTTCAAGCATAGCTTGCTGTAAGTCAGCGCCAATGAGCTGTGTGCTGCTGAGGTTAGCACCTCCCAAATGGCTGTTGGATAAGTTTGCTTGGTTGAGAGTTGCCCGAACGAAATTGGTACGATTCATCGGGACATTGCTGAGATTTGCACCTGTGAGGTCAGCTTCTTTGAGGTCAGCACCGCTCAAATCGGCAAGTGAATCATCAAAGGTACCAAAGCGCTGGTCTTCACCAGCACCGTAGAAGCGGCTGTTGCGTAGACTGGCATTGGATAAGATTGCAGAGCGAAAGTTGATGCCGGATAAGTCAAGGTTATCTAGAACTAGAGTGAATTGAGCTGCCCCACTATTCACTTGCCCTAGGTTAGTACGGCTGAGGTCAGCGTTGTGGGTTTGACCTGCGTAGACTGTGAGAATTTTTGCGATCGCTCGACTCGTTGCTCGTTGTCGTAAGGCTACTATTTGCAACTCTTTTGCCGCACCCCGCCGCTTTAACGTCTCTTGGTCATTTTGTAGGGATTGATTTAAGCGTCGCAAAGCGGGTAATGATTCTGGCCCTGTACTCACCAACGCTTGCTGAATCGCATCAATCAGCGTGGGTGTCCTTTCCTGACCTAGCATATCAACCAGCAAAGGAACAGCACGCGAATCATCCAGCCGTGCTAATGCCAAGAGTGCGCCTCTTCGCTCCTCTAAAGCCGTTGGGGAAGTCGAGCTTAACTGTTTAACTAGCGCCAGAAATACTTCGTTATCCTGTTGTTTAAACTCTCGTCGATTTGCCTGACTTTGGATGTAGATTTGGGTACCAACAAACGTTCCCAATACAGATGCCATTCCCGCAAACGCGATAATCAGCAGCGTTAAACCCGGATGGCGGCGCATCCACAACCATAGATTTAGCGATCGCCGATTCGGTTGTTGTGAAGTCAGAACAATGGTTGTAACCGTTCGCTCAGGTCTTTGACTTGTGGTGGTATCTTCAGAAGGCGACTGCCAACCGTTTTCTACTTCCAGCGTGACGAACTGCTCATGTCCTCGCCGAGGGTGAAAACGTTCTGAATAAGGTGGTACACGACCCGCCTCAACAACATAGGTTCCTGCTAGCCGATCGTGCAAGGTACGCCGTCGAGAGTTGAACAAGGCACTCGCACTCTCGGCTAAGAGCATTAATCCTGCTAGTCCCAGCAAAATCCCAATATCAGGAAAAGCTCCCGTATAGCGCCAGAGAAGATAAGCCGTTCCGACTGGTATTCCCCAACGTCCTACTCCCTCACGCCAAATCACACGTAGCAATCCGGGCGCTGTCCCATATGCAGTAACAACTTGAATTCCCAACCAGTCTTTTGGAGTCGTTTTCCCCGTTTTTCCCAGCCGATAGAGCTGCCAGCTTACTACTACCACTGGCATGACCAATGCACCACACCAAAATAAATTGGTCAAGGGGGCGACTTGCCGAGTGTGTAGCTCACGTAACGGATAGGCTAGCGTTTCGGCGATCGCTTCCTCTGTAGAAGCTAGCACTGGGTTTAGGGGAACAGGTTGAGCCGTCGAATGCTCTTTGGCATACAACCCAATACTGTACGGAACTAACGCACTCGCGGCAACCAGCGAGACTTCCATTAGAACAGCCGCGCAACGTCGGGTTACAAGGGGTAACGCCAAGTGGAGTCGCAGCGGAAACGACTGACCAACCTCTTGACTTTTGCTTCTTTTAATGCTGGGGCTAGCCATACTCAGATCTCACGCCACGCTGAAAGAGTTTGCACTTACTTCGATGACTTGGAGGTAACGAAGAATTTATACACCAAGTACAGTATTACTCCCAAAATGGCAAGACTGATCAGGGAAGCGACCAACTGTAGCACACTTCTCAAAATGGCAAAGCCAACAACTGCCGCGACGATACCGACAGCCACTTTCCCCCCACTCGGAAGGCGGTTAAACCAATTGGCAACCTGACTCAACACAGATTTCTCCGGTTGAGACTGATTAACATTACGAGTTAGAAGCGGCTGCCCCAACTGGTTATCGACCGTTGGTATTCGGTCTTTATCCAATTCCGTTTCTAGCTCCTGAAGTCTACGCTCGTAGTCTCGATTTTCTTGAGGATTCATCTTAAGATTCGCTGCTTGCCTGGGACTCAAGTTTGGTTAGATAACTATTGCTATCACAACCAAAGGAGCATCTGGTGTGATTGTAACGTGCGTTAGCTTAACAAAATTCTTTAAGTTCAGTGAAATACTTATAAAGTGTAGAAAGCTGTAGAGTCTGATGTCGATAGTGACAGTTATGAAAGAGGAACAGCTATTCTCTCAAATGTTAAGTAATTTAGGACAATTGTATTAGAAAGACTGGAGGCAGAACCAGGGGATGACAAGGTTAATAACTTGATAGGAAGTGGTACATCCCGCCCCGCTTCCTCCTCGTATTAAGACTCGACGAGGTTTTTAGCGGTAAGAATGTAATGAAAATACTTAAGTCCTCGATCGCTATTCCCGCCGCATTGGCGATGCTCTTGACGAGTGCTGGTGCTGTTCGCAGTCAGCCGATACAAATTACGCCAGGGTTCCAGCCTGATCCAATGGTTGTTACAGGCACCTCTGGCGGCTCACAATCAGGTAAAGGCTGCGGTATGACAGGAGCAACACCCAATCATGTCGTTAGATTAGACAATAACTTCAACTACTTGCGCTTCAGCCTACAAAGTACAGGTCAACCGACACTGTTGATTGAGGCACCTAGTGGAAATTCCTGTTTGCAAGCCGATAGTTTCTCTGGAGGAACGATTCAAGCACCAGGCTATTGGGAAAAAGGCACCTACTCAATCTATATAGGCGATCGCGCTGGTGGTCAAAATCCATACACGCTCTCGATCACTCAAACTCGTTAAGCTGTTGGTTGTTAGTTGTTGGTTGTTAGTCGTTAGTGGGAAGCCTACTAACGATTAATTGCTAATCTTCAATCTGCTTAACTGATACTTCTACTGCTTCAACATCAATCGTACCGGGAGGTGTCAAACGGTTAAAATGCCCCTGTTCAACTCGTAGGGGTTCTCCACAACTGGGACATTGACATTCCGTTTGGTTAAACCCAGTAAACTCATAGGTACAAACTGGGCACTTATCTTCAACGAGATTGCGTCTCAACCACCAGCGAAACACAAACCACCCAATTACAGGTGAAATCAGTACTAATCCAATCAGAATCAAAAACCCGTTGACCACCCAGCCCAAGCCAACCGCTCCTAGCAACAAAAACGTTGTTAAGAGCGTGAGCCAACAGCCCATGCCAGATAGGTTAAGCCGAAAAGTTTTAGGGATGTCCTGGTTCACAGTAACGAAGATTTCATGATGGTATGGGATACCTCCATCCTAGTTCAGATTCGTCTTTACCTGAGATTGGGAATTGGTGATTGGGAATTGGGAATTGGGAATTGGGAATTGGGAATTTCAAGAGTCTTTGTCAACAACCCTCCTCTAAGAAAAAAAGGTAGAGAGAGCAGAGGAGGCAGGGGAGTCTAATCTCGAATTACTAAGGGAGTATCCGATTCTCCAATCCCTATTCCCCATTCCCCCTATTTAGAAGCTGTTTTAACTGCCGAGTGAGTGCTTCTTTCCCAAATCGGGCAAGGGACTGTTCTCGTAACCACTGACTATTACAGCGCTGGTCATTGCCTTTAAGAATTTCGATACAAGCAGAAGCAACCGCTTCGGGATTTCTGTGGGGGACTTGCCAGCCAAGATGCCCATCCTGTAGGGGGTCAGCGGAACCATCAGCATCACCAGCCAGCACTGGTTTACCACAAGCCATTGCTTCTAGATAGACAATGCCAAAACCTTCTTGAGAGGGCATGATGTAGGCATCAGCAAGGCGGTAGTGTTCTACAAGATCGGCGGTGGGGACGAAACCCGCAAAGATAACGCGATCGCTAACCTCCAAATCTTTCGCCAGTTGCGCTAGTCTTGGTTGGTCATCACCACGACCAATAACTAGATATTTAACATTCGGGAAAACTTTTGCGATCGCAGGTATTGCTCGAATCGTGACATCGACACCCTTGTAAATATCACCCGACCACAGTCGCGCTACGGTCATCAGCACCTTGGCACCTGCTATACTATACCGTGCGATTAATTCGGGTGATTTAGAGCCAGGGGTAAAGACCTCGCCATCCACTACACAAGGCAACATCTGGACTTTCTGGGTATTCAAGTCATTAGCCGCACAAAGGCGATCGCGACTATAACGGCTAATTGTCCAAATTTCTGTCGCTGCTGCTAGGGCACTATGTTCACGATTTGGCAAGCGATACCAAACTTCTTTCCCATAGGTCAATACTGTATAGGGAACACCCCGCCATTGACACAATAGCTGAGTTAGTGGTGCTAGCTTAATATGTCCACAGTAAACATGACTAGGACATCGCCGCCAAAAACACCAGCTAAGTGCCATTGCTAACCTCAAACGTCCTAGTAGAGGTAGCCGAGTTTCCAGGTAATGAAATTTAAGTGGGTAGGTATCCAAGGGATTTTCGCAGTTAGGACTATCCCTGAGCAAAAACACCTCAGCTGTAGTTTGTCCTGTTTGAGAAGTTAGGGACAAGTAGGCTTGTAAAATATCTTTGACATAGGACTGAATGCCTCCTTCACACTTAAAAATTTCTAGAAAAATAAAGATGTGGTCAGTTGTGCCTTTAATCGTCTGACCTCCAAATTTCCTAACTGTTTAAGATAGACTTTCATGGGGATTACTCACGAACGTTGCGATGAAAATTCTTCTTCCCTACTACCTAACACCTATCTTCAACTTAGACACCATGAGACTAAAGCTCACAACAAATGGATGAAAATCCTTCTGCCTTCTGCCTTATTTTCAAGTTAGAGGCTACTGCAAATCAATAGACAATTCCTACCATCTTGACAGCGTTCATAGATAACGTGATCAGCAAGGCGTCTAAGTAGAAACCACCCATACCCACCAATGCAGAGAGTTCCTGGCATAGGTTCCACTAAATTATTTGGATCAAAAGGCTCTCCATAATCCCAGATCCGAATTTCTATCCGCTCATCCCAGATAGCTAGCTCGATTTCAATTGCTGTTTCGGAGGGTAATTTGTGATGAGCATGGCGAACAGCATTAGTAAATCCTTCTGTCAGAGCTAAATTCAAGTGAGCGAATGAATGAGAAGAGCTGTTGATCCGAGAGATATAGTTTGAACAATTTTGTGCAAACCATCCGTTTAAGTCAGTGATGACATTCAGATCGCTTTTGACTTTGAGGCGCTCAAATAATAACATCCCTTTGCTCGACTTTTTGCTGAGCCTACCTTACAGCAGCTTACTAGAAATTGAAAAGTAAACAACCATATTACCGATTGTTTTAAATAATTACTATTAACCTAAAGATAAGAGCAAAAAAACTTAGCTTACTCTGTAAACTCCCATCAAGTGGCTTTTAGTAAATTCTGCACGGATACCAGTGATGCTCATTTTGCATAGACACCCTGAGCTTTTTGTAGAGCAGCTCACTCTCAAATAGGATAGTTTTCCAACTGAGGTAGTTATGTATCGCTAATTTAATGCTACCTCAATAGGTATAAAGAAGAATATTAATAAAAATAAAGATAGGGGAATGTTTTCAATTTGAAGCAACTAACAAATTTGATGGCATGAATGATGAAGGGTGCTTCCCCTCACCCTCTAATTTTTAAACGTTGATATTCAGAACTTACAAAAAACTGATGCCTGTTAATGTCTTTTGGCAGTACATCCGTACAGCTAAAACATCAACAGGCATTGAGGTGAGCGATCGCTTTCTTAAAACAGACCCCAGGTCAGGGATTTGTCGATTGGTAAGGTTGCGCCAACACCCAACCAGATCGTAACAAGGGTGCCAATCAAGAACACTGTAGTCGCTACAGGACGACGGAATGGGTTCTGAAACTTGTTCACGTTCTCAATGAAGGGAACCAAAATCATACCCAAAGGAATGCCAGCCATGCAAGCAACACCCAACAGTTTGTTCGGTAGCGTGCGTAGAATTTGGAAAACTGGGAATAGATACCATTCGGGGAGGATTTCTAAAGGCGTTGCGAACGGATCGGCTGGTTCACCAACCGTTGCTGGGTCAAGCACCGCCAAACCAATACACAGCGCAATCGTCCCCATAATGACGATAGGGAAGGTATAAAGAAGGTCGTTTGGCCAAGCGGGTTCACCGTAGTAGTTGTGACCCATCCCTTTGGCAAGCTTTTCACGTAATTTTGGATCAGCTAGATCCGGCTTTTTGAGAATTGACATCGTAGATTATTCTCCTTAATCAACAAAGATCAGCAAGCAGGAGGCAGTTAGCGTTTAGCTCTTAGAAGATTATCAGGCAAGATAAATGATGACTAAGGACTAATGGCTAACTGCAACGTATTAATTTACAAGGGACCAGAAATACCTTGTTTGCGGATCATGATGAAATGTAACAGCATGAAGACCGCAATCAGCCAAGGCAAAACAAAGGTATGAGCACTGTAGTAACGAGTAAGGGTAGCTTGACCAACGCTACTGCCACCGCGTACTAGATCGGCCATAAAAGTACCGACAAAAGGAATTGCCTCAGGAACACCAGAGACAATTTTGACAGCCCAGTAGCCGATTTGGTCCCAAGGCAGCGAATACCCGGTAACACCAAAAGAAACCGTGATTACTGCCAGGATTACACCAGTCACCCAAGTCAACTCACGGGGCTTTTTGAAACCGCCAGTGAGGTACACACGGAACGTGTGCAAAATCATCATCAGCACCATCATGCTGGCAGACCAGCGGTGAATAGAGCGGATGAGCCAGCCGAAGTTGACTTCCGTCATTAAGTACTGCACGGAGGAGAATGCCTCGGTGACCGTTGGTCTATAGTAAAAGGTCATTGCAAACCCAGTAGCAAACTGGATTAGGAAGCAAACGAGAGTAATCCCACCCAGGCAGTAAAAAATATTAACGTGCGGAGGTACATACTTTGTGGTAACGTCGTCGGCAATTGCCTGAATTTCTAGACGCTCCTCAAACCAGTTGAAGGCTTTTGAGTCGGTTATCTGCTTTGAAAACATGAAGCCAGAATTCCTAAAAGGATATTGCTGTTTTTGACGTAGTTAACGCTCGATTGGCAGTCTGCCACCGAGGAAATTGATTATGGCTTTGGGTGAGGGGAGACACACCAATAAAGCTGAGCTTACACAAATCTGATCAGGAACGCTGACCCGGTTTGATGTCCACTATACAAGAAATGTAACATAGCTTGTCAGAGGTAGACATTGCTGTTGAAGTAACTCTCAAAGGTCTGCCCGCGAAGTGTGCCTTAAGGGTTACGACAGGGGGGATGCTGTTGACGACTGACGGTTGCTTGTTGAAGTGTGAACTATGAACCGTCAACAGTCTACGGTAGTTTATTTCAAGAGATCGCGTCGTCCCTAGGCTCTGCCACACTGACAATTTAGGGAATTAAAGCCTGAAGTGAAAATTTTAGTCATGCACAAACGAGCTTTCTGGGTTGGAGTTTTACTAATCTGCCAAATCATCTTCTCATCGGCATGGTGGACAGCACCAGCATCTGCTTTTACAGAGGAGCAAAAGATTTTCTCGCAAGCGTGGCGAATCGTCTCTCAAGCGTATATAGATGACACGTTTAATGATCAAAATTGGTGGGCATTACGAGAAAAAACGTTGAAACAGCGGCTAGATAATCGCGAAGCGACCTATGCAGCGATTCAAAAAATGCTAGAGAGTCTTGACGACCCTTTCACACGACTCTTGAAGCCCAACCAGTATCGCAGTTTACAGGTCAATACCTCCGGAGAACTATCGGGTGTAGGACTACAAATTGCTCTGGATGCTGAGACGGGAGAATTAGAAGTAATTGCCCCAATTGCTGGGTCACCCGCTGATCAGGCAGGAATTAGCCCACGCGATCGCATCCTGGAAATTGATGGTGTACTAACTTCAGAACTCACTCTCGATGAAGCCGCCTCTCGGATGCGCGGCCCCATTGGTACGACAGTTACTCTGAGAATTCAAGGTGATGATGGGAAGCCAAAGTCAATCGAACTGGTACGCGATCGCATCGCTCTCAACCCAGTTTATGCCGTCTTAGATACCCACCCTGGTAGTACCCCAGTTGGTTACATTCGCCTGACCCAGTTCAGTGCCAATGCCCCGACTGAAGTCGCTGACGCGATTAATCAACTCGAAGAACAGGGCGCAGATGCTTATGTCCTTGACCTACGAAATAATCCCGGTGGTCTGTTGCAAGCTGGTATCGAAATTGCTCGTCTCTGGTTGGACAAAGGAACAGTTGTTTATACCGTTAACCGACAGGGAATGCTAGGTAGTTTTGAAGCCAATGGCCCGGCACTAACGGAAGACCCTTTAGTAGTCTTAGTCAACCAAGGAAGTGCCAGCGCTAGTGAGATTCTCGCTGGAGCATTACAGGATAACGGGAGAGCTAAACTAGTTGGTGAAAAAACCTTTGGCAAAGGCTTAATCCAGTCATTATTTGACCTATCGGATGGGTCAGGATTAGCCGTAACTGTTGCCAAGTACGAAACACCAAACCACCATGATATTCATAAACTAGGCATCACCCCAGACTTTCAGGTGCCGTTAGAACAAATAACGTTCAATCAAGTCGGCACAACAGCAGATGGTCAATATCAAGCAGCTATAGAGTTTCTGGCATCCAACTCCGTAGTGGCTGATGCTGTAAGTAACTAAGCTTGTTGTCCAGTTAACCTCATCGCACGTCATTAAGGGCGTGGGATGAGGTTAACGTGTTGTTAGCTTCAAAGATGTCAGAAAAGCTTCATAGCAAAGGTTGAATATGTCGCAAAGCTGCTAAATCCAGTTGAGTTAGTTGCTCATACGCCTGATCAATTACGCCTTTGCCTCGCAAACTTCCTGTATTAGCACCAGGGCAAATATAATGCAATGTTGTCGGTATAAAGCGCTCAATTAAGGACTGCACACTTTGAATTTGTCTTCGCCAATGAAAGGTTTTTGAAGTGCGTAAAGGTTCTGGTTTGCCTTGTCGATTTGGCAATAGATGACGCCCAGAGAAGAGAACACCACCTGCACTGGTGTAGTAAAGACAAGAAGAACCTGGCGAGTGACCCGGTGTCCAGATAGCGCTACAGTTGGGAGTGAGAGTAAACTCGTGTTGGAAGGGAGTTATGTCTAGTCCCGGCAACAGGTAAGCTTCTTGTTCTTGAACCACAATAGTACAGCCGAACGTCTTCTGAATTTCCTGCGCTCTCCCAATGCCACCTCTATGAGTCAGGAATAGTAAGGACACTCCCCCTTTTTGTCGAATGAATTGTTCATTGGTTTCATTCAACGCCGGACAATCGATCAGGAGATTGGCGGAATTTCCTACAATAAGATATGCCGTACCACCTAACGTATCGCGATTGGGTGGAAATGCGAAAATTGTTTCTAGGACAGGGCGTGGTGGTTTGAGTACAGCAGGTTGCAGATTTGACGGTGGGGTTTGAGGAGGAGTAATATTGCCCTTTTCGGGGAAATCAGGTTGCACAATGCTTGTCTGCCTGTAGTTTGAGTGAACGGTACTAACCTTTATGAAAGATGGAGAGAGTGGGAGATGAGGGAGAGGGGAAGAAAATGCTACCCAGTAGGGGGCAATTGATATTCCGAAGAAGAACTAAGTAGAGCGTTGGAAATAAACATTGCTGGTTTAAGTGATTAAAGCTTGGGAAACTTTACCCAGCCACTACTCACTAGCCCACAGTCCCCAAAACGATAAGTTCTGTTTGATTGCGCCTACTTGCTTATCTTGACTTATGCCTCATGGTGCCAGTGCCTATACGGAACAAGGCATCTACTATAAACTCCTCCCCTCTTGGTCAAGATCGCTCCATTACACCAATTGTGATCTATCATCATGGAACTGTTGCTCCTAATTCTACTAGGCATTATCACTTACTTCATCGTCCAGCGTAGTGTGGCAAGCATTACCCGGACACCAGTCTGGTTATTGTGGCTGGTAATGATGACTCCTGCACTGGTCTGGAGTGGATGGAATCAGCTGTATGAAGATGCACCGATGCCACCTGCCCTTGTATTTGGACCTTTCGTGATTTGCCTGCCGTTGTACTGGTTCTTGATTCAGTGGGGACGCCGCGATTCTACCCCTCCAGCAACTCAGGGAACAGAGACAACACCTCCAGCATTAACGCCAAAACCAACAGTTCCAGTAGCGAGTGAAGAGTCAGCGCTACGCCCAATTAGCAAACAGGAAGAAACTGACCTTAGAAATTGCTTTCCCTGGGGAGTTTACTATCTTCAGAATGTTGAGTATCGTCCCCAAGCTGTTTTGTGTCGAGGAAAGCTACGCACAAGCCCAGAGGCAGCCTATCAGACAGTACGGCAAAATATTGAAGCCGAATTTGGCGATCGCTTTTTTGTAATTTTTCAAGAAAGCCTGAATGGGACTCCCTTCTTTGCTTTAGTTCCGAATACGCAAACTCAAGCCAAGGTAGGGACTGAGTCGGAACCTGTGTCGCGCCCAATTTTGGCGTTGGGGTTACTGTTGACTACTTTGTTGACCACCACAATGGGAGGCGCACTGATTGCGGGGCTTACTGAAAAAGAGCTTAACCCCTCGACTTTAGTGAAAGGGTTCCCTTATGCCTTAGCACTGATAGCAATCTTGAGTGTCTATGAATTGGGTCATTACTGGGTAGCAAGGCTGTACAAAATGCGGATAACGCTGCCCTACTTTATCCCGTTGCCTCCAATGCAATTCTTTCCCCTAGGGACAATTGGTGCATTTATTCAGATGCGATCGCCTGTTCCGCATCGTAAAGCCTTATTTGATGTTGGGATTACTGGCCCCTTAGTCGGGTTGATTGTCACCTTACCAATTTTAATTTGGGGGCTTATCCACTCCAGAGTGGTTCCAATTTCAGATGCCTCAGGACTGTTAAATTTTGAATCCCTTAATCCAAGATTTTCCTTCTTGCTAACCCTACTCAGTAAGTTGGCATTAGGTAATGAATTAACGCCAACAATGGCAATTAATTTGCATCCTGTGGCAGTGGCAGGCTATGTCGGTTTAATCGCGATCGCGTTGAAGTTGATGCCAGTGGGGCAACTTGATGGAGGTCACATCGTCCATGCTATGTTTGGACAGAGAACGGGTGCAACAATTGGTCAGATTACCCGCCTGCTGGTGCTGGTACTTGCCTTGCAGGAGTCAGATTTATTAACGTTGGCGATTATTTTATTATTCCTGCCAGTCGCAGATGAACCAGCCCTAAACGATGTCTCAGAACTTGACAACTGGCGTGATTTAGTGGGATTTCTGGCTCTATTGATTTTAGTAAGTATCATTTTACCGCCACCAGGTACGCTCACTGGGCTGTTAAATGTTTAGGAGGCTGAGGACTAGTGCGTAATTAGCTATTCGTCTTTTAGGTTGCACATTCGCAAAGTTCTACCTCAAGGGAGAAAAAGTCATTTAAGCTAATGTGTATTCAAGTTGCATTTCATGGAAGATGGTTAAGCTAATCTACTTCAAAATTCAGGGTTGCGTCTCTAAGATTTCGTGAACTAATGCTCTTCAATTGAGCGCATATAGGCAGTCTTCTGCGCTCAATTGTCGAAGTTGCACTGTCAGCCATCCAATCTTTTGTCCTGCAAAACTTCACTTCGTCACGAGAAGTCGCTTGACGTTTTATTCAAACCCTGTAAAGCCAAGGATTGTGAAAATGCCTGAAGCCGAAACCTCTCACTTCCATCACTCGAAACACAATCTTTCACCTATTGGTTCAACTACAAAGCCAATCTCCCCTTCAGAACCGCAAGAGGTTCATTGGTTGATTGTGAAAGATGACCAGGGACGGAAAGAAATTCCCTTGGGAGGAGAGGTATATTCCATTGGGAGAGACGCTGAATGTGATATTCGTCTCTTTTCACTGTTTGTTTCTCGCCGACATGCCACGTTAGTCCGGCAACAGCGTGATGACGGGAACTACTACTACCAAATTGTCAATGGAAATCTTCAAGGTCAACTCAGTGCTAATGGTATCGTGATTCATGGACGCAAAATTCAAAGCTATGACCTCAAAAATGAGGACAAGATTGTGTTTGGGCCTGGGGTAAGTGTTACCTATTATTTACTCAAACGCAACAATCGCAAGAGTGGACCACTTGATCCATTTGACATTACACTGATCGACCCTGGCATGGTAGAAGAACAAGAAAAGTAAACGTCTTGGGAGTACAAGCGCCAACCTCAACAAGTGACCATGGAGGAAGTAGCGAGGCAAGAATACTTCCTTGAACGGGGCAAGAGACGAGGAGGATGAATGATGGAGAAGCAAATGATTCATGTAATTGGTGGTGGACTAGCTGGTACAGAAGCCGCATGGCAGATTGCTAAGGCGGGTGTGCCAGTGGTACTCCATGAAATGCGCCCCTTAAGAAAAAGCCCTGCTCATCACACCGAGGAACTGGCGGAACTGGTTTGTAGTAATTCCTTTGGTGCCCTCTCAAGCGATCGCGCGGCGGGTTTGTTGCACGAAGAACTCCGTCGCCTTGGCTGTATAATTATCGGCACGGCTGATGAACACGCGGTTCCTGCGGGTGGCGCACTAGCGGTAGATAGAGGAGTGTTTAGCCACAACTTAACGGAAACGCTTGGGAGTCATCCCTTGATTGAGTTGCGTCGCTCAGAAGTTCAGGAAATTCCCACTGAGGGAGTTGTTGTTCTGACCACTGGCCCTCTGACTAGTCCTGCTTTAACTGAAGACTTGCAACGCTTCACAGGCATGGAATACTTCAGCTTTTTTGATGCAGCAAGCCCAATTGTCACAGGAGAATCGATTAATCGTGAGATTGCTTTTTTTGCCTCGCGCTACGACAAAGGCGAAGCCGCTTATCTCAACTGTCCGATGAATCGAGAGCAGTATCTCCACTTCTGGCAGGAATTGTGTGCTGCCGAAAAAGCGGAATTGAAAGATTTTGAGCAAGAAACTGCCAAATTCTTTGAGGGTTGCTTGCCAATTGAAGAGATGGCACGGCGCGGCGAAGATACAATGCGCTATGGTCCTTTGAAACCAGTGGGGTTATTTGATGCCCGAAAGGGAGATTTTCGCGCTCCAGAAAACCAATCCCAGCGTCCCTATGCTGTCGTACAACTTCGACAGGAAGATAAGGCGGGTCAGTTGTGGAATATGGTGGGATTCCAAACCAATCTGCGCTGGGGTGAGCAGAAACGGGTATTTCGGCTGATTCCAGGTTTGGAGGAAGCGGAGTTTGTCCGGATGGGTGTGATGCACCGCAACACGTTCCTGAATGCGCCTCAACTATTGCACTCGACGCTGCAATTTAAAAAACGCCCAACGTTGCTAGCGGCTGGTCAACTGGTTGGTACAGAAGGCTATACAGCAGCAGCGGCTGGGGGTTGGCTGGCGGGGACGAATGCAGCGCGGTTAGTACTAGGATTGGAGCCTGTAACGCTGCCAACTACGATGATGATGGGTGCGCTATTTGACTTTATCAGTTCGGCATCACCGAAGCATTTCCAGCCGATGCCACCGAATTTTGGGATTTTGCCAGAACTGGGTAAGCGAATTAAGAATAAGCAAGAGCGATATGGAATGTATCGCGATCGCGCTTTAGGTGATCTTGATAGTTGGAGTAGAGGGCTGAGAGCGTCTGCCGCTTGAGTTATAAGGTTTTATTGATTGACTAATGCGATCGCTTCGTCTCCTTCAAAGGGGATGAGAAAGCGATCGCCTTTTAGCTAAGTGGGTAAACAAGAAGGTAATCAGAAGAATATCGAGGCTTAGGCACGAATAATCGATTTTCTTGCCCAATCTCTTGTATTTTCCAGGTTTAGAAGAACCTCTCTCCCTACTTTGGAGAGAGGTTTTCTTTGGTGGCTAACTTATCTGACTTGCCCGAATGAACTTAGGAATCAGGCTTTGTTATCCTGTTCTCTTTATTCGGGAGGAGTGAAGATAATCTCAAACTCAGCCTTTGGCATAAACCGTTGCAAAACTCTTTTGTGGTCATCAGCGTCTTGACGGTTAAAGAAACAAGCGGCGGTATAGTGCTGAGCATTTAGCAAAATAAGCACAATTGCCCAAGGGCGATTCCCCTCAGGATAGCTTCGCTTCACCCTTTGCTCACTCATTGGTTTTAACATTGGTAGAGTCTCCTCTTATTTGGGAGCCAGAAGCCAGCGGAGAGCCTAGGAACTTTGCCGCTGGCTTTGACTTGTTTCAATTTAGCACAAATACAGCATACGTGTGTGCCTTATATGAGCTAGATTCGACATAAAAGCCTAAATACAGCACAGTAATGAATGATCTGCCTAGACGAGAAACTTCTGAATCTCTAATGACTAAACGCTTAGCAACCTATTTAGCAGATGGGATCTATGACCTACTCGAAGAGTGGGCAACTCAAGAACGCCGCTCAATCAGCAGCTTGGCAGCATTCCTTCTGGAAAAAGCTGTAAGAGAGCATCAGGAGCAGAGGCAGATACCAAAGCCGCCCCCACCATCTGATGAGCAACAGGGGCGTTGGGAGTAGTTTAATTAAGAGCGATCGCCCTTTCAATAACAGGCTTAGAAGTCACAAAATTGAAGTAGGGATTTACACTCAGATCAGCCACGCTTTGCAGACAGCTAATCCGAGTTAGCTCCAACTATGTCAAAATCCGATGGTCAACTCGATACCCCACTCGCTTCAAACCAGCCCCTCATTGAAGCGTTTGAACAAGACTTGCTCAGAGGCTCCTTACCGCCTCTAGATGTTCCCAACGCTGACAATACAACCTATCTACCAGGAACTGAACCCAGCCTCCAACAAACCTATTATTGGCTAGCGCGGCTTGCTCGTCAGCTTAAACAAGACAAAGCTAAAGAGTTTGTGATTGAAAGAATGCAATCTTCTTGGTTAGAAACTTCCCAACAAAAGTGGTTCTATAAGATTTCCGTGGGACTGATAACTGGGTTGATAGTGGCGCTAATTTACGTGGGAACGACCGGACTCATTGGAGCAAGTATTGGTGGCATCACTTACGGGTTAATTTTAGGACGTACTCAAGAAATCTATCCCATTACTCGCCTCAAGTTTTCTCTCGAATTTGCCAAATCTAGATTCTTAGGTTCAGTGCTTGAAGGGCTGTGGTGGGGATTAATTTATGGAGTAATTGATGCCCTAATTTGTTGGATAATTTGGGGGCTTGAGGGATTAATTTTAGGAATGACTGATTCGTTGGTCTGGGGCTTAATTGAAGGCTTGATTTGGGGACTATTGGTTCCAGAATTTAATAATACAACTGTCAAAAATCAAGGTATTAAAGAATCAGCCCTAAATGCAGGAATTTTTACAGTTATTGGTGGAGTAGCCTGGGTACTACTTTATGTTGGGGTACTCTTAGCCGTGGGAGAACCTTTAGAACCCCGTGATTTACTGATTGACGGAATCGGGAATGGAGTGTTTTTTGGCATCTATGTTGGAGGTTTAGCTTGCCTTCAACATTTTGTACTGCGCTTAATTCTAAAGCAGAATGGAGCTATCCCTTGGAATTATGCTAAGTTCCTTGACCATGCTGTTGAACTGGGAATCTTGGAACGCGAGGGTGGGCGCTATCGCTTCATAGACGACTCAGTGCAGGAGCATTTTGCTCAGATGCAATTCAATGCAAGGTAAAGCGTACATCTCTCTTGAAAATAGGTGGTGGGTGGTAGGTGATAGGGGCTTTCCGGCTCCCCCTTCCCTGGTAGGGAAGGGGGCTGGGGGGTTATGTTCTCCGAATTCGCTAACAGTATCCTTAAGTTCCGGGTAAGTTTCGGGTACTTTTTAGAAATAAGGAAGCTCAGAAACAGCTTAAAAACTGGTAGCGTCAAAAAAAGAAAATGTTGTTCTGGACGTTACCTCTTGAAAACGCGCTCTAATTACTGGCAACTCCTGCCTTATATTCGCCCTCACTGGAAAACCATTACTCAGGCATTTGTTTGCACACTAGGTGTTACAGTGTTTTGGCCCCTACAAGCCGCACTAGCAGGGCAACTGGTCAGTTTAATTGGACAAGGCAATATGGTAGGGCTTGCGCGGATAGCTGGAAGCCTTGTCCTGGTTTTTCTTGTCCAGAAAATCCTGATGTATGGTCAAGACACCCTGATGGCAAAAGCTGCCCTGTTTGTCGCTTTAGACTTACGCAAGCAAGTCTATGCCCACATCCAACGCCTCAATCTCAGCTATTTTGAGACAGTTCAGACAGGTGACTTAACGTACCGCTTCACTGAAGACATTGACCGAGTTGGTGAGGTAGTCAATAAGGTATTCCATGACTTTACCCCCTGTGTGTTGCAGTTAATTGTGTTGCTAGGTTACATGATTTATCTCAACTGGCAGCTAACGCTGGCAACATTCATCGTTGCGCCGTTGATGGGTGTTTTGATTGGCTGGTTTGGCGAACAGATGCTGAAGTTTTCCCGCCGCAGTCAAAATCGCATCTCTAACTTATCCGCTTTGCTCACAGAGGTGTTCAGTGGGATTCGCCTTGTGCAAGCGTTTGCGGCTGAGGAGTTTGAAATTGAGCGCTTTGCACAAGAAGCAGAAGAAAACCGTCAAGCGAAGTATGCCACTGAACGGCTGAGGGCGATTCAGAACCCAGTCGTGGGATTTGTGTATGCGATGAGTGTGTTGCTGTTGTTTCTCCTGGGTGGTTGGCAAATTTCTATGGGGAACCTCACGGGCGCACAATTTGCCACCTTTGTTGCTGCGGCATTGCTACTTATTGACCCGATTGCCCATATCACCAGCAACTACAACGAATTCAAGCAAGGTGAGGCGTCTGTTGATCGCATATTTGAACTGGCAGCGATTCAGCCAACTGTGGTGGAAAAGCCTGGTGCAACTGTCTTGCCAAGCGTTACGGGTAAAGTCGAGTATCGCAATGTGTCATTTGCTTACAAGGCAGATGAACCCGTGCTGAAAGACTTAAGTTTACTAGCACAGCCAGGAGAAGCGATCGCATTAGTGGGTGCGTCGGGTGCTGGTAAAACTACTCTAGTCAATCTACTCCCTCGCTTCTATGACCCTCAATCCGGTGAAATTTTCATTGATGGGATAAATATTCAGGATGTCACCTTAAAAAGTCTACGACGACAAATTGGCATTGTCCCTCAGGAAACCACACTATTCTCTGGCACGATCGCCCAAAATATCGCCTTCGGTCAAGCTGAATTTGACCTTAAAGACGTTCAAGAAGCCGCTAAGATTGCGAATGCTCACCACTTCATCACCCAGTTTTCCCAAGGCTATTACACCTGGGTAGGGGAACGAGGTGTGAATCTATCGGGAGGACAAAGACAACGAATTGCGATCGCGCGTGCGGTTCTTCTCAACCCCAGTATACTCATCCTTGATGAAGCGACTTCTGCTTTAGATTCCGAATCCGAAGCCTTGGTACAAGAAGCCTTAGAGCGGATTATGAAAGAGCGCACGGTTTTTATCATCGCTCACCGACTGGCAACCGTGCGCCGTGCTGACCGTATTCTTGTTGTAGAGCAAGGACAAATCGTTGAATCGGGAACCCACGAGGAACTTTTAGAGAAAGGCGATCGCTATGCTCGATTCTATGCTCAACAGTTTAGTTAAGGATTGGGAATTGGGAATTGGGAAGATTCTATATGCTCTCGTTACTCTTTGGTTGCTCAGTCCCCAGACCAACTTGGCACAAACCCACCAGCACAAACTCTTCCCCTGCTTTCCCTGTCAGAACTGGAGGGAAACTTTCGCCGTGAAGGTCTAGGTCAAACAATCCTCACAAGTCTTCCAAGTAGCTTAAAAGGTCTGACATTTCCTGAGGGCTAGGCTGGAACTTCGGCATTGGTGGTGTCTCGCCACTTGTCACCTGATGAATCAAGTTGATCTTGGACTTTCGCTGAGAAACATGCTGCAAGCTTGGGCCGACCCGACCATCCGCTTGTATTCCATGACAACCAGCACAGTTGATTTGAAAAATCGCACGACCTCGCAGTGAATCGCCATCTAGTGACAAGACATTTTGGATGTAAGGGTCTGAAGTCTGAATTAGGTGGAAGCCTAAGATGCTTATAGCGATTGTTAGCAGCGCCGCAAGCACCACTAAGGTAATCCGCCGAATTAGGATTTCAGGATGGGCAAGCTGGTTCTCCAAACGAACTCCTGTCAAATTAAGAATTTACTAAGCGTTCTTTGTCGATATGAAACGAAAAACCGATTTTGTTATACGAGTAAGGTGATAACGTAACGGCTTGTCGAAAAGTATGTCGATTAATAAACATAGCTTAAAATTTACAGAATGAGTAAGCAAGTCTAAACTTGCACTACGGTTGAATTTTGGCTTTCACAATGCAGCTAATTCTTTCAGCTCAGTCTGTAGCTGTTGCGGCGTGAGAGCTAGTACGATGAGAAACAAGCAAAGAAACTTATTAATGTAGGAGAACAAACGTGGTAGAACCGCTGCTTTCAGGGATTGTCCTTGGCTTAATCCCAGTTACCCTTGCTGGACTGTTTTTCGCTGCCTATATGCAGTACAAGCGTGGCGACCAGCTAGGTATCAATAAGTAGGGAATAGGGAATGGGGAGTAGGGCAAGAATCTGGAACTTGCACTAAACAGCAAAACGAGGTTCTACCCCACTTCCGATTCCCCCTCTTCTTCAACAGCGACGATAGAAAGTCAAGGCAGTGTTGCCGTAGACTTTCTGCTGACAAATTTCTAGGTTGGGAAGTGGTATTTCTAGTCGGTTGTTTGGGCTATGCTCTACGGCTAGTTCACCCTCAGCATCGAGTAACTGGTACTGAGCGATCGCTTTTAGCACTGGCTGATACAAGTCACTCGCATAGGGTGGGTCGAAGTAAATGTAGTCAAACGACTGACCTGCTAATGTTTTTAATCGCCCAACAACGTTCCCCTGTATCACCTGAAACTCCTGTTCAGGCTGAGCTACTTGTTCCCAGTTCTGCTGAATAACGGCACAGGCTTTTGCCCACTTCTCAATTCCCACAACCAAGGAGGCTCCTCGACACAGGGCTTCTGCACCCATTGAACCTGTACCTGCACATAAATCAAGCCATCGGCAATCAGCAATCGTACCTTGCCAGATATTAAAGACTGCCTCTCGTACCCGTGCTAGCGTCGGGCGGGTATCTTGACCTGGTAAAGTCTTTAGTTGCCGATTGCCGTATATTCTCATTTACACTAGAACAGCCGTCTTGACTTGAGCCACGAAATTAGACAAGATTTGCAATCCTGCGGTGGAAGATTTTTCGGGGTGAAACTGGACTGCCATTAAGTTGTCACGAGCGATCGCAGCCGTTACTGTTTGGCTACCGTGGGTAACAGTTGCGGCGCGAATTTTGGGGTCAACGGGGTCAACATAGTAGGAATGGACGAAATAGACTCGTGGATTGCCTGATAAGTGTTGCCACAACGGAGAATTCGGCTGATTGAACTCTAATTCGTTCCAACCCATGTGAGGAATCGTAATACCTGGTTCCCAGCGAAATCGGCGTACCATTCCAGGAACAATCCCCAGTCCTGGTTCAGTGCCTTCTTCACTCCCGTCAAAGAGAATCTGTAAGCCTAAGCAAATGCCTAAGAAGGGTTTACCACTAGCGATCGCTTTTTTGATCGGTTCCTCAAGTCCACGCGATCGCAAATGTTGCACAGCAGGGTCAAATGCTCCCACGCCTGGTAGAACTACAGCATCCGCCTGCTCAACGTCTGCTGGTGAATCGGTAATTTTCGTCGTCGCCCCAGCTTTCTCCAGACCTTTACAGGCAGAGTGCAGGTTTCCCATGTCGTAATCTACAACGGCAATAATTGGCATTAACCCGCTCCCCCTTACATTTGTTATTGAAGCCACCTCTATTTTAAGTTGCCGCCTCTCTCCTATGAACGGAAAAATTCTCCTAACATCGTTTCAAACTTGGCTACCGCATCAGAGATCTAACGCTTCGGATGATTTATTAGAAGAAATTGCTCAATTAAATAGTCTCTCTCCCTCCTTAACTTTATTGCGGCAGTTACCCGTTGATGTTCCCCAATCCAGTCGTATCGTGATTGACAAAATTGAGGAACTACAACCCGATGTCATCATTTGTTGTGGTATGGCAGAGTGCCGCACAAAATTGACGGTTGAATCTTGTGCAACTTGCAACAATGACTTACTTAAAACCTCAGTGAGTCTAGAGAAGTTAGTAGCTGAGTTAGCTAGCACAGAGATTAGTCACGATGCGGGTAAGTTTGTCTGTGAAGGACTGTACTACGAGGTCTTAAGCTATTTGCGATGCCGCAGGCGGTGCTACCGCACATCACATAACCTGAACACCTGCTGTATTTTTGTCCACGTCCCTGTTCTCACTCCAGAGAATTTACCCGCCATCGTGGCAGATTTCCGATTAATTATTGAAAAAGTTGCCGATTTCGCTTCTCAAAACAGCACAAAAAGCTGATATTACCTATCTACTTCCACTTTCCGTTCACTGACTTTCTACATAAGTAGGAAAGCTCTGAGAGATAGGTAGTGCTGTCAAAAGTTATCTAAGACCACTCTAATGAACCAGAGCAACCCCTACCAAGACAATCTACAGTTATGGCAACAGTATCTAGCCAATGTCAGATTGTCAGGTGACCGTTATGGCGAAGCTATTGCCTTGACTAACCTTGGTGCTATCTATGATGCCTTAGAACAATACGATGAAGCTCTTGAGTCATATCACCAAGGACTAGTAATCTTCCGAGAGATGGGAGATCGGAGTAAAGAAATCTGGGTACTCAACAACATCGGTACAACTTACAACACACTTGCCCAGTACGATAAAGCCGTAGAAGCTTACCAAAGCGCCGTTGCAATTTCTCAAGCAGAAGGAACGCTCGTTCGAGAAGGTTGGGTTCTGAGAAATTTAGGTCATACCTACCGCTGTATGGCTCAATATGAAAAAGCCGTTGAATCCTTCCAGCAGGCGCTTAGAGTTTTTCAAGCAACGAGTAGCGGCGAGGAACAGGCAGAGGTGATGCGCCTTTTACAGGAGGTTCAGCAAGAGCGCGACTAGTGGTAGTACATTTCGCAAATCTTCAACGACCAAGATGCCTCTAGGTGCTAGCTTGCTGTTGATGTTACCCTTGCCGATTAGCAGCACTGGTCTGACACTCGATCGCTGGGGTCTGATTCTGCTCCCTTCTCTCTCTTGCCTTCTTCAAAGCGGAAAGGATAATTGCCTTTACTTCCGGCTTGAGCTGATTCAGCTCAGCGCCCCATAGTTTCTCTAGCGTCATTTCATCCATCGTATCAGTACCCAACACACTTCTATGCCTCTATTATTACCACCATCTACCACTTTAGACGGATGCACTTAATTAGAAAACACACTTAACCATCTTGAATACCTAAACAAAAGAAAAAATCAAACTCAAATGGTGTTGACAAACAATAAAGAACACAACAAAGCAGCGGACAGCTACCCCTCCCCTTCATAGAAGGAAGAGGCTACCCGCCGCTTTCTGTGACAGTTGAAGGGACTGTGCAGTTGCGAGGCAGTCTGTTGTAATCTGAGTTGAAGCAGCGATCACTCTTCTGTACTTTCCACGTCCAAGCGTGTTTCAACGACTAAACAGTTGCTGTCGTCTGACTCTTAAGTACGCCCAAACTGGGAACTGATAAAACTCAATCACTAGCCATCCAATAATCCCTAAATGGCATAAGAACGTTAACCCAGTCCAAGCTGCTGGAAGCCAAGCCAACCGACTACCGGAAGCTGGGGGAAACGTGTAGGCGGATAAACCAATCAAGGTGGTAGGCAGGACTACAAAGCCAATAGCGAACAGCCAGTAAGTCCATCCCCATTCAACTCCCTCTAGATGTGCGCCTGTCCAATTTCTGCCATTCCAAAGCCAGATTAGAGGCGGTTGCCTAGCTGGCATTTTGATAAGCTGTCGTTCTAGATCAGCCGTAAAAATATGACGACAGCAGTCACAAGCCATCGCGTCCATTAACGGCATCGCTTTGAGTTGGTTTAAGCGACAGACGGGACAGGGATAAACCCCTTGATAGTCAAAAGGGTGTTTTTTGTTCTTTGAACTGTACATTGGAAAAGCAATCTCGCTTTTAGTCTGCCCTTCCTGATATCCGTTAAGTTTTGGTTACCAGAAGGATAAGTAGTGGCTATGTTGTGATCATACCTAGAGTCGTTTTGTTGATTTTGCAGGCGTGACAGATTACGCCAGTAGCTAGGTAGCAAAGTGGTGAGAAACCTTAGCCTTGATACACTAGAGGCTCAACGGCTCAAAAAGAAGGCTCGTCTACCATATTTAGAGGTGAATTTACAAAAACTTTACATGGGTAGAAGTAAAATACATTATCTCTTGATGAAAGCTCCTCTGCCGCTCGGCATAATTATGAATAACTAAACAAGTAGCACTCGATGAGAGCCGAAGCCAAGATGATTGCACTAAACAACGTCAACGTCTCTGCAAGCCACCAAGTTATCTCAGATGTCAAGCCGCAGTCAGGCATCTTATCAGAACGAGCAGCGATCGCACTTTGTAGTTTAGGCGTAGCAGTGTTTGCTATCCCCATCTTGGTAGTCATTCAGATTTGCAGTGGTTTGTTCTGGGGAGGAATGACTGTTTATCAACTACTCAACGGTTCTGGAGTCAATGGCTTGGACGAGATTTGAGATAAGAAACGTTGAGCGCTACTTTCTCATCCTGTGCTAGTAAGGAAGTGACACCGATGGCAAAGTTTGCTCAATAGAATTTAAAACCGAGAAAAGCCGCCTCCCCCATACTTTACCTGGCTCATGAATCGCCTCAAAGTTGCCTCTCTAGTTGGGTACACAAGAGTCGGATAAAGTATAAATATTTCCAACGTTGAAGAAAGGTTTCTAATATTTCCATAGGTGAATGCCGCTGTAAAGTTCTTAGCCAATGGCTGATAGACTTTACAGTGGCTTATTTGGCAGGGCAGAGGATAAGCGATCGCCCAAATAAGCCTTAGCGAAATTTAATTATTACACGCTCCTAAATAGCAGATCTTGAAGCGATCCTCCAGACTGAGGTGCAAGAGAAGCACCTTTTGTCTCGCTTCATGGAGAGAGTTACGCTCAAACTGCTCATTAACTTGTGTTCCTCTGGAAGTGTCCCTTGTTCAGCTTGAATCATAAATTTTTAGGCAGCGACTTAATAAGTATCGATTAAGACAGGCTCATTTACGGGCTTTTATTTTAGGAAATTGCTAACTTAGTCAAAGTTTAGTTTTCTAAAAATTGCTAAGACTTAAAGTATGCAGACAGTTACTACTCTGATCAATCGTTTCTTCGGTTCTAAAGATTTATCAGCTTTTCCTGCCAAAGGAGAATTTGTTAAAGGGATTAACTTCAATGGTAAAGCGATTACAGTCGATGGATATCCTTGGATAGCTTACAGTGATGCTTTAGCCGAAGGCTTATCTGTGCCTGATTCTATTGCTACTGAAACTGGGGTAAAACCTAAACCAGGTGTCAACCGTGGCATGAAAAAAATGTTGAATACTGTGGTTTGCAAAAGGCATAAGCTCGAAATTAGTCAGAGTGTGCCTAATGGTAGCTATGAAGTCTATTTATGGATTATGGAAAACTACGCTTCTAATCACCATGAAATGAATGTGATTTTGGACGGTCAAACAGTGGACAAAGGTATTGCGAAGCTGGAGGTTAATAAGTGGGTGAAATATGGTCCCTACGCGACTACAGTAACTGATGGGTCTTTGAATCTAGCGCTATTAACCACCAATCCTGAAAGAGATGCTCATCTAATGGGCATGGCTATCTTCAGAGTCTAGTGCAAGAAGGCAGCAGGCAGCAGGCAGCAGGAACATTGCTTGTAAGGTAAGCTTTTTAACCTTTTTCAACTGGATAGTTATTTGGGTCACACTGCACTAGTTTTTTTGAGGTTATATAAAAAAGTCGTCTCAGACTCAGCTCAAGATTTCCCTCCTGTGAGTAGGGGAACTCTAGAGCAGAAAGTGCTATTCTCCACAGTGAGTGTGTTGTGTGAGGAAAAGTGAGTTATGGTTACATCCCCCGCCCGGACTCAGGGCTTACGTCGTTTTGAATTGTCGCGCCGTCATCAGCAGTCTTCTTCAACGGATGTTGGTCTAGCGAGCCTACCCTTAACGCTACCAGCAACACCCTTATTTGGTACCGATGGCATTCGGGGACGAGTAGGAGACTTGTTAAATGCTGATTTGGCGTTACAAGTTGGGTTTTGGGCAGGTCAGGTGCTACTCGCCTCAGCACCAGCACCTGGACCCGTGATTTTAGGGCAGGACTCTCGAAATTCAAGTGATATGTTGGCAATGGCTCTTTCTGCTGGTTTGACATCGGCAGGGTTAGAGGTGTGGAACTTAGGGCTATGTCCAACTCCTGGTGTTGCCTATCTCAGCAGCGTTACCAATGCTGTTGGTGGGATTATGATTTCTGCTAGTCATAATCCTCCGGAGGATAACGGAATTAAGTTTTTTAGTTCAGAAGGTACGAAGCTACCATCAGCGTTGCAACAGCAGATTGAAGCAGGCTTGAGGAGTGGGGTAGGCAGCGCCATGCCCATTCATACTTGTGGACAGCATTACAATAGACGCGAGTTAGTTGCGGCTTATGTTGAATCCCTGCGGTGTCCTCTAGAATCTGTAACGGATTTACGAGGGATGCGAATTGTGCTGGATTCAGCTTGGGGTGCTGCTGCACAACTGGCGGGGCAAGTGTTTACCCAAATGGGTGCAGATGTAATTTGCTTGCATGACGAGCCAGATGGCGATCGCATTAATGTTAATTGTGGCTCGACTCACCTGAATCCCCTCAAGGAAGCTGTACGCAAGCACTCTGCTGATATGGGCTTCGCGTTTGATGGTGATGCCGACCGAGTGATGGCAGTAGACGCAACAGGACGTGTGGTCGATGGAGATTACATTCTCTATCTCTGGGGCAACACCCTGCGCCAAAACGATCAGTTGCCTGATAATTTGATTGTGGCAACAGTTATGGCAAACCTAGGCTTTGAGAGGGCTTGGGAACAGTTGGGTGGTAAATTCGTGCGTACTGCCGTTGGTGACCAGTATGTTCAGGCAGAAATGTTACGCACTGGAGCGATGCTAGGAGGTGAGCAATCAGGACATATACTCTGCCATCACTACAGCAGCACTGGGGATGGACTACAGACAGCTCTACACATAGCATCTTTGGTGCGTCAATCAGGTGCTTCTTTATCGCAGTTAGTAGACCAAAGCTTCCAGACTTACCCGCAGTTACTATGTAATGTGCGAGTCGAAGACCGCGATCGCAGATTACAGTGGCAACAGTGTGATGCTCTGACAAATGCGATCGCTCAAGCTGAGACAGCGATGGCAGACCAAGGACGGATTCTGGTTCGTGCTTCCGGTACTGAACCCCTAATCCGTGTCATGGTAGAAGCCGCCGATGCCCAAGTGGCAGAACACTGGGCATCTGAACTCGTTCTAGTAGTACAGCAATATATTGCTTAGTAGTCTATCAAGTTGAATTGAACGGTTAAAACTAACACAGGGACGCGGAGATTTCTCTACAAAATCTCTCCGCGTCTTCTGTTTCTACCCCTGTAAAATAGTTAAGCTTGCGCCAGAGTAATTACTGTAACTTCTGGTGGACAAAATAGGCGTCCTGGTGGGTAGGTGCCTAAGCCGCGATTGACATACAACTGGTTTTGTCCAACCTGATGCAGCCCCTTCGTCCATTCCCAATGCTTCACTACCCTGACACACTCTTTCATGTAAGGTATCCGGCGCTGCACTGATTTGGGAAGATATTGCTCAAGTATTTTAAACACAAGTGGCGCTGGTCCAAATCCTGGGATGATGATCTGACCACCATGGGTATGACCCGACAACTGTAAATCCACTCGCCATTGCCGTAAAGGTTCAGCACTATCAGGATTGTGAGACAAGACGATGCAAGGTGTCTGAGGGCTGAGTTGATTCATCACGGGGGCAGGATCGAATTCTCGTGACCAGAAATCAGCCAGTCCGACCAAGGGTAATTCTGGCCCCAAGGGATAGGCGATCGCATTCCATAAAACTTCTACGCCGATACTAGTGAGAGCATCAGTCACTTGTGCTTTTGACGAGTGAAAACAAAGGTCATGATTGCCCAGTACAGCATAGATTCCCACGCGACTTTGTAAGTGCTTCAACCGCTGTACAAGCTGATGTACGGGAGATGGGTCGTCAGTCACGTAGTCGCCCGTCATAACGACTAAATCAGGTTCAGCTTGATTACTCGCTTCAATCGCTTGAGCTAGCAGACCTTCTGATAGCCGCAAGCCATCATAATGAAAATCCGAAAGCTGTACAATTTTTGTACCTTGTAACGACGCTGGTAAATCAGCGATCGCAATGGTCATCTTCTCAACAGTGACTGAGCCTGCAAATACCCAATTCATTTGGCTGACTTTCCCTTCCTCAAAAGCGCGATTCCAGCATAGCTCAGAGATTTACTTTCCTGGGTAGGACAGACTGATATCTAATGTTGGAGACAAAAGGAGAAACCATCTATAGGTCGGTACTCATACCTTTACCCTACTGCTTCACCTGAATAACTCCCACAACTAAAGTTTCTAAGATTCAGGGTTCTTTATCATGTCTTGTTTTTAGTTATAGTTCTGAGCTGGTAAATATAG
The DNA here is from genome assembly GCF_014849525.1 of Microcoleus sp. FACHB-SPT15. NCBI lineage: Bacteria > Bacillati > Cyanobacteriota > Cyanophyceae > Oscillatoriales > Microcoleaceae > Microcoleus > Microcoleus sp. FACHB-SPT15. The sequence continues at coordinate 42,599 of NZ_JACJNU010000038.1, read as the reverse complement.
AAGTAAAGTAACCGGATGCTAATTTTGTTCTAATCAACAATGATTTATCTCAGCCACGATTGTTGTATGAGCATTGAAGACAACAGCATCTATCTAAAGGTATAAAATCTTATGACTAAATCACAAGACAGTCTAGATCAAGCCCAGTTTGTTCTGTTTCACTGCAACCACACTGTCTCGGTAAGCAATACAGTCTGCCAAAAAGCATGAAAGAACTGATTTTAAGTAGTCCACTAATTCTCGTTTTCCTAGTAGCAATTGGCTTAATATATGTTCTTGTTATTTTTCATTATGCAGGAACCAACAAAAAATTAGCTTCAAATTTAGAAAAACTTTTTTTTGGCATTTTTATTATTAGTATATCAGGTGCTACAGGTGTCTCCATTCTTCCCTTTAACAAACTAAACCCTCAGGTTTTAACACTTGCCAGTACAACGTTACCTACAATAGCTGGAAATATCGGTCTGTATGTACTTGGTTTCTTTATTGTAATTTCGCGTCTTCGTTATACCCTGAAAGATTCAATTCAGGTTCTAGCAAACATTATTGTTAAAGAACCTTTTTTGTTTGTGCTGCTCTTAATGATTGAGCTATCTTGTTTGTGGTCAAATGCACCCCTTTTTACCTTAAAGACGAGTGTTGTTTATTTAGTTGTTTCATTATTTGCTGTTTACTTGGGTAAGCAATATTCTTGGCAAGAAATTTATCCGCTGTGGCGTTGGATTAACATAATTGTCGTCATCCTCAGCTTTGTTGAATCCTTAAAAGGAGACCCAGGTGCAAACTGGAGCGGTATCTTAGGACACAAGAATCAGTTTTCCTTTTTCATGGCTCAAAGCGCAATGTTGTGGTTAATGCACGCTGTTTATTCACCGAAGCAACGTCGCCTTTCTATTGGCTTTCTTGCTTTGTCATTAATTGCACTACAAAAAGGAGGCAGCGGTGCCAGTAAAGTTTTAATGGTAGTATTAATTAGCCTATGGGGATACTTCGGATTTGTCAAAAAGCTGAAAGTACAATGGGCTTTTGTGTCTGTGATTCTTTTTATGATTTTGAGTATTTGTATAACAATTCTAGTTACAGAAAACCTAGAATTTATTGTTGTCGATACTCTTAATAAAGATTTGACTCTCACGGGACGGACAGATTTCTGGCCGATCATTGTCGATAAAATCAATCAGAGTCCCTTGTTAGGGTACGGAATCGCTGGCTTTTGGCAACCCTGGCGAGGAGCCGATGATCCAGGCAGTGAGATTATTGTTGCCGCTACCCAGTTTCAACCACCTCATTCTCACAATGGCTTTTTAGACCTTGGTCTAGAGTTAGGTTGGTTGGGAGTATCACTCTATGCTTTATCCTTCTTCAACAATGTTGCAAAGGCAGTTGTTTATTTAGGTAGGACTCGCTTACCTGAAGCTGGACTACCACTTTTGTTGTTGACCTACACCCTAATGACTAATTTAACTGAAACAGGGCTTCTTGGAGCAAACAGCATTTGGTTTTGGTATGTAGTGACGACGGTAAGATTAACGTTGGATACTTCGGGAAAGAGCATAGCCTAAAACTAAGCATTGTGTGAATAGCTGAGGAGTTACCTAAACATTTATCAAGAAAATTTAAAAGAGGGATTGATGTGATTTGGTGGCTACGTGTATTCCACTTTAAAAAACCTACTCTTTTGTAATGGATTGAACGTTTTAATGTTAAAGAATCTCACTGCCATTAGTCAAAAACTAACCCCTAATCTCCGACAGATTCTTGGTAATACAGCTTGGCTATTTACAGAGAAGATTGTGCAGATGGGTTTAGGTCTGCTGGTTGGAGTTTGGGTTGCTCGTTATTTGGGTCCAGAGCAATTTGGTCGCTTTAATTATGCAACTGCATTAGTGGGATTATTTGGTCCGTTTGCCAAACTTGGACTAGATAGCATTGTTATACGAAACCTAGCGCGTGACTCGTCTTACAAAAATGAAACTCTTGGTACGGCTTTTGTACTAAAGCTGATTGGCAGTATTGTGATGTTATTTGTAGCAGTTGGGGTGATTACAATTTCTACTCCAGATGCTACAGCTAACAACATAGAAGCGCGGTGGTTAGTAGGAATTGTTGCAGCGGGTGCAATTTTCCAATCCTTTGAAATTATTGATTACTGGTTTCAGTCGCAAGTTCAGGCAAAATATTCAGTTTGGGCGAGGAACGTTGCCTATGTAGTGATCAGTGTGGTCAAAGTGGTCTTAATTCAGACAAAAGCACCACTTGTAGCTTTTGCGATCGCTATGGCTACAGAATATGCTTTAAGTGCTATTGGTTTCGTCATTACTTACCAACTTCAAGGCAATTTGATCAAGGCATGGCAAGTTAATCTTAGGTATGCAAAATTATTACTTAAAGATAGTTGGCCTCTCATTTTATCCGGCATAGTCATTATGATCTATATGCGTATTGACCAGATTATGCTGGGACAAATGGTTGGCGATAAATCAGTGGGTATTTATTCAGCAGCTGTAAAGATATCAGAGTTATGGTATTTTGTACCAGCAGCCATTGTGAATTCCGTATTTCCGTCGATAGTGCAAGCTAAGCAAATTAGTGAGACTGTCTATTATGAGCGGATGCAAAAACTTTTTAATGTAGTAACTGTCTTGGCTTATGCTGTTGCTATTCCGGTTACATTTTTGTCTGATCGAATTGTTACATTGATTTATGGTGAATATTATCTCGAAGCTGGGGCAATCTTAAATGTGCATATTTGGTGTGGTTTATTTGTATCTCTAGGAGTAGCCAGGGAGATTTGGTTAACAACAGAAGGATTAATGAAATTCTCTGCAGCAACAACAGCAGTTGGAGCCGCTGTTAATGTTGTTTTAAACTATTTTCTTATTGATAAATATGGGGGCTTAGGAGCTGCCTTTGCTACTGTAGTGGCACAAATTCTTTCTGCTTATGCTGTTGGAGCCTTTTATCCAAGAACAAGGAAAATTTTTATCCATCAGACAAAAGCAATTACCTTGATTGGATTATTTAATAGATGATCTAAAATTCAACTTTTAAGTTTGTCTATGAAAAATGTTTATCAAAACTATTGGAAATGTAATCAATTCAGAGTTTATTCTTACAGGAGTGTGTTAAATGAACAAAAAAATTAAATCTGTACTCAGACCTTACTGGTCTATTTTTAAAGACACGATTAGAACGGTAAAAGGTTTATTAATTAAACCAATCCAAACCTTGCCAATTAGTTCAGAAGTCATTGGACCTCCAAAAGGATTTTACGATTCAACACAGAAGTGGCTAGCAACAAATGAGCCTCCTCAAAATAGCTCTCAAGGAAGCTACAAAGAGATTTATCCAGTTCATCTAATCCGTCGAGCAAAACCAGGAACCTTGGATAAAGATGTTCATTGGAAATTTAAGATTGAATATGAACGTGAAATATCTCCTTCCTTTATTGCGGTAATTCCACAAGGACGAGTTTGGGTTAATAAAGGAAAAATTGTTGATTATACTGCTGTTATTACGGCAGATGATTGTCTTTTATCCGAGTTATCTATCGAGTTTGGTAGACTACCGAATAATCACTCAATTTTTACTGAATGGAAGTTACCTCCTGTACATACCATCGAAGGAACAGCCGCTGTTCTTACCTCAGCTAAAGCGAATATCTATTTCCATTGGATGACAGATTTGCTACCACGCATCGAGTTACTACGCCGTAGTGGTATTGCCTTAGATAGTATAGACAGCTTTATTGTTAATAGTTACAAATCTCCTTTTCAGAAAGAAACCCTAACGACTTTAGGTATTCCACCTAGTAAGATTGTTGAAAGCTCTAAGAACCAACATATAAAAGCAGATAAGCTAGTAGCCCCCTCGCTACCAAGCTTACCGGGAAATCCTCCACTTTGGGTTTGTGACTTTCTCCGGGAAGAATTTTTAACTACGGTTCAGGCAGGAACAGTACTTCCTAATGTGGATAAACCAGAACATATTTACATTAGTCGGGCTACTGCCAGCTATCGTCAGGTGATTAATGAAGCAGAGGTAGCGAACTTTTTAAGCCAACTAGGATTTCAAACCGTAGCACTAGAGTCTCTAACGGTAGCTGAACAAGCCGCGATTTTTAATTCAGCAAAGGTTATCGTTGCGCCCCATGGTGCGGGACTTACTAATACAGTATTCTGCCAACCAGGAACCAAAATAATTGAATTCTTTTCACCTAAGTACGTGAATGTTTGTTATTGGGCATTGGCTAATCAAGTTAACTTGGACTACTACTACTTACTCGGTGAAGGACAAAGTCCGCCTGAAGGAGTAGATCCTCATTTATCGGGAGAAGATATTTTTGTAAACGTAGACTCATTATCCAAAGTTATGAAAGCTGCTGGGGTTGCGTAATTTTTTTAAACCAAAATTTTTTAGAGAAGGTTTAGCCAGCAGTATTGAGCATCATACAAGTTATGCTGCTATATTTGATTTGGCTCAAAGCTACCCTTGCCAAAGAGTTTAGGATGAAATATGTATGGCTAATTGGGACTTAAAAACGCCTGTGGTCTTGATGATTTTCAATAGACCTGATACGACAGAAAAGGTGTTTGAGAAAATTCGTCAAGCCAAACCATCTTTACTCTTAGTGATTGCAGATGGTTCCCGTGCAGATAAGCCTGGTGAAGACCAGAAGTGTGCGGCGGCTCGTGCAATTATAGAGCGTGTGGATTGGGATTGCCAAGTTTTAAAAAACTACTCTGAAATTAATTTGGGTTGCGGTCTGCGTCCATCAACAGGCTTGGATTGGGTATTTAACACAGTTGAAGAGGCAATTATTTTGGAAGATGACTGTGTCCCACATCCTACATTTTTTCGCTTTTGTGAAGAATTGCTGGAGCGCTATCGTCACGATGAACGGATAATGTCGATATCTGGGCAAAATGTCCAATTTGGACAGCAGCGAAGTGATTATAGCTACTACTTCTCTCGCTACAACCATTGTTGGGGATGGGCAACTTGGAGACGAGCTTGGCAGTACTATGATTTTGATATGAAACTTTGGTTAGAAATTCGGGACAATAATCTCCTTAAGGATATATTAGTAGACCCTGACGCTACAAAAAGTTGGACAAATATTTTTCAGTCAGCTTATGAAAAATGCCACAATACTTGGGATTACCAATTTACCTTTGCTTGCTGGGTTCAAAATGGTCTTAATATTATAGCGAATGCAAATTTGGTTTCTAATATTGGTCATGGTTCAGAGGCAACCCATACCAATGATGAAAGTAGTCCTTTTAGTAATATGCTAGCTGAAGCCATAGATTTTCCTTTAGAACATCCACCTTTTATTGTTCGTAATCAGCAAGCTGATGACTTTACAGAAAATATTTTATTTAATTATCACCCTCGGCTATTCAAGCGAGTACAAAGGAAAATAAAAAATATAATAAAACCTATAAAATATGGATAATTTAAGAATATTAGTTTCATCACAAGTATTAAATTTTAGAAAGACCAAATAAAGCTATTCATGATTAAGGTTTTGCATCTTAGTAATTCTGATGATGGTGGGGCTGGACGAGCCGCTTTACGATTAAGTCAGGGTTTATGGAAGATGGGTGTAGATTCTCAGGTTTTAGTGCAGTTTAAGTCTGGGGATGATAAAGCCGTTCTGGCTCCACAAAGTAGCTTAGAAAAGGTAATTTTGAAGTTAAAAGTGACTGAGTATCTAGATAAATTACCGTTAAAGTTTTATCGTCAGCGCGATCGCACCGACTTTTCCCCTGAGTTACTCCCCGATGCGATCGCATCAAAAGTCGCTCAACACAATCCAGATATCATTAATCTGCATTGGGTATGCAATGGATTCCTAAAAATCGAAACCTTGGCTAAGTTTACTCAACCCTTGGTTTGGACGCTCCATGATATGTGGGCGTTCACAGGTGGGTGTCATTATAGTCAAGAGTGCGATCGCTATACGGATTCCTGCGGGGCATGTCCCATACTGCACAGCGATCGAAATTGGGATTTGTCGCGCTGGATTTGGCAGCGTAAAGCCAAAGCTTGGAAGGATCAGAATTTAACAATCGTTACTCCCAGTTCCTGGTTAGCAAAGTGTGCAAGTTCCAGTTCTCTTTTCAAGAATCTGCGTGTTGAGGTGATTCCCAATGGACTTGATACGCGAAAGTACAAGCCAGTACAGCGACAGATAGCGCGAGAACTCCTAAATTTACCTCAAGACAAATATCTTGTCCTATTTGGAGCCATGTATGCCAGTAGCGCTCGCCGCAAAGGATTTCATCTACTTCAGCCAGCCTTGCAAAGCTTGAGCCAGTCTGGATGGCAAGACAGAATTGAACTTGCAGTTTTTGGTGCCTCTGAGCCGACAGAGCCGATTGAACTAGGTTTCAAGTCTCATTATTTGGGTAAACTTAGCGATGAAATTTCTTTGGCACTAGTCTATGCGGCTGCCGATGTCTTTGTCGCACCGTCCCTTCAAGACAACTTACCCAATACTGTAATGGAAGCGATCGCTTGTGGAACCCCTTGTGTTGCTTTTAATATCGGCGGTATGTCTGAGATGATCGAACATCACGTTAATGGCTATCTTGCACAACCTTACCAAATAGAGGATTTAGCTCAAGGAATTGCCTGGGTGATTGAGAATCGAGAACGTCACCAAAAATTATGCGATCGCGCCCGCGAAAAAGCCGAACAAGAATTTACCCTAGAAATACAAGCGCGTCGCTACGAGTCTGTTTATCAAGAACTCAAGCAAACCTCCAAGTTCTCAGGGAACTGAACCTGTCTTCTTTGGAGAATACGCGAAAAAAAGCGATCGGGCATTAGGCGTATCGTTGAAGCAAGCGGTCAACCGCTAATGATCGGGGTGTATGGCAATACTTTAAAATAGAAGGCTTCTTGCCGATTAACCTTATAGAGAGCCAGGATTCCCAGCTAATCAACAATGAAAACCCCTGTTACCTTAATTATCTTCAACCGACCTAATCAGACGGAGAAGGTGTTTGAGGTCATTCGCGAAGCCAAACCACCTAAGCTATTAGTCATTGCTGACGGTCCCCGTGCCGAGCGACCGGGTGAAGAGGAAAAGTGCGCGGCGGCTCGTGCAATTATAGAGCGTGTGGATTGGGATTGTGAAGTTTTCAAGGACTACTCAGATACTAATTTGGGTTGCGATCCCCGCATTATCAAGGGATTAAATTGGGTGTTTGATACCGTTGAAGAGTCAATTATCCTAGAAGATGATTGTGTCCCCCATCCCACATTTTTTCCCTATTGCGAAGAACTACTAGAGCGTTATCGACATGATCAACGAATCATGAACATCTCTGGACAAAATGTTTTATTTGGACGAAAGCGAACAGACTATAGCTACTACTTCTCTCGCTTTACACTTTGTTGGGGATGGGCAAGCTGGAGAAGGTCATGGCAGCACTTTGATGCTGACGTTAAACTTTGGCCAGAAGTTCGAGACGGGAATTTTATTAAAGATATATTAGAAGACCCTTATGCTGTAAAAGTTTGGGGAAGAACTGTTCAGCTTCTTTATGATGGACATCTACCAGCCTGGGATTTTAAATGGATGTTCAACTGCTGGATTCAAAATGGTTTATGCATCATTCCACAAGAAAACTTAATTACTAATATTGGTCATGATGCAGACGCTACTCATACCAGTGACGAAAAAAGTCCTTACAACAAGATGGCAACAGAAGCCATGAGTTTTCCTTTAAAACATCCACCTTTTGTCGTTCGTGATTTGCAAGCCGATAAGTTTACCCAAAAAACACTCTTTGACTATGATCCGAACTTATTCAAGCGAGCGAATAGGAAAATAAAAAAGATATTGAAGATATGAGCTAAGAAGGAGATGTACTCTTTTGGATTCCAGAACAATTCATGGTTCTTTAGACAGACGACAAACGACAAATAACAAACAACAAATAACTCTTACCTGCTGAGGAAAAACGAGTGAGTGCAATACGTTTTGAGGAAGTGTTCCTAAAATTTCCGGGTGCGTCCCATCCGGCGGTTAATGGCTGTACTTGTGAAGTTGAAGCTGGTGAATTGGTCGTAATTCTAGGGCCATCCGGGTGTGGGAAAACAACACTTCTCAAAATGGTCAATCGTTTGTATGAGCCAACCTCAGGGACGATTTACCTTGACGGGACAGACATCCGCAAGATGAAAGTTACGAAGTTACGCCAACAGATTGGCTACGTGATTCAGCAATCAGGATTATTTCCTCACATGACTGTTGCTGAGAATATTGCTGTAGTGCCGAAGCTTTTGGGTTGGTCTAGGACACAATACCAACCTCGAATTGATGAGTTGCTGACATTAATTGAGCTACCACCTCAAGACTACCGTAACCGTTACCCGTCCCAACTATCTGGTGGTCAGCAGCAGCGAGTTGGTTTGGCACGCGCCTTGGCAGGTGACCCAAAGGTGATGTTGATGGATGAGCCATTTGGGGCAATTGATGCGATTACTCGTGAGACTCTACAAAATGAGATTTTGCGTCTTCAGCGTCAACTCAAGAAAACAATTCTGTTTGTTTCCCATGATGTTGAGGAAGCGCTACGTCTGGCTGACAAAATCATGATTTTGCAAAAAGGTCAGATTGTGCAGTTTGATACGCCATTTAACATCTTGACGCGACCAGCCAATGCTTTTGTGCATGAACTGGTGGGGGCGGATGATATGGTGCGTCAGTTGAGTTTGCTGCGCGTTGAGACAGCAATGATTGATGTGCCTCAAAACCACCAGCCTCAAAGTGAGCATACGATCGCACGACATGATAATTTACGTCAAGCCCTCTCGCTTCTACTGCGAACGGGTGCCCAGAAACTCACTGTACTGGATGGGGGTAATGCTGTCGGTGTCCTTACCCTGGAACATATTCGTGATTCTGCGAGTATGGGCGCAGGTGTTTAAGGGGTTTTTAGTCCTTGGGATTGATGCGCTGAGATAAACCCAAACCTTCAACCAGCAACGAGAAATTGGCATGGGCTACATCTTTAAAAATCCTGGAACTGTTTTTGGTTATCTGCTGGAACATCTACAGATGACGGGTTTAGCGGTGCTGATTTCTGTCGCGATCGCATTACCCTTAGCATTGCTGGTTACTCGTTACCGTTGGCTGAATGTGCCAGTCCTCGGTGTCCTCGGAACGCTCTATACAATACCGAGTCTGGCGCTCATTATCTTACTGGTGCCACTTTTTGGGTTGAATCGCCAGTCAGTGGTTGTTGCGATGATTATCTATACCCAAGTGATTTTGGTGAGGAACTTCTCAGTAGGACTGCAATCAGTTCAACCCGCCGTCATCGAAGCAGCACGCGGTGTGGGGATGAATCCCTGGCAACGCTGGTGGCGGGTACAGGTACCACTGATTTTACCAATTTGTTTAGCCGGAGTGCGTCTAGCAACGATTGTGGCGATCGCAATTGCTGCAATTGGAGCTAAGTTTGGGGCGGGTGGATTGGGAGTGCTGCTATTTGATGGCGTTTCCCAAGGGCGCCCAGACAAGATTTGGGCAGGTGCGATCGCGGTGGCTGTGTTAGCGTTTGCAATTAATGGAATTCTGCTGGGATTAGCGTGGCTGTCTAGTCCAGCGAGAAAAATTCAACAAGCGTCTCGTCGGAAGAGTCGAGTTACTGTACAGGGTTCGCCTGTAGTTTGATCGCAAGAGCGATCGCACTCTCTCGAATGCCAACCCCGATAAAAATGCGATCGCCCAGTTTGGCTGAGTGGATGCGATCGTGTTGCTGAAGGGTTGAGTATTAACGTGGGACAAAAGCTACTTGTGCCAGTTCGTAGATTGTCCACTCAAAAACTCTATTAACAGTAAGAATTACTCAAAAAATATGCATAACTGATAGTCATTTGCGCTAGTTGCATAGTGTAACTCCTAACACCATAAGAATTCCTTATCATTTAAATATAAGGAGTTGGGTGGAAAAGATGAAAGAGATTGAAGACCATGACGATGGAAACCTATTTCCTATACGCCATAAACACAATCCAGATGCATTAACTCAAGAGGAAGTCGCTAGCATTCTACAAGTAGCTGATTCCCACGACCTCTCGAAGGAAGAGACATTAAAATTGCTCTTACGCTTAAGGGATAGGAAAAGAGCCGCTTACGCTAATAAGACAAAGCAGCAAATGGCTTAGCTTTCTTGGGTTTAAATTGAGCTAGAACTAGAATTAAAAGTCAATAAGCAAGGTTGGGCTGATAGCATTAGTATTTTGCTGTTTAGCTTTATCCTCGCAAACCAGGGCACGAAATGTCGTGCCTCTGTTATATGTAATGTAGTTATACAGCGACTTGATATTACTGTTAGTAGCAATTGAGCTGTAGGGAATTGCGTCTTAATCACTAAATCTACTTAAATATAAGAAATAACTGAGTAAAAATTCCTAGACTGATGTTCTAGCCTTACATACTGACTCTTCAGCACTATTGATTGTTCCCAATAAAAATATGTTTAATTAATTTTAAATAAAACCTCAGTAGAACTAGAAGAGTTGTTGTATTTCCCAGAAAAGGTGTACAGTCTATGTAGTTAGTAGCAGAGTGAGTTGACAATTAACGTTCACCTACTCTCCTTTTGTTTTTCTCCCTTCAGAAGCTTTTTAAGACTTGGACTAAACCTAATACTTGGCAAGTATTCGCTAATCTTAGCGTTACTTATTGACGTTTCTCTGGCTTGCCCAAGTCTTACCACTGTTGAAGTACTAATCATCAAAACTCAAAAATGGAAATCGTCGCAATTGTTATTCTTGGTCTTTCCGTACTCATTGGTTTTTCTACCAAGGAGAACCAACCAAAACCTGATACGAATAACGAACCTGATAACGACCCGGATTCGGTTTTTAAGCAACCCTATGATATGGATAGCAGCAAAGAACAACTGACAACAGGCGAGTGACAGGCAGCAAGCCAAAAATAGAAAAACTTTTGGAGTAATTGCTACATAACTGCTTGAGGTGTCACCACAATCTGCCAAGAAGCGGTTTGGGGTACCGTGATGAGAGTTAGTGACAAAACTTCCCCTAGCCACTGCTGCTCACTAATTGTCACACCAGTTACCTCAACGTGACTCCCTGTAACTAATCCCCTCCAAAGAATTTGGAAACTTCGCTCATCTGGCATTCCCTGGTAGCTACCTCGGACTGGCTCACAAGTGAGAAAAAAGCGATCGCCTTCACAACGTTGCGTAAATAGGCGGCGGCTACCCGCATCAGTGCGGTAGGTTGCACTTTCACCGTCATCCTCATAAAAGTCAAGTTTCCCATCTGCTCCTGCATACACTTCCAGGATGAGAGTCGTTGGGGGGGCAGTTCCCACTCGGCGGGAAACTTCCGCTAGTGGCAGAATGGCTCCAGCACGGACAAATACTGGCACCTGATCGAGAGGTGCGTACAAGTTCAAAGGCTGAGATTCTGAATAATAGTTACCCGTAGAACGCTCCCACCAACCTCCAGCAGGTAAGTAAACTGAGCGGTAGCCTCCTGCCTCAACCACAGGAGCGACAAGTAATTGTTCACCCAGTAAAAACTGTGTTGGCACTTGGTAGGCTTCTTTGTCCTCAGGATACGCAAGATACAGAGGACGGCATAAGGGAAGCCCGGTATCATAGCTAACTCGGCTGAAGTGATACAGATAGGGTACAAGTTGGAGCCGTAGCTGCAACGCCTTACGCACAGCATCCTGCACCCAGCGTCCGTAGTTCCAAGGCTCACGCCGACCATGATCGGAATGTAGCCGGACAATCGGACAAAAGCAGCCAAATTGTACCCAACGCACAAATAATTCTGGGTCAATAATTGGAACACCAGGGACATGACCGAAGAATCCCCCTAAGTCATGCGACCAATAATTTACCCCGACATTGCCTGCTCTTGTTGTGAAATCTACCAGGAACCGGAGGACTTCCCAGTGTGAGTAGGTATCAGCCGAGAACTGTACGGGATAGCGATGTGAACCAATGCCACCTGTACGGGAGAGAATCAGAGGGCGACGATTGTGCTGCGCTTCTAAGTGGGTGAAATAAACGTGGTTTGTCCACAACTGGGAGTTGATACCTGGGTAAGGTGCATTTGCGCCATCAATCCACCAAAAGTCGATACCATCCTCTTCGCGAGGACTGTGCAACACCTGCATGAACAAATCTGCCTCAGATTGAGACGCTAGATTGAACAGCAGCCACCCTTCTTCAGAATCAGCATTAATTGGATTATTGGGTTGTTGGTCGTCAGGTTGCCAAGACTCAAAAAACCAGCCAGCCGTCGGGTTCTTCAGGGCGAATACCTTACCCGCTCTAACTTCGGCAGGGTCAAGCCCTCGGCGTTCACACAGAGATTGAAACTGGCTTTCTGTGGGTGATACGCCTTCAACGTGGACATTAGCACCAATATGCAAGCCTGTACCATGCGCCCACTCAAGAAAGGCTCTTGGATTAGGGAAAAAATCGTGATTCCAGTCCCAACCACACCAACCGGAAAGGTGCCAATCGACATCGAGAACTAAGACATCTAGGGGTAGTTCTAGTTCATCAAAGTGCTTAACGAGTTGGCGGTAATCGTCATCGTGCATTTGGTCATAGAGCGAGAACCAGACACCAAACGCCCAACGCGGCAGCATGGGAATACGCCCATACAGTTGTACAAAGTTAGAAAGTGCCTGTGGGTAGTCTCGACCGTAGGCAAAGAAGTACCAATCTTGACAATCAGGGTCGGAACGTTGGGCAAGCCAGCTATCCTTAATTGTGGCGCTGGTTGAATCATCAAGAATGCTATAACCACTGAGGCTAAGCACTCCTGGAGGGAAGTGATGCCATTGTTTCAAGCACTCTTGGACAGAGTCAGGAAGGTCAGCATGACGGTAAGCATCGAGGTACCAAAGGGGCGGTTCTTCAAACCGGGTCGTTTCACCGCGATCGCGTAAATGCCGATGGGCTGCTTTTAAAGGAGTGTAGAGCCATTCATTTGTATAGGGATACTTTTGAGAAACCGAAGCGGGATGAACACCTTGGGGTTGAAAGTTGCGGTGGATGAGGTCGAGGCTTGCTACAGTTCCACCGAGGTTTTCATCATCAACTGTTGAGGGTGTCCAAGTGCCCGACTCGGTTCCACAAGTCCAGTGGATTTGCAGGTTTGCATCGTTGAAGGGTTCATCACTTAGCTGATAGACGATTTGCATCAACTCGGTATGCAGGTGCAGCACTCCCTCGTCTGTCAGGGTGACGTTGGTAAAGGGTATCGCTTCCGGTCGCGTCAGGACAGTTACTGTGGGATTATCTTCAAATTGACCCTTGGCTGACCACTCAAGGCGAACTAAGCCGTTGCTCAAAGCGCTAAAGCATGCGCCCCCACACAAGATGCGCTCGCCAACAAGCTGATAAGTCACAGATGCACTCCCGATAAACTGAAAAGGCTCTACACGTCCAGATTACCAATTGACGTTCTCTCTAACCCTTAAGCGTTATGTCTTTTGCCCTTCGATTACGGCATTAAAGCGGTCTCTTCCTTCGTTGTAATCCTTGCTTTCGTAACCCATTACATGACGGATAATCCATTTTTGAGGTTTACCGTCTTCTAGTAATAATGCGATCGCTTTTCTTAAAATTTCATCGTCATCAATAAAGCATTTCGAGAACCACTCACTAGTTTTTGAGAAACCACGCCTCTCCTCCAAAGTGTTGCACTCAACATAAATCGCTCCTAACAATACCTTGAATGACTTAACGCGAATAATGTCTTGCTCCAGATTGAACCCTGCCAAATCTTCCGGCGTGAGTTGACTAAGATACTCACTCTGCCGTTCATTACTGACAATTTCCTTATATAACTGTATAAGTTGACGTTCACTCACATAAGGTAAGTTGCGATATAGGTAATCAGATGCGATCGCTTTTAGGAGCGCATCACCCAGAAATTTTAGCTGCTTATTTGGTGAGGGACGCTCCTTCAAGTCTTTGAGGTGACGCTCTAGCAACGGAGCAATTAGGTTCTTAACCAACCAGTTACGAGTTTGCGAGAAACCACGATCTAGGTGAATCGCGCCAACTAGAGCCTCAAAACCACTCTCGAAAGGATTGTTCGGTTGCTGCCGGAGGCGATGTCGTTGTTCTGCTAAGCCCAAAAATGGATAAGCTTCCCCTAAACCCAGTTGGAACCAAAGCTTCGTCAGCCTTTCTCTTTCCAGCAGCTTGTCACGCAGCGCTGAAAGGTTACCAACTTCTAGATAAGGACAGTGATGATATAAGTAGTCAGCCGCAACAACGTTTAGAATTGCTTCACCTAAAAATTCCAGACGCTCATTGTTGTTGTCTGGTTCGCTAATTTGCTGAGCATAGGAACGATGACTGAGGGCAAGGTAAAGGATTTCGCTATTCTTGAAGTTGATGCCGATTTTGGCTTCGACTGGCTCAGAATTCCATTCCATGTTGGGGTAATTGGTAACTTGGTGATAAGCGCTTTCTTGCAACAGCCTATTGCCGTTTTAGCCTCGTAGGAGTTGTTTAACTGTACCAACTAGTTCTTGCGGGTGGAATGGCTTAGTCACATAGGCATCAGCACCTTGCTTGATACCCCAATAGCGATCAAATTCTTCCTTCTTGGCTGAACACATGACTACTGCTAAGTTCTGGGTTTGGGAATTGGCTTTGAGCCGACGGCAGACTTCATAGCCATTCATCCGGGGCATGATGATGTCTAGGACAACGAGATCAGGACAAGATGATTGAATTTGCTCTAGTGCTTCAACGCCATCACTCGCAACAATTACGCTTAGTCCACTTCCTTTGAGAAGTGATGAAATCATCTCCCTTTGAGTCAGACTATCCTCCACCACCAGAACTGTGCCCATAAATACCCACCTAGATTGCTTTATTAAATGTTAATGAGAAATGATGATTTTCTGCGAGACCAATGGTTTTTTTTAACTGACTGCAACGAGAGCTAAATCTGCTTTAGCCCGAATTACCAGTTAAAAGTGCCCTTGACAACGTTTCTTATGTTCTCGCAAATTGGTAAGTTTTGTCGGTAGATGGCTAAACTAAAGCCGTCTTGGACGCCCCAAAGTAGTGATATATAGAACAGCCTCATCCGTTGGGATGCCTAAGACTTCATTCACTTGGTCATCAAAGAAACCCGCAATACCGCTTACCCCTAAACCTAGATAGATTGCGGCTAAATTCATTCGTTGCCCCAGATGACCAGCATCCATGTGTAGATAACGATAAGCGCGATCGCCAACTTTTGTCACAGCTTTCTCTAAATCAGCCGTGTGAAACACCACTGCCGCCGCATCTCGTCCTAACTCTTGCCCTAAACACAGGTAGTGCAACTCTCTCCGGAAATTTTTAAATCGAATCTGCCGCAACTCCTGGGCTTTTGGCGCGTAATAGTAACAACCTTCCTCTAAGTTAGTGACTCCAGAAACCGCGACAAAGGTTTCAATTAAGTTCAGATCAAAATAATCGGGTGAACTATCAAGTCCTTGTGCAAAGGAGTGCTGCGGTTGGTAGGTAAAATCTAGTACAGCGTTCAGTTCGTCTAGTGTCAAATTAGCTCCGTTGTAAGCACGGGTGGAGCGTCGCTGGAGAATCGTGTTCGACAGGGCTTGTAGGGGTAAGTCTTCACTTTGCCAATCTATAGGTTTTGTCGCGGTTGAGACTTTAGTGCAGAAGGGAAAGTTGTATTTATCTTCTAATTGTTTCTCTGCATTCGTGTTTGAGTCATCCTTGTCGAGGTTCCAATTCCTGGTATCCTCGATTTGTGTAGCCCGATGCAAGTAGCCCAGTAGTTCTCCCTCAGGAATATTTGGGTAGCTTATTTGAGTTGAAGAGGGCAAAACAGTTGGGGCTGGTGGTAAGTTTTGGCGGGGATTGAGCTGATCGGCTAAAGGTATAATCGCAATCGTTCCTTCAGCATCCGGGTCAAGATACAGTAAATTATTCACCGTCTCATCCGAAAAACCACCTACTAGGTGAGGACGGTAAGCGGTGAGCGAACAAGCTAGCTCAATGTTGCCCAGTAAATGACCTGTATCCAGGAAAATCCGCCGATAGGCTCGATCCTCATAACGCCAAGCTGAACGATGAAAAACGGCTGTAATTACAATCGCCAAGTCAGTGCTTCCCAAGACTGGATGCCAGAAACAAGCATCTTGCAGAACTGCCCAAACCTCACTCTCCCAAAAATGAATCAGAGAGTGGCTACGACACTGATAGTTGTAAAGTCCGGTTGGTAATATAGGAGTGCCACGGGAGACTAAATAAATCTCGGCTGGATACAACCCACCCGCAGAGGGTGCCGCTCGGAGATAGAGGGGTGGACCATTGAGTGTCGGCATCCTTGCTGTCAAACCATAGCTATGAAGAAGTAGTTGCGACAGCCGCCGCCAAGTTTTACCCGGTTCATCGATATAAGCTTCATAGTCTTCCTTTAGGTAGGGTTTTAGGTCAAAGGTGGTACCGACTTTGTATTCTTTATAAGGGACAGGCTGATTTTCCCAGTCTAGTTGTTTGTTTTTAGATGCGATCGTCTCTGGATCGTATTTGGTGCGCTCGTGGTAGTGCTGAGCAATTGATACTCGCCGTTCTGACATAGTGTTTTTATATATTTGGAGCTTTGCTTTTCATCTTGACATTTCACGGCGCTGGACTTGTTATATCAATTTGATGAAGCGCAGCAGAAAACGATCACGGAGGTCTGTAACCAATTGAAGTTATATGCATAATACAGCGCATTTCGTCAAGGTATACAGGAAAGTTTTAGCAAATCTTCGCAAAGATTAAAAAAAAGTTAGAACAAATGTGTCTTTTGCTACAGTGTTCTACTGTTAAGGAAGTACTAAGCATAAATACATATTGATGTTGCAGTAGAAATAACCTCCGAAGAAGCCAGTCAAGGCTTCCCGATTAAAAGCGCCACCGATGAAGAAGATTTCTGGAGCCGAGTTATTGGCTCAATATGCCAGTGGAAAACGAGATTTTAGTGAAGTAGATATCAGCGAGGCTGACTTGTTTGAAGCCAATCTACAAGGAATTGATCTAACTGGCAGCAAGCTGCAAAAAACCTATCTGCCCTACTCTAATCTGAGTCAAGCTGAGTTACAGCAAGCTCAACTTCAATCAGCTCAGTTGAGTGATGCTCAGCTTTACCAAGCCAATTTATCTGAAGCTAACCTAAGGCAAGCAAATTTATTTAGAGCAACTCTCCGTCGTGCCAATTTACGAGGAGCAATTTTGGAAAATGCCAATTTACAAGGAGCAGATCTAGGAAACGCTGACCTCAGTGGTGCGAATTTGAGTAATGCTGATTTGAGTGGAGCAAATCTAGATAGGGCTAACTTATCCCAAGCTCAGTTAAGTGGAAGTAATCTGTTTCGCACCCAAAATGTTGACTTCTCCAATGCCTACTTAGACAGTTCAACGATTTATCCGAATGGGCATCGAACGGATAATCTTCAAACTGGGGAGTAGAGACTGGGTGATGAGTTGACATACTCTGCCAGTGACTTACGTCTCAGGCAGATTCTCAGCAGAGTTGCTGATTCTCAGTTCATCCAGATGACTTAAAAAGTCGATATCTCTATCGGCTATCCAGCGGTCAAGCTGTCCCTGAGCGTTCACCCTTTTGGGGTCGGTTCCTGAATGCCCTTCAGTACCGTTTAAGTATCCAGCTAGTAGCTTTAATCCTTTCGCCAAGATGTTACGTGCGGCGTTCAGATCACGGTCTAGAACTATTTTGCACTTATGGCAAGAATGCGTTCTAGTGCTTAAAGTCTTATGTACTTTTTCCACATACTGAACAATCAACAGTTGTATTGTGCGGTGGTACAGCAACAACAATAGTTCCGTATATTTTGGCAAAGTATTGAAGCCATTGCGTGAATTGATACCACGATGCGTCAGATATCGACTTAGCTAGCTGATGGTTTTTCACCATGTTTTGAATGTTCAAGTCTTCATAGACAATTAAATCTTTCGACTTAACTAGCGCTAAAGCATCTTTAATTGCTTTATCTTGACGCTGTCTACTGACTTTTAGATGTTGATTGGCTAAAGCCTGACGTGCTTTATGGTATCTATTAGACTGCTTCTTCCCCTGGATATGTCTTCTAGAAGTCCGTCGTTGAAGCTTTTTTAAACGGGCTTCAGACTTCCTGATATATCTAGGATTTTCTACAGTCTCTCCGTTGGAATCGGTATAGAAATCCTTCAATCCAAGGTCTATTCCAGCAATTTCTCCCTTGAACTCATGCTGTTCTTGTCTATCCCAATCAATTAAGAACTGAGCATAGTAGCCATCAGCACGACGGATTACCCTTACTCTCTTGATTTGTTTCTCGGAATACCAAACTAAATCTCTCTTATTCCAGAGTCCAAATGTTCCTGCTTTAAATCCATCAGTGAAAGTTATCTGCTTGCGGTCAGCCGATAACGCCCATCCTGTGTTTTTATATTCAAGAGAACGATTGAATTTTTTGTACTTTGGGTATCCCTTCAGACCCGGTTTACCCAGCCTACAGTTTTCGTAGAATCTAGAGATTGCTGCCCAGGCTCTATCTGCATGAGCTTGCCGAGCTTGAGAGTTGAGTTTTCCTGCCCAAGGAGTTTCTTTATTCTTAGCTAGTTTAGAGCAAAGCTTTTGAAGGTCATTACGACTGACCCCAATATTATCTTCCTAGTAGCGTAGACAGCTATTTCGGATGAATTGTCCGGTGCGGATTGCTTCATCCAATTTGCCGTACTGCTTATGGGTTCCTTTTAGCTTGGCTTCAATTACTAGCATTCCAAAATTTTATCGTGATTTACCTGCTTGTAGCAATGGGTAATTTGTTAAATTGAGTGGCTCAATGCCATTCAATTTAACCCGACTCTCATCCCCACTTGAGCCATTGACGGTACTCACCTGGAGGTTCGATCAATCCGTCTCGCCACTAATGGGGCTTTCTCGTCGGCTCTTGGTAAATTCACTAACCGATCGCGTAGCTTTGTTCCAAGTATTTTGAACCTCTAACCCCAGAGGTTGTTGTGGCGTTGTCGTCGAAACGGCGGATTCTAGGTGCAAGGTGATAGTAGAGTAGGCTACGCGGTTCGTTTAGTAGACGGCTAAAGTTCGGGTTGTTGCGGTTTGCGTAACGGAGGGACAAAGAGCGATCGCATAAACTCGAAAGCAGTAGTCTTAAAACTATCAACATGGCAAAAATGCAGAAATACTGCAAACTAGCCCGCAACTGGATAGCACTTGCTTTACTAACGCTTACTCTTTGTAGCTTGGGTTGCTTTCCTGGTATAGATGCTAGTACAATCCTGCCTTCAGCCGTTGCTAGTTTGTCAGATACTTTAATAACAATGGCATTACCAGACACTGAAGCTGTGCAGCCGAGCGTTCAACAACTTGTAGAAAGGCAAGCTAAGGCTTGGGAAACTGCTGACAGTGACAAAATTATTGCTGATTTTGCAGAAGATAGTTTGTTTGTCGTACCTGGTTCTACATTCAGAGGCAAGCAAGAAATTAAAGACGCAGCCAAGAAGTATTTTGCAGAATTTACAGATACTAAAGTGACGATAAAACGAATTATTACCAATAAAAATAAGGGAGCGGGTGAGTGGAGTTGGAGTGACAAAAATAAAAAATCAGGTGAGATATCTCAGGCTGAAGATGCCATTATTTTTGAGCTTGAGGCTGGAAAGATAAAATATTGGCGAGAATATATTGATACGCAGCTATAACGACGTTAAAAATGAAGGAGGATAGATAATACTTCATTTCAAGGGACGCGAAAGCTGTAGTACTTCCTATAAATTAAGCAATCTTGATGAGGAGCTACTTGACAAACATGCGATCGCACTCCTCTCTCTTCACAATTTGCTTCTCTAAGTTAGACACTGTTCAATCCAGGGTCTATCTATAGATGGAGAATAGGCGATTCGCTTTGAGAATTTTCTACCTTAGGTGACCTAACTCAGCTTGACGAAGAGGAAATTGGTTACCTAGCAAACATTTCCTAAGCCGAACATCTACTATTTATTATTCACTGAACAATGTAATGCTTTAAACAAAGAACCATTGCTTTGGCAAGCATCTATACAAAAAATAAAACATTTTGTAAAATCTTGAATAGTCTGCATGAATAACTCACAAATCCAGGCGTGTTGCCTCAGCTTTCACAGACTAGAACTAACCTCTACAACTATCTAAGTAATTCTTATGGTGTCCACTCCTCCCTCTCAATCTTCGGCATCTCAGTATGAAATGTCAGATGCAAAAGTTAACGAGACAGTTGATGCTCTTATAACAGAAACTCCAACAGAACCTGATTTAGATTTAGAGTTTCTCTATACCAGAGATATCGAATTTCGTCAGGAAACCCTTTACTTCATTGTTGTGGATCGATTCAATGATGGTGATGCCGAAAATAGTGAGGGACCAAACCCAGAGCTTTATGATCCAGATAAAAAGGATTGGGGGAAATACTGGGGCGGGGATTTACAGGGAATTATTGACAAATTGGACTACTTAAAGACATTAGGTGTAACAGCGATTTGGCTTACTCCTTTATTTGAGCAAGTCGAAGACTTGTTTATTGACAGTGCAGCAATACATGGTTACTGGACGAAGGATTTTAAACGATTAAATCCTCGTTTTATTCACAAGGATGACAACCCATCTCTCAATAAAACCCAAGAATCGAGAAATACAATTTTCGATAAATTGATTGATGAGTTACACAAACGCAATATGAAGCTGATTCTAGATATTGTGTGTAACCACAGCAATCCTGATTTTAGTGGTAAAAAGGGAGAACTCTATGACGACGGTGTAAAAATTGCCGATTTCAATGATGATAATGATAACTGGTATCATCACTATGGTGAAGTCACTAACTGGGAAGATGAGTGGCAGGTACAAAACTGTGAATTGTCAGGACTCGCCACGTTTAATGAAAATAATACGGAATATAGAGAGTACATCAAGTCAGCGATTAAACAATGGCTAGATCGAGGTGTTGATGTTTTACGAGTTGATACGGTAAAGCATATGCCTGTCTGGTTCTGGCAAGAATTTACGGCTGATATTCAAACTTATAAACCAGATGTTTTTATCTTCG
Organism: Microcoleus sp. FACHB-SPT15; assembly: GCF_014849525.1. Taxonomy (NCBI): domain Bacteria; kingdom Bacillati; phylum Cyanobacteriota; class Cyanophyceae; order Oscillatoriales; family Microcoleaceae; genus Microcoleus; species Microcoleus sp. FACHB-SPT15. The sequence goes on along the minus strand of NZ_JACJNU010000038.1, from coordinate 21,457 downwards.
GAGAATGGATTTATAGTAGCCCTTTGAATGAGCGTTCGGTTGAATTTGCTAATGACTCTGGGATGTCAATTCTTGACTTTGGTCTAGCAATGGCAATTCGAGAGGCGTTAGGTGTAGGAAATTCTGAAGGATTTCACTTAGTTCAAAATGTTTTTGACCAAGATTCTCGATACAACAGCGCTACTGAATTGATTACGTTTATCGACAATCATGATATGCATCGCTTCCAGACGTTAAATGCTGACCCGGAGAGTTTACGTTTGGCGATCGCATTAATTATGACCTCTCGCGGTATTCCCTGCATCTACTACGGCACAGAGCAGTATCTCCATAATGATACGAACGGGGACGGTGACCCTTATGGTAATAACGATCCCTACAATCGCCCAATGATGGAAAGCTGGGACACTGAAACACCACTTTACCGAGACATCCGGCTTCTTTCAGGAGTGCGGCGATTGAACCCAGCGGTATCAATGGGTAGTCAGTGGCAAAAGTACCTAACTCCAGATGTTTATTGTTATATCCGGCGTTACCGGGATTCACTGCTGTTTGTGGCGATGAATCGAGGGGAAGCGGTGAAGCTTGAGGCGGTTGAAACTGAGTTACCTGACGGAGAACATACAGATGTCTTGTCCCGTCGTAAATTTGAAGTCAAAGACGGGCATCTTCATGATCTACAATTAGAATCACGGGAAGTAATTGTAATCAGTCACGTTGCTGAGAGAATCAAGGGGCAAACCATTGTCCGGGTACAACTCAATGGTGTCCAGACTAATCCTGGTGAAATTGTTGTCGTAACAGGCGATTGTCCAGAATTGGGGAACTGGGATATCTTGAAGGCGTACCCTCTAGAATTCATCAACACCAACACCTGGTTTGCAGAAATTCCCTTTAATGAAAGTGCTGGCAAGCTCATTGCTTATAAATACGCAATGTGGCGCGAAGGTCAGTCTCCCTTGCGAGAAAATCTGGTTGCTCGTCGTTGGGTAATCGCCAGCGAAGGCACCGTAAAATGGCGCGATCAATGGGCGTCCGGACGGGAGTCCTGACCTTTCGGATTAAGGTAGAGGTGTTATCAAGCCGTCTCTCCGCTTTTTCTCCAGCAGAATCCAACCTGGTTGAGCCATCAAACAATTGCCTTCAAGCGCAGCAAGAAAGGCGTCAATCCCTATTTGGGAATTTGGGAGAGTGTAAAGAATAAATCATTAAGTGTTCGCCGTAACTCCAAGCAGATTTTTTATATGCTTCCAAGGAGTAATCAAAAGTTTGCGATCGCTTGTGTCTGGTTAGTCTTTACTTTTTACCTAACACCTAATACCTTTTCATTAACCTCATTGCTCGTTGGTTCAGTGATGAACTTTGGAACGAGTGATAATTTGCTGTACCTGAGGAAATCTTCAAGAAGAATTTCCTCAGGCATCAAATTATCACGAGTCGCTTTCCAAAGAAGGCAAATTTGTTGCTAATCAATCACAATAAAAATGAAACAAAAGTTAAACATTTTCTAATCATCCCAGCCGCTGCCCCTCAATGACTGCCATCCCTCCCGCCAAGGTGCTGCAGCCGAACTCGTCTGCCCTTGCTTTACCGTATCGTTTCCCCCGCATCCTGAATCGTTTACAACCATCACCGGAAACCGTTGTCCTCTTCCTGGCTTTCGCCATTGGTGTCACTACAGGCATGGGGAGCGTGACCTTTCACTTCTTAATTGAGCAAATCCACACCTGGATGCTGAGAGACTTGATGGGGTTTATTTCCGTTTGGGGAGCTTGGACCTTAGCCTGTGTCCCGACGCTTGGCGGATTAATTGTTGGTTTGATGCGCGTTGCGCGACCTGACTTTGGGCCAAGTATGTCCGCTCTCATTGCGGCAGCTCAAGGTATCCAGAAAATTTCACCCTTGCGACCTGTCACCAAAATGGTAGCCGCCGCCGTTTCTCTAGGCACGGGTGCTTCTTTAGGCCCAGAAGGTCCGAGTGTAGAGATTGGGGCTAATATTGGGATGCTCCTAGGTCAGGTGCTACAAGTCTCGAAAGAGCGGCATCGCTTACTGTTAGGTGCAGGTGCAGCAGCAGGACTAGCGGCTGGTTTTAACGCCCCTATTGCTGGTGTTTTCTTTGCCTTAGAGGTGGTTTTGGGTACGACCTTTGCGACTTCTGCCGTGAGTGTTGTGCTACTAGCCGCCGTTGTGTCGGCTTTGATTGCCCAAATTGTCCTAGGTGCCCAACCCGCTTTTACACTACCCGTTTATGAAGTCCGTAGCCCCTTAGAATTACCCCTGTACTTAGGATTGGGTTTGCTAGCAAGTCTTGTCTCTTTGGCTTACACCAAGTCCATTCAACTAGCACGGCGTTGCTTTAAGGGAGAAGTTGTCGGTTTGCGCTGGCTGGGGCAACTGCCGCCACCGATAAAACCAGTAATGGGTGGTTTCTGCGTTGGTTTGGCAGCTTTGTATGCACCTCAAATTTTGGGTGTTGGCTATGAAACGATTCAAGCCATGCTCCAGGGTGTTGAGTTTACTCTACCCTTGTTGCTTACCCTGCTCGTTATCAAGCTGGTGGCAACAGCGATTAGTTTAGGTAGTGGCTTGGTCGGTGGCATTTTTGCGCCCGCGATGTTTCTGGGTGCTGCTTTGGGAGCTACCTATGGAACAGTTCTAGCAGCAATTATCCCAGCAGGAATGGTGAATATTGCTGCCCCCCCAGCTTACGCGATGGTTGGGATGGCAGCCGTTCTGGCTGGTAGCGCCAGGGCACCCTTGACAGCAATCCTGTTGTTGTTTGAGCTAACACGGGACTACCGCATTGTGCTACCTCTGATGGCGGCAGTGGGACTATCTGTTTGGTTGATGGAAATGCTCACACCCGCACCAAGCCAAGAACCACAGCTACAGGCAACTCTTGGTCTTAGTGTTGAGCCAAACCCAGAGCGGGAAATTATGCAGCAAATGCTTGTGGCAGAAGCGATGCATCAGCCGTCCTTGATGCTATTGAGTTCAATGCCTGTATTAGAAGCGGCTCTTGCTTTGACAACGAGTCAATCTCGTAGTGCTTTGGTCGTCGATGATGCTGAACACCTAGTTGGTCTTGTCAGCTTGCAGGACATTAATCGATCGCTTATTCGTGCCAAAACGGACTTTCCTACCGCTCAGATGCCGAAGCTCCTGCTGGGTGACATCTGTACGCGAGATATGGTGTACGCTTACCCTGATGAAGCGATCGCAGAGGCTGTAGATCGGATGGGGGCAAGAGGTCTACATCAGTTACCTGTTGTTAAACGAGACGATCCGAGTCAGGTGTTGGGTGTCTTGGAACAGGAGGGAGTGACTTTGGCGTGTAGTTTAGCGGCGACGCGAGAGGTGCTGCGTCAGCATCTTTCTTTGCCAACTGTTACGGAGGAATTAAGTCCGGTACCTGTTAAGCAACTGACCTAACGAGAACAACGATTTTTACCTTAAGTTGAATGGCACTGACTTAAGCAGTGAGGGCACACAAATAAGAGGAATTAAGCAACCGCCTTCTGAGATTTGAGAAAGTCACGGGGTTGCTGCATCCAGCCATAGGGCTTGGGGCGTTGTTTTTTGAGTCTGGGTTCATAACGATAGGGGCGCTCTGGTAGCAGTTTGTCAGTTACCACAGTCAATAGAGTGTTGTAGAGCTGCAAGCGTTTTTTGGCTCCGACTTTGTACAACTCAGGGCAGAAGTGTCCCAAATGCTGACGAGTGCCTTGCAAAGAAATGCGTACCGGACAAACTCCCGCTTTTCTGCCAGCCTGCCACATCACGGTACGCAGCAAGTTGTAAGCCATCAAATGCACGTAGATTTCCTTACGTACCATGTCGGGAGTTTTCCCTCGCAACATTTCCATGCCTAAAGTAGTTTTCACATGACGTAAGTCCACCTCCACCTGCCAACGCCATTGATAAAGTTGAGCGAGCTTGGCTTTGGTATAAACCTTGGCATCTACTAAGGTGGTAACAACAATAATCTCCTTTGGGCGAAACCCCTTTTGCCGAATCAGCAGATGCACTTCTCGCACCTTGACTTGATTAGGGAGTTCGGCAAATTCCTCCTTACTCATGCCAGGAGGACGACGCTTAGGCTTGCTCCAAGTCACGATGTGGTCTCCAATCCCCAATTTTTTGCCCCGTCGGAAGTCACTTTTACGACTTTGATGTTTCCGAAACACGGCGTCAGCAGAGTACTGCTGCACCAAGACTAAGTCCACATAACTACCGAAGGCACGGTCTGCTAACAGGATATCCCCAGGCGTGAGTTTGGGATAGAGCTGACGAGCCAGAGTCACTTCTCCTGTTCTGAATGGGGCAATCAGTATTTCTAGGGCGGCTCCGGTTGCCAAGCTAAACATCACCACAATTTTGGCTATTGGGAAACCACAGCCAGGGGCTTGATTAGCGTGCTGGGGATATTCTGCCTGGTTTTTTGGGGTGTCACTCATGATCACCGTTGACCCATCACACAGTTTGACATGCCGATCACACCAGAGGTCTTCGCTTCCGGTCTGCTTCTCTAGCCCTTGAGCAGTTTTCCCTAAAAGTTTCAGTAAGAATTTCTCCGGCAGTCTTTTTCTAGCTTTAGAGTATCCTCCTGTATCCGCCGCAGGAATGGCTTCTCCAGCCGCCGCCAACCAAGCAATGATTCGACTTACCGCATTTTGCAAGCTTTTATCTGTATCTAACACTTGAGACAGGAATGCCCAGAGAGTAACGATTGGGTTGAACAGGCGGTTACGATACTTCACCTTTTCGGCTTCTAAAACTTCCGTGATACTGCCTTCTGGCAATAACTCCTCAAAGGGCAGTCCGACACTGTTAGCAAACTTCTGCTTGAGAATTTCGACGCGATTGGGCATAGTAGAGGCACTGAATAATTCCATCTCCTAGGCGGTGAGTTATTCAAACCTAGCCTGGGAGACTTTTTTACCACATTTGGCTTCTCTGCGATCGCTGCTTAAGCCAGTACCATTCACCTTAAGTTCCTGGTAAAGTACGCAAACGTTCATCTAAATGAGTACGGTCAGCCAAAGCATGAAGTAATGGGCCATGAGAACCAAATTCAACAATGCTCACTGAACCAACTGGACATCCTAAACGAAAGCGAAAGCGTCCAACATCAATTCCTAAAAGACTACACAAAATAATGCGAATGGTTGCCTTGTGGGAGACAATCAAAACATTACCCGTAGAGAACCGTTGCTTGATTTCCTCAATAACTAGCAAAGCACGAGACGCGATCGCAACAGCGGGTTCTCCTTCAGTTGGTGGATACCAAGCGGGGTCAGCCGTCCACCGGATGTAGTCATCGTGGTAATCACGACTTACTATATCAACTGATTGACCTTCCCACTTGCCGTAGTGGATTTCTTTTAAGCCATCCCGCAGTTCTGGCTGCATATCAATGGCTTCACATAGAGGCTTAGCCGTTGCAACGGTTCGTGCCATTGGACTACAAAAAATCGCCGTCCAAGGTGTAGAACGATAAGCGATCGCAAAAGCCTTTGCCATGTCCACCCCATCTGACGTTAAGTCTGCGTCAGTTGAACCGCAAAATGCATTATTCCGACTACTATCTGTTTGCCCGTGACGTAATAAATAAAGCTTGAGACTCAAAGTAAATTGTCTCCCAGTATTTGTGTTAAGGGTACAACAGCAAGATGCAAACTTGTTATTACCACGAATGTACCTTGAATCTGAGTTTCTTCAAAAAAAAGCGATCACCCAAACTCCAGTACGGGCGATCGCTTATTCAACTCGTGTTTTTTACAATTCCCAAATTAATAGGAATGGTCTAAGTTAACCTGTACCTCATGAAAGTGTTCACGTTAAGTCAACGTGTTATTAGGCATACAACTACTGAGTGTATGTACTCAATATTGGCTCAAGAGATAGCAATGATCAGCAAACACTTGGTCAAATCCTTATAGTGTATTTTTATATACAGACTTTCTGGACACGATTCTCTTCCTACCGAGAGAGAAGAACCAAGCTTGATGATGTTAGCTTTGAGCAGCATTTAACAAAGATATTACTCAGACCCGCCTTCCTGGCAAGGCGGGTATTTCTCTGAAATTACTCTGACACAGGAGCAGCATCATAACTATTCTGTTGGGCAGTGCGCTCTACTTCCACTGAGGCAGAATCCTGATGTCTCCAAGGTTGAAAGCCGATCGCTCCAGCAGCAAATGCGGCTCCCACAAGCATCACCACAAGTACATTAGAGAATGATTGATCTTCCCGCATTTTCTTAAAACTGTTTAGCAACTCTAGCTTCAAAATAGCTAAGCGAAGGAAGCTAAACACTCTATCAGGAGAGTAACTCCTGCTCTTTCAAAAGAGCTAACTTTGCGCCCCTAGGAGTCTTCATAATGGGTGAGAAGCTTACTCTAGTGCCAATCAAAGAATTGTCTAGCCTAAATGCCGAGTAATCTACTTCTTTTGGCTAGTTTCACTACCTAAAGCTTAGTCACTTAAACCAGTTGCATATCGCTATCCTTGCCGCTCATCAAGGCTCCCTACTGTTGTCATATCAACAGTAGGACAAGGCGATGTTTAACTTAAAATTTACTTGCAACTTGACCAGTACCATCATCTTCGTGACTTTACTCACTCTTGGCTTAGCCGAAGTTCATGCTCAACCAGAAAGGGCGGCTAAACAGAAACAATTTTCACCTATTGAGCAGGGTATCAAAATGGGAATAGTTATTAAAGGTCTAAAACTGCGCTAGTCCTTAATATTAGGTCAGTGTGTACACGCTCTACAAAAATAGTAGCGAAGCAAGCTCTTAATATTTACTTAATGAATCGCCTCTAAACACAATGTCTTGTTAGTTGAGAGGATAGGATTGCTGCTGCCGGATTGAGCGGAAGACATCGCGATGAATAGGTACAGCCCGCTGGCAGCTTAGCCGCACAGCTACCCACTCTCCATTTACCTGGATGGCTTCGATTTCTTCGGGAGTGACTGGCTTGCACAAGTCCCACGTCAACACCGCAGCAATTGTGCCCTTGTCGTCGCTACTTAAGGGTGCAGTTGTTCTGGGTAAAGTTGCTCTTGGCATGAGAGAAAACTACTTAATCGAAGTCGTATAGTCATAAGTAAGCCTGCCGGAACCAGGCTCAATTAACACTGAACCCAAGTATCCCAGCAAGTAGTACATATATACTATTTTAGAGGCTCAAAGAGTTTCTTGCCCGACTTATCAACTTTTTTAAAGCAAGTCGGCTTAAATCCTTAAAAGTCTCTCTATGCCTTGATTGTGCTGGTTTATAAGGGGGTAATTTGTCCGACTAACTCTACCTGATTTTGCTGATTAGCCCGCAGCACAACGGATTCACCGGATTGGGGTACAATCTCAGCGATCGCAGTAATGTTGACTTGATGGGTAACCAGAATAATCACGCCGGGAGTGGAACGGTTATCAGCAATAAACTGGCGCACTTGTGCCGTTTGCCTAGGTTCAGTAAGGCGATCGCTAAAAAATGAGTTAATCGCTGGAAACGCTTCCACTGTGCCTAAATTCATCAGCCTCGCCGTCTCCAAACAGCGGCACCATTGACTGGATAAAATTCTCGCAACCCGAATGTTACGACGGCGGAATGCCTCACCCATTCGCACAGCCTGCGCCCTACCTTCTGCTGATAGATTTCGTTGTGTCGTGCAATCCTCAACGCGGAAGTTAGGCGGATCGCCCGTTCCAGGTGCGATCGCATGGCGCATCATCACTACATAACCGGGTTCCCCTTGCTGAAGCAAAGACCAAATATCTTCTTGTTTCGCTGAAGTCGTGGGGTTAGATGCGAGCGCACTCGGAGTAGGTGGAGTTGGATGCAATGTTGGGTATGGCGTGAAGGAACAGCCCGCGACGAGTACCAGCAGGATAAATGCGATCGGCCAGTGACAATGTTTAAAACTCTGACGAAACAAGAACATCTTTAGTAATGGAGCCTACTTTTTTTGGTAGTTATCGCTCTTGTTTAAAGAAAGCTCTCACTTGAGAACTTTGGCTTTTGGAGATAGGTGTCTCTTTCCTTTGCTTGATTCTCTTGAGACGCAGGATGTTGGCTTGATACCGTTTTTTGCCTAGGCTTTTGAGCCGTGTCGCCTAAGTTAATCTGAAGTTGAGGGCCAGAGGTAGCGAGAGCAACGATCATGCCGTCAACTACAGGAATAGTTGTGATCAGTTCCCCATTGAGATACGTCCCATTATTTCCAAAGTTAATCACTTGCCAGTAGCTGGCTATGTGCCGGATTTCAACATGATGACGTGAGACAACAGAACTGTGGAGAACGACATGGTTATCAACCGCACGACCGATTCTGATAATCGGTTCGTTCTCAAATGTCCATTTTTGTAGTGGAGTGGATTGGTGCGGCTGCCGCAGCGACACTGTAATTACCATTGGGGCAAGAGTTGCCCTCAGTAAGGCGTTATTGCTCAATTTCTTCGACCCCACAAGAGAGATGACACCTTAAATCTACAAAATTTCTTGATTTTTCTAATCCGTAATTCCACAGAGTTTTGGGTGAAGATCACCCGACGACTAGGTATAGCCACCTGCTAAAGATAATCGCCTCAACTGACAGTCGAGGGCGATTTTCGACGCACAGGATCGGCAAAGAATCCAACTGGACAGTGATGAACGCTTTTTGAAACCCTAGTCTAGGGTTCTGTTTTGAGCGCTCGGTCAATATCAACTTCTAAGCCGCCAAGAAAACACCAACATATCAAATATTTCTCAAAAATCCTCCGTGATTTCACTAGAGAAACACTTTAAATCTCTTTATTTATTTCCTGGATTCTACTGATCCTAGTAACTCACAACAGCCACTAATCTACAGAAAAGCATTTTGCTCTAGAGACAGAATTTCGCCTCTCAAGAAGCCACAAAATTTATAAGGATGCACATGAAGACGTTAAAGCTGTCACTGCTATCACTAGGCGTAAGCTTAATCTCGGCTACCACACTCATAACGCCAGTAGTAGCTCAGACACCGGACTCAGAACCCGAATTACCTTCAGAAACTGGTTCAGCCGACGATCTTAGAGTTTCTCCCAGAGGTGGAGTAGGCTTTACCACCACAGGTCCGGGTTATGAAGAACCATTTTTTAGCCTTGAAGGCTTTATTCCTCTACAACAGAGTCCAGGAAACAACCTTACCTTCCTAGAAGGAAAATTGTTGTACTTGACTGACTCTACTATGGGCGGAAATCTAGTGCTAGGACAGCGGTTCTACAGTTCATCTCAAGATCAAATTCTAGGAGGCTACATTGCTTACGACTTCCGTGACACTGGTAACAGCTTCTTTAATCAAATTGGTGCTGGTTTTGAGCTACTGACTAATAAATGGGATTTCCGAGTTAATGGCTACCTTCCTATTGGCGATCAACGCCAACAGGTCGCCGAATCCTTCTCCAATCCTAACTTTGAGGGAAACTTCTTACTTTTAGATCGAGATAGACGGTTTGAGGCAGCCGTGGGAGGCTTAGATCTTGAAGTCGGTACCCAACTAGCGCGACTTGGAGAGGGAGACTTGCGAGGCTATGGGGGTGTGTATTACTACAATGCTCCAGGTGGTGATGATGGCTTTGGGATTCGAGGAAGACTGGAAGCCCGTCCATCCGATAACCTTCGAGTCGGTTTAATGGTGCAGAATGACCCACTATTCGATACAAGGGTCGTTTTGAGCTTGGGGGCTACCTTTCCAGGAACTCGACCCCGTGGTGCTCAAAGAAATAGCACTTTGGCTCGCATTGGAGAGTCAGTTGGCCGTACTTCAACAATTACAGTTGATGAGCAGGAGGATTTTGAAACCATTACAGCAACCAACCCAACAACCAATGAAGCCTACCGATTCCAACACGTAAACCTGGGTATTGGGAACAGTGATGGTACCTTTGAGAGTCCCTTTGCAACTGTCCAAGAAGCTTTGGCAATAGCTCAACCCAATGACATTGTTTATGTACGAGCCACTATAGATCCAGGAATTGCTGCCTTTAGGATTCCAGATAATGTATCAATACTTTCAACTGGCCCCGCACAGATCATTGACACAGTAGAAGCTGGCAATGTGCAGTTACCCTTCTCTGGAACTGGTCTGCTACCAACCATCACAGGTACCGTTGCACTGGGAAACAACACGATTCTATCCGGATTCAGATTTCTCAATTCGACAGGCAATGCTATTGAAGCAACCAATGTCAGTGGCGCAATCATCCGTGACAACGTGATTACTGGTGCTGCTCAAAGCGGTATTTCTCTTAGTAATGTAACTGGAACAACTACCGTTACTAATAATACCATTATTGATAGTAACGCGGGCATTTCACTGAACAACAATACTGGTAACGTTAACCTGAACATTGATGGAAACTCGCTAACTAACAACCTGGAAAACATCACTGTCGGCTTAGTTGATACAGCCGTGGGAACTGTAGGGGTTGTAGAGAATGAGGTCATCGGCGGGGTAATCGGGATAGGTGTTGAGGCAGGAGGTAGCTCTCTGATTGACGTTAACATCGGCAGCAACACTGTCAACAACACTACAGGGACAGGGATTGCCGTTGATGTTCTTGGGCAAGCTCAAGTTGATGCCACGATTAGCGAAAACACTCTCACGAATAATCTGGAGAACATCGGGGTTGGCTTAGTTGAGACAGCCACAGGAACCGTGGGCATTGTGGAAAATGAGGTCACAGGTGGTGGACTGGGCATTAACGTTGATGTCGCAGGGAACTCTGTCCTCACTGGCAACATCGGTAACAACACCGTCAACAACACGACGGAAACAGGTATTGCTGTTGATGCCTTAGAACAAGGTCAACTGGCAAATGTCACGATTGGTGACAACACCCTCACAAATAATGTGGAGAACATCGCGGTTGGCTTGGTTGATACAGCCGTAGGTACCGTAGACATTGTAGAGAATGAGGTCATCGGTGGGGGAATCGGGGTAGGTGTTGAGGCAGGAGGTAGCTCTCTGATTGACATTAACATCGGCAGCAACACTGTCAACAACACTACAGGGACAGGAATTGCTGTTGATGTTCTTGGGCAAGCTCAAGTTGATGCCACGATTAGCGAAAACACTCTCACGAATAATCTGGAGAACATCGGGGTTGGCTTGGTTGATACCGCTACAGGTACCGTAGACGTTGTAAATAATGAGATTACAGGTGGTGGATTGGGCATTAATGTTGATGTTGCTGGAAATTCTGTCCTCACTGGGAACATCGAGAACAACACTGTTGAAGACACGACACAGACTGCCATTGATGTTGATGTCTTAGAACAAGGTCAACTGGCAAATGTCACGATTAACGATAACTCCCTCACGAATAATCTGGAGAACATCGGAGTTGGCTTAACCGATACAGCCACAGGAACCGTGGGGATTGTGAACAATGAGGTCACAGGTGGTGGATTGGGCATTAACGTTGATGTTGCTGGAAATTCTGTCCTCACCGGGAATATCGGTAACAACACTGTTGAAGACACGACACAGACTGCCATTGATGTTGATGTCTTAGAACAAGGTCAACTGGCAAATGTCACGATTAACGATAACTCCCTCACGAATAATCTGGAGAACATCGGAGTTGGCTTAACCGATACAGCCACAGGAACCGTGGGGATTGTGAACAATGAGGTCACAGGTGGTGGACTGGGCATCAATGTTGATGTTGCTGGAAATTCTGTCCTCACCGGGAATATAGGTAACAACACGGTTGAAGATACGACACAGACTGCCATTGATGTTGATGTCTTAGAACAAGGTCAACTGGCAAATGTCACGATTAACGATAACTCCCTCACTAACAATACTGAGAACATTGGGGTTGGGTTGACTGATACCGCTACAGGTACCGTAGACGTTGTAAATAATGAGATTACAGGCGGTGGACTAGGCATCAATGTTGATGTTGCTGGAAATTCTGTTCTCACCGGGAATATCGGTAACAACACTGTTGAAGACACGACACAAGCTGCCATTGATGTTGATGTTTTAGAACAAGGTCAATTGATAAACGTCACCGTCAGCGACAACTCCTTAAGCAACAATCCTGAGAACATTAGTGTTGGCTTAGATGATACAGCCGTAGGCACTGTCAACATTGTGGAGAATGAGGTTACAGGCGGTGGACTGGGTATTAACGTCGATGTCGCGGGAAATTCTGTCCTCACTGGGAACATTGGCAACAACAGTGTTGATAATACCTCCGAGACAGGGATTGCTGTTGATGTCTTAGAACAGGGTGAACTGGCAAACGTCACGATTAACGGTAACTCTCTCACTAACAATGAGGAGAACATCGCGGTTAACTCGACTGATACAGCCACAGGAACGGTTGACATTGTGGCGAATCAAGTCACAGGTGGTCAAACGGGAATCAGCATTGAGGCGGCAGGCGATTCTACCCTTACTGGGAACATTGGCAGCAATAGCGTTAATAACACTTCCGAGACAGGGATTGCTGTTGATGTCTCAGAACAGGGTGAACTGGCAAACGTCAGCGTCAACGGTAACTCTCTCACTAACAATGAGGAGAACATCGCGGTTAACTCGGCTGACACAGCCACAGGAACGGTAGATATTGTGGCGAATCAAGTCACAGGTGGTCAAACGGGAATCAGCATTGAGGGAGGAGGCAATTCGGTAGTGGGTGTCAATGTTGACGGCAATGGTGTTCAATCCACAACAGGGACTGCAATTGATGTTAGTACTGTTGAGCAAACTCAGGTTGATGCAACCATTAGCAACAACACACTCGATAACAATGTTAATGGTGTCAGTGTTGATTCGACAGGAGCAACTCAAGGAACGGTGACAGTTGTCAATAATGATGTCAGCAACACTCTTAGTGGTGTTGGTGTCGCTGTCGCTTTGGCAGAAAATGCAGCTCTCGTTGTTGGTATCGGTGATAACAGTGTTGATACTCCTCCTGGCACGGGCATTGTTGTTCAGGCAGCGCCAACTACTACTGCAACTTTTACCGTTGACCCAGAGACTACTACTAACTTGCAAGTCAGTGGTAATCCTGTAATTACTGTCAACCCTAACGTAACGCCACCAACTTTCTCACCGCTTTTAGCAGCACCGAATAATTCAATTTCTCTTCCATAAAGCACTTCTAGTTCAAGCTGCTTGATAAGTTCGTAGGTCATCGTTTTTTCGACGTTGACCTACTTTTCTTTTTCCTCTCTTACTTTGGCAAGAATTATACTGTTTCTATCCTGAACTTAGTACTAGCTAATGTGCCTTTAAATTTTATGTAGGAAACAGCCGAAATGATTCCTTATCAGGTTCCCCTAGATGAATTTTGTATTTTAAATGGCTTATTGGTTATGGGTGTTACTTTAGCGGGGTAAGGTAAACCAGAAGGTAGTACCAATATTGGGACAGCTATCAACGCCAATATCACCGCCATGGGCAGTAATGATTTGGTGACACAGATATAACCCTAAGCCGAGTCCTCTTTTAGGACGTTGTTTCGGGGTGTTGCCTTGAGTGTAGAGTTGAAAGACCATTGCTATAGTTTCCTGATTCATCCCTACACCGTTATCGGAGACACTACAGCGAATTAAATCAGGCTCTACATTGGCTTCTAGTGTGAGATGAACACCCGGCGGGTTGTGGTTCATTGCATTGGAAAGCAAGTTTTCAAAGACTCGCTGTAACTGAGTTGAGTCGGCAAGAATCACTGGTAAGTCAGTAGTGACATGGTTCGTTAGAGTCGCTTGATTTTTTTCCAGTAAGGCAGCTAAATCCTCAACAAGGTTTTGAATGAGGGTTTTTAGCTGTAAGGGTTCCCGTTGTAGAACCATGCCTTGAACTTCACTCTGATGGACATCAAGGAGTGAGTCGATCAGGCGTAACTGGCGATCGCTACTTTGAATCATTCGCTCTAAGATTGAGCGAGATACTGGAATTGTTTGTTGTCGGTTGTTCGTTGTTGGTTGTTCGTTGCTGCTGACAACCTGACGATTGAGGACTGGTTGCTGGTTGAGTAGATTATTCAGGACAAGTAACCAACCCATGACAGGGGTACGCAAGTCGTGAGATACAGCGTGTAGGAAGACATCTTTGAGTTGATGTAGTTCTTGCAGTTCAGCGTATTTTTGTTGGAGTTCTTGGGTACGTTGCTCAACTAGCCGTTCTAAATTGGTGTTGAGGTCTTGAACTTCTTGGTATAACTGAGCTTGTTGCAGAGCGATCGCAACTTGTGTCGCCAATTGTTCTAATAAATCAATTTCCCATTGTTGCCATTGCCGAGATTTACTGCATTGATGAGCGGCTAATCGTCCCGATATGCTACCACTGACTTCAATTGGTACCGCGAGGCTCGCTTTAACACCGTACTTGGCAAAATACTCAGCGCGTAGGGGTGATATCTCTGCGGTTGACGCATCGTTGATGACAATTACCCCTCCAGCGATAAACATTGGAATTAATTGCCTGAGTGTATCATTGTCTTCCAAGTCTTCAAAAAACAGTCCTCGGATTGAACCCCAACCCGTAGCAACCGATTCAGCAAACATGGGGTTTTGGGACTCGTTAATCTGGATAATAAAGACTCGATCCGCGTTGAGAAACTGCCGAACTTCTGTGACAGTTGTTTTGAGAATTTGCTCAATATTGAGGCTTTGCCGAATCCGAGAGGCGATTTCTGCTCTAAGGCGATCGCGTTGTGCGCCAAGACGTATTTCGGCTTCTGCTTTTACTTGTTCAGTGATGTCACGTACCACTGCTAAAAAATGTGGCTTGCCTCGGTACATAAAGCGTGTACCAAGCACCTCAACTTGAAATACAGTACCATCTTTACGAACATCATCAGCCTGACCGATAAACAGTTCACCTGCCTTCAGTTTGACCATGTATTCTTTATATAAGTGGTAGCTATTGGGGTGGATAAAGGCTTTAGGATTTAGTCCAATAAATTCATCGTAAGTGTAGCCATGCATCTGACAGCAAGCAGGATTTGCCTCGACAATTAAGCCTGTATCTGGATCATTAATGATTAAACCATCACTTGTAGATTCAAAAATGCTGCGATACTGTTCTTCTTTTTCTCGCAATTGCGCTTCTGCACGTTGGCGATCGCTAATATCCAGCAATGTTCCGATCACCGCTGGCTTTCCCTTGAATTCTGTTTTATTTCCCAGTACTTCCAGAGTAATCAACGTCCCATCTTTTTTTTGTCCTCTGAAGGTGTAGTGAATGGTTTCAACTTCACCCTCCAACCGCTTTCTGACATTTTCAGCAACCAAATCTGCATCTTCTGGGATTGGGAGATTGGATAAGTCACGACTAGATAGAAATTCTTCTAGCGTATAGCCAAAAATCTCGGCAAACTTGGGATTAACATAAGGAAACTTACCATCTTGAATGACGTAGATTCCTGCCAAAGATTTTTCTACTAAATTGCGGAACCGTTCTTCACTTTCTCGTAAGGCGCATTCTGCCTGCCTACGTTCTGTAATATCACGGACAATTGTCAAAACTTCATCTTCACCACTGACAACAATTCGTGCTTCATAATCACGTTCTTTGCCGTTAAAGGATAGTTGATATTCAAAGCTTTGAACTTCCCCAGTCTTCAATGCTTGCTCAACATAATACATCCGCTCTTGGGCAACATCTAGGGGAAGCACATCATAGACCGTTTGACCAATTGCCTGAGTTGGGTCAATCAACAAATCGCTTACATTTTCCGCTTTGACATCTAGATAGGTTCCATCCCGTTGCAGCCGAAACATTAAGTCGGGAATCGCGTTGACAAAGGCACGATTTCTGGCTTCACTTTGCCGCAAAGCCACTTCCGCCTGTTTGCGGTCTGTGATATCTACCATCAAGCCGTCCCAAAGGATGTCACCGTTTGGCTGTTGCTGTGGTCGGGAACGACCTTGAACCCACTTAAGTTTGCTGGAAGGGGTGATAATGCGTCCTTCCCAATTCCAAGGCGATGAAGTGGCAATCGAAGCAGCTACAGATTGTTCATACGTCTCACGGTCATCGGGGTGAATCAAGTCGGTAAGTAACTGAGAGTTGGCTTGAATTGTCTTTGGCTGTAATTCATAGAGTTCAGTACAACCAGAACTGGCATAGAGGATACAGCGGGAGCGATCTTTTCGCTGGAGAAATTGAAAAATCATTCCCGGTACATTAGCGGCAATTTGTTCGACTCTAGATTGGCTTTGGCGGAGTGCAGCTTCAGTTTGGCGATGTGCGATCGCGCCTCCCAAGGTTGCTGCCATTGTCATCAAAACCGCTTCTTCATCCTTTGACCACCGCCGTTCACTCTGGCAATCATCAAAGCCAACAACCCCCCAAAATTCTCCATTCACTGGAATCGGCACTACGATAATCGACAGAATCCCTTGAGGTTCAAATCGTTGCCGTTCTCCTGAATCGACGGGATAATCTCGAACTAATAGACTCAGTGGTTGTCCGTGCTGAATCTCGTCGTACCACCTCTCCATGCCAAAGGCGGAAAACGGGACATTCTGCACGCGAGGATTGGCAATTTGAGGCTCAACGGTATCCCTTGACCACTCGTACCGCAGACTGGTTGCAGGCTCACCTGTCTCTGGATGCGGATGAATTTGGGCAATATAGACTCGATCCACATTAGTGACTTGCCCCAAGGTGGCTAAGGCTAGATTAATTCCCAGTCCATAGTCAGCCGTTGTCAGTAGTTGACTGGTAGCTTGAGCAACACCTTGTAGCAGATTCGACCAAGAGGAGTTAGTCAGCATGTCTGTTGTGAGTTTTCCTTTGGGGCAAGAAACTTAGAGTTGACCTCTGCTTCAACTAAAGTATGGGGAATTCCGTTGAGTGTTTACTTTTGTAACAAATTTAATAACAAATTGACTCCTCCTCTAATTAAAGTACGGGCGATTCTGTTAACGGTTGACATAAGTGAAGAAATCCCGTCAACCATTAACGTTGGCTTGTGTTTCTTCCCCTGTCTAGAAATGGCAGATTTCCATAGTGCTTCTTGTGTGAGCTTTGTGATGTGACTTGAGGGTGATCCCGATTAGCAAACACTGCGCCAGAATTGGAACAAGAACCCCAATCATTCAAGGAGAAAACGATGATTATGAACCGTTTGCGTAAGATTTTGGCTCCTTTGCTTTTATGCCTATTACTTTTCGTAACATCCTGCGCGACAGAGGCTCCTTCTCGTTTTGACCAGGCACAGCAGGAAAGCAGTCAGCAGAAAAGTGGTCAGGCTGTTGCGAAAGATGCCACACAAGGCTCTAGTTTTAATAAGTTCTTCCCGAAAGGGGGCAATGGCTATGATTTTGCCTATGCTCAGGAGAAAAAAGGATTTGCTGAGGGGAAGTTGAAAAAAGATGGCAAAGATGTTGCAATGCTATCTATTTCTGACACGAGTAGCACTCCGGCCGCAGTAGCGAAATTTCAGCAAAGTACAAAAAAAATTGGGGGTTATCCAGCCGTAGAAGTTGGCAATACTCAAACGGCTGTCCTCGTCAACAACCGCTACCAGGTGAAAGCCTTATCTCGTGACCCTTCATTTACAGCAAGCGATCGCGAAGCTTGGCTACAAAAATTTAACCTCAATGGTCTTGCTCGACTTCAGTAAATCAGGCTTGATGGCATCAGAACCCCCTCAATATTCTTGAGTAGGAGGCTTTCCCTGACTGCCATTTCAAGACTCAAGACCTAATGATTGAAGCATCTGGTAAAAACTCAAAACGAAGATAAGGAGCCTTTTTGTGAGCAAACCAATTTTTGAACTCGTTAATGAACTGCCAACTAAAAACATTACCACGATGGCACTACGGTCACTAGACTTTGTCATTCCTGGTCAGTGGAATAATTTGGTTGGTTTTGAGAATACAATACGCACCGTTACGGGTGAAACGGATGAAGCCCTGATTCAGCAAATAGGCGATCGCGCTGTCTATTTGTACAACGATCGCTCTCAGGGCTACCAACGCGCCATGTGGCTTTACCAAACCGTTGACAAGACTGATTATGCTCTTGGTGCTGCTGCCCTAGCTAATAAAGTTGGCGAGAAAATTCCCCTAATGGGTTTCTTAAACCGACTAACACCGAAAGCTGACAAAGCACAGACTATTGATTTGTGCTTGAAATTAGTCGTGGAGGTCGTCGCCTTCTGCCAAATTAACGGTATCCCTGGCGATAGTATTGGGGACTTCGTTGGTTCTTTGGGGGACTATGGTGGCGAAAACTTGATGCGGATGGCAGCACTGGTTTGTTTTGATGGTCTGATTCCCCTTGGTCCTGACTTTATCCAAAAAGCACAATCAACCATTTCAGGTCTAAAGCCTTCAGATTTAGAACAAAATCAGACCTTCAGCAGTATCAAAGACACCATTCCTGGTGGCGATTCCGGTGGCAAGCTCAACTTTATTGGTCGTAGCTTTGACTCGGTTAAAGGTTGGATGGGTAATTTTGTTGCCTCAAAAGCTTTAACTCCCCAAAAAGTAGCAAATAACTTGCAAGGGTTTATTGATGTTGCCGACAATAAGTTGGACTACCTAGGTGCCTTTCTGGATGTATCCACAAACTACTACGAACACACGGGCACTCAAACCCTGGCAAGGCGTTTGATTGAACGAGCTGTTGCTGAAATCTAGCGTCGTTTACGCATCAGTAGACAATTGCGCTCATCATCCAGCCGAGCGTAAGAAAGCTCGTCTGTTAGTTGCTGCATAAAAATCAGCCCTCTGCCTCCTTCTTTTTCAAGTGGATCACATTCCTCCTGGCAGAGGGATTGGAGTTTTGCTTGAAAATCAAAGGGGGGCCCATGATCCCAGATTCGCATCTCTAGGAAATCAGGAAAAACCTTTAATTCTAGATCAATTGGAGTGGTTGGAGGTAAGTCATGATGGGCATGGCGAACCGCATTGGTAAAGCCTTCGACCAAAGCAAGTTGGCACTGCGACCCAAGTTGATGAGGCAGTAGAGATGAAGTAAATTCCTCGAACCACTGCAAAACTTCTGTCACAGCATTCAAGTCCGTCTTCACCTGAAGATGGGATTGTTGGCCTGGTCTTTCATTGTGCATGAACCGAAGCTGGTTCCAGGTTTTTCTAAACAGCGCCACTATCTTTACGAAACACAACCAAGATTGTTTTGACGATGAGTTTCAGATCATACGCTAACGACCAGTTTTGCTGGTAGCGTAAATCCAGTTTAATGATGTCTTCAAAATTGCGGACTGAAGAGCGTCCATTCACCTGCCATTCCCCGGTCATTCCTGGCTTAACATCTAAGCGTTGCCACTCCGGTACTTCATAGATGTCAACTTCATTCGGTGTTGGGGGTCTAGTACCAACCAAACTCATCTCACCTCTAATGACATTCCAGAATTGAGGCAGTTCATCTAAACTGGTTTTCCGTAAAAAGCGACCTACAGGCGTTATTCGGGGATCATTCTCAATTTTAAAAGTCTTACCGTCTGACTGATTTATGCTTTCAAGTTCTTTTTTTCTTTCTTCCGCATCCATATACATAGAGCGGAATTTCCAGATTGTAAAGGGTTTTCCCATCCAACCTAAGCGAGTTTGACCAAAGAAAATTGGGCCTGGACTATCGCGTTTAATCGCGATCGCAATTGGGATAAGGGCAACGCTAGTAATCCCTAAACCCACAATTGCGCCCACAACATCTAAAGTACGCTTCACGGGAGAGCGTACAGAAGGGTGAGTGGTTGGCAGCTGCGTTTTTCCCCAATTATCAGTTAGCCGTTTGGGTTCATCCAGTTGCTCAAGGGTCAAAACCTTGTCAAGCGCTGTCATTTCCAGCACAGCCATCACCTGAGGAGTTACATTCCTAAGTACTAGTTCAACTCCTTTTCCTCTAGCACTCTTGTGATTACTCACCAATGCACCAATTCCACTACTGTCAATAAACGTAGTCTGGCTGAAATCGAAATTAATTTTTTTGGGAATAGAATCCCCTTGCAGAAGTTGCTGACAAGTTTCTTTGAAAGCCACAGCTTCCAAACCACTCAGGCGAATGGGTATCTGGATCAAGGCTGTATCGTCTAAAGAGACGATCTCGAAACTCGTTTTTGGCGCTAGGTCAGCCATAAAGTCCTGGTAATCAGTTGTAACCTATCTTAATTCTGACCATTATTCTGTCTCAGAATCTTCGACTTCGCCAACTATAAAGATATGTTTACTCTTTCCTGACATCCTCTGTTGGTCAACGCCAGCCGATACTGACAATCAGGCGATAGTCATTACCTTTGATGTTGAAGAGAGTGAAGTTCCCAACTTCTTCAGCTCAACCTCTACTCAAATTCACTAACCAACTCACTCGCTTCCCCAGGATAAAAGCGATCGCCTAAAATTTCCGTCAAACTGTAGGGACACTCAATCGGAAAAGTACTACTAGGCAGCTCAGTTTCCTTCACAGCCAATATGACACCCTTAGCATATGCTTTCTGGAGTGCTTCCTCCAAGTAGGGTTTGAGGCTGGGATTCTCTTCAAGCAGTTCGGACACATCCAGACGCTGCACCTGAATTGTTGCAAGCCAACTACGGCTACGGCTAGAGAATTGGTACTCCCATTTCAGTAAATGACCAATCAATACACTCAACCGATTTCGCAGTTCCTGACGTTGCTGTTTCCCCAAGGATTCAATCTCCTCAATCAAATTGAGCAAGTCAAGCTCACTCCACTGATGTTTGCGAAGTAATGAAGCTTGTTCCTGCGTCCAGGCATAGAAATCTGATTCGTAGAGGCTTGCTGTAGGCGTTGCTGTCTTTTCGTTCGTTTCCGGCACAGGCATGAGCGTTTTCCAACCTCAATGCCCTTATTGTAGAACTGCCCACCAACTCTACTCTTCCTGGTTACTGGCACGATCACACTTATGTTGTCTAGCAGGTGTAGTAAAGCTATAACGGTATAAAGGTTTGAAGCTATGCTAAGTCTTCGAGACTCCTGCGGCTGAAGTCAAACTCGCATCTACTCAGCCTTCTAGATGCGAGTTTGTCTGGGTTAAAGCTAAAACTGTCACTTTCTAGGGGTTCCTGGGAACGCTATCAGTAGATCCTATAAAATTTGTCCCTCAATCAGAGTTTCCCGTAGAGAACCAGCTACCTGGGAATTGATACAACGCTACGAAAAAATAGTGAAAAATGACTAAAGAAATACAAGAATCAAGAATAAAAGCCTATGAACTCGGTCTTATAAACCTCTTAGGAGAAGGTTACTTATTTGAAATACCTGATTATCAGCGTCCGTTTGTTTGGGAAACTAAAAATTTTGAGCAGTTGTTCGATGATATTAAACAAGCTGTATTTGACAATGAAGAAAAATATATCCCTCTTCTGTCACTCTCCGAGAATTAGAATGAAGAAATAAATACTGTAAACCTCGTGCATTGTAGGTAGGGCAATGGATGTAGAGTTACAAATCCTGAAACATTTGGCAAGA